>DATDVW010000036.1:0-14929 GCA_035289865.1 Candidatus Nanoarchaeia archaeon
AAATAATTTAATAACATCATCGTGGTAATCATAGAACTTCAAGTATTTTCTAAGCTTATATTCTGATAAAGATGTCACTTTTTTTAATTCTCTTATATCTGAGGTATTTAATTTATGGATATTCCTCCCCATCTCTTCGACTACTTTCTTAAGAGAAATAGCAATGGCAAAATTCGTCCATTCTTCACGTACATTATGAATATGGAACATCATCGATATGTTTTCTAATGTTGTTGGTTCTCGTACCAATACGTGGGCGGGGATTGTTTTAATATTGAGTTTAAGGCAAGCTCGATATCTACGTTCTCCATCCAAAAGAACATATTTACCATCATCTTTACGTTTATATACAATTATTGGATTGAGGATTCCCTTAGAGAGGATTGATTCAATTAGTTCATCTTCTTCTGATTCAACGAATTTTTCCCTTGGATTATTGGGATTAGGTACAAGTTTCTCCAAAGGTAAATCATATATTTTGTCAAGATATTCTACAATCAGTTTATTTGTCTCTGCCATATTATCACCTAGATTATAAGTTTTCTCGCCCCCACAAACCTTTCAAATTGATTAGTGTATAAAGCTTTCGCTTTTAAAGTCGTAGGTTTTCTCGCCTTATCCGTTTTAGCCCAAAAAATTATTGAGTTTAACATTATATAACCGAACTCGCCCCAATTCTGGTTATATACGGCCTATATCCAGCAGATTCCGGTGTCATCAGGTGCTGATGGGTATCATCTCAATGGCCATCAAAGATAGGATCGTCCAGGGGGGAGGTTATATTGGGTATCCAGGGGGTGATCTTTCCCCCTTTCCTGAGCTGCTGAGCCTCCCGTCCGATATCCGCTATCCTGGCGGCATGCCGCTCTTCCTCGCTGCGGAGGATGGCCAGCTTCTGCCGGAAGGGCATATTTGCCTTCTCCAGCCAGCGCAAGGTTGCGTAATGCCTTGCATTATTTTCCTGGTGGGCAAGCCAGATATGTGCAAACACTTCTGTTGTATCTCTCATGGTAAACACCTCAAATGTTTTCCACCCTGAGGTGAAGGTGGTCATGAAGCTTTCCAGAAGATGGAATGCTCAATGCATCCTCCTGAGCCAATAGTTCTGCATTTGAGGTGCCTGAGAGGGCAACAGATGAGCACTGGACAGCCCCCAAACAGGGAAATACATGGCGTATACGGCGTATAAAGGCAGAAAGAGCATTTTCCCTCCACTGGACATCCTCCCGCGCAGGGTATATAAGGCTGCACGCCCCATATGCCTGGTATGGATACGATCATAGAAAAGATGCAGCAGGAGATGAACAGAAGGAAGTACAGCAGCCGGACAGTGAAGACCTATATGCACTGCGTCCAGCGGTTCCTCAGGGCATGCAGAAAGGAGATTAAATATATCACCAAGCAGGATGTCCTGGATTACCTCAATAGGTACACCGATGGCCCGGGAAGCACCATCAATGTCCAGCTGAACGCCATCACCTTCCTGTTCAGGGAGGTGCTGCACCGCCATCTCACCACCAATATCCGCTATTCCAGGCAAGCCAGGCGCCTGCCGGAATTCCTGAGCAGGGAAGAGATAGATAAGCTCATTGCTGCTATCCCCAATCCAAAGCACCATCTGGCTGTTTCGCTGATGTATGGTGTCGGACTGAGGGTAAGTGAGCTGGTACACCTGAAAGTAAAGGATCTGGAGCTGGAGAAGGGATATGGCTGGGTGCGGCAGGGAAAGGGCAACAAGGACAGGATATTCCGGATTCCCGGAAGGATACAGGAGGCCCTCCAGACCCATGCAGCTGCCCAGGGATACCAGGATTTGCTGTTTCCCAACCCAAGAGGCATGCCCCTCACCATCCGCTCCATCCAGCAGATCGTGAAGCGTGCTGCCCGGGCAGCAGGCATCAGGAAGCGCTGCCATCCCCATATGCTCCGCCACAGCTTTGCCACGCATCTTGCCCAGAGAAAATGCGGTATGGATGCACTGCAGCGCCTGCTCGGCCATAAGAACAGCAGCGCCACAAAGGTGTATATCCACCTGGCAGCCCCAGATCTCCTCCAGATTATCAGCCCGCTTGACGATGATCCGGCAGAGCTTCATCTTCCTGGAGCGGGTAGGAGATCGCCTGGAGCAGAGGATCTGGCAGCAGGGAATCCGCAGCTGGAATGAGTTCCTCAGCAGGAAGCGGATCCTGGGCATCTCACCCCTGCGCAAGGCCTATTATGACCGGAGGATCAGGCAGGCAAAGCAGCATCTCATGGCAGACCATGCCGGATATTTCACTTCTATCCTTCCGGCAAGGGAGCATTGGCGCCTGTACTCATATTTCCGCGAGCAGGCCTGCTTCCTGGACATTGAGGCAACAGGCGTAGGGAGAAAGAATAGCATCATCCTGCTCGGCTGGTCTGACGGCGATCGCTACCGGGCTATGATCAGGGGCATCAACTGGGATACCCAGCAGCTCGGGGCCCTGCTGCAGCAGTACAAGCTGCTGCTCACCTTCAATGGCAGCGCATTTGACTTGCCATGCATCACCAGGCGCTTCCCTGATCTGCTCCCGGACATTCCTCACCTGGACCTGAGGCACGCTGCGTGCCAGGCAGGGCTCACCGGCAGCCTGAAGGAGATAGAGCAGCAGCTTGGCATCAAAAGAAGCACAATCATCGGAAATATCGCGGGCGGCGATCCTTCCCTGCTCTGGCGGAGGTTCCAGGCGACCGGTGATGAGGACTACCTCAGGCTGCTCCTGGAGTACAATGAAGAAGATGTCTGTAACCTGAAGCGGATTGCAGATGCGGTTGTTGCCCGCCTTGCTGCAGGGATAGCTAATCCGGCGGCGAGCATGCATAGCAGTACTTCCTGCTGATGCTCTTTGCGATATAGACCTTGCCGCAGATGCACCGCTTCTTAATCTTATGGAAAATCCTTCCCTCTTTGATCGGAGGAAGCTCAACAAGCAGGCTGCTCATATCCCTCACCCCTCTTTCCTGAGAATAGAAAAGATATAAACTTTACTGCAATAAATATAGGGAAAAATAGTATAATACCAATAGATTATAGATAATTTTATATAGTTGAATAAGAAAGAAAATCCATGATCAAAGAGCGCCTGAATCTCGATGAGCGGGATCTCCAGATCCTTGCCTGGCACATGGAAGATCCCCAGATCCCGCAGCAGGAGATCGCATCCCGCCTGAAGCTCAGCCAGCCCAGCGTCAATGTCCGCATCCAGAAGCTGAAAGAGAAGGGCATCCTCAGCCAGTACGCCGGCGTCAATCTCAACAGGACCGGCCTCATACTGGTGCGGGTTGATTTTGTGGCGAAAGACGCTGCAGCGGTCCTGGAGAAAATGAAGGGCTGCCCCTTCTTCGTCAACGGGTTTGTGATGTCCGGGGAGAAGAACGCCTCTGCCTACCTCATCAACGACAGCCTGAAGAAGATTGATGAGATCATCAACCATCACCTGCGCGCTGACGGGAGCGTCAGCAGTATAGTTTCCAACGTCGTGGTGTCCGCGGTCAAGGACCACATCGTAACGATGGATATGAGCGCTGAGCTCAGGCAGGCAGGATGCATCAGCGAGGGGAAGTGCTCTTCCGCAGGGCTGTGCAATAAGTGTGTGGAGTGAAGAAGGATTATGGCAAAGGGTATGCGGCCGCTGACGCTCAGGGCCTATCGGCAGGAGAGTGCCATCATTGATAAGTATCGTAATTATATTTTCCAGAACAAATTCTGGTACCCGAAAGGCATCAAGACCCATGTCCTGTTCATGGTCCCCCAGTGGATGGCGGCAGCAGGAGGAGTTGCCCGGGTGTCTGAGGAAGGGTTCCGCCTTGGCCTCTCGCTCTACCAGAACAAGTATATCCGGGCCTCGTATGACCCCAGGGATTTTTCAAGGATAGCGCAGTTCCTCATTGCGCAGAACAAAAGCAGCCCGCGGTGGATCGATGGGTATGCAAAAAGGTTCTGGGAAAGCTCAAGAGCCTTCAGCAAAAAAGCAGGAGAGGTCTATTTTGAGTTCCGGTCCGGCGATATCGGGATGATACGGCAGGCGTTTGAGAATGTCATCGATCTCGCCATACGGGTCCAATCGTATGGGTATCTGACCGAGGTGTTTACCCTCACTAAGGGAGAGTATTGGGTGACGAAGCATATCAAAAATCTCGCCCCATCATTGGCTGATGAAGATATCGCAAAGCTTGTGCAGCCCAGCATTCCCTCATTCCTCATCAGGTTTGTGCAGGCAGCCCGCAGGGCAGACGCCCCGGATAAGGCGCGGAAGCTGCTTCGGGAATTTTATTGGGTAAAAGGGAGCTATTTCACGCTGCCGCGCCTGGGCAGCAGCCATATAAAGGAAGAAAGACGGAGAACATCGTCTGGCAACCCGCCCGATGAGGAGGGGATCACCAAGGAAAAGAAGGCTATCCTCAGCCATGTTCCGGCAGGCAGGAGGTCTGAGCTGGAAAGCTTCGTGCATCTTATCGAGGTGTGTATCGCCATGCAGGATGAGCGCAAGGCGAATGTTCTCAGGCTGAATTACAGCCTCCAGAAGCTGATTTCCCTGGTCCGCCGGCAGCATCCGCGCTGGACAGAAGAGGATCTCCTGGGATTCACCCCTCATGAGATGGTTGCGCTGATGAAGGGCACGCTAGATGAGAGGCTCCAGCGCAGGGCGATCAGGGGCAGGGACAAGGGAAGCGTCTGGGTCTTTGTGAACGGGGGATATGCGATCACGGATGATGCGCAGCTGTTCAGGAGGGTAGGGGGATTGTTCTCGGAGAAAGAAGAAAAGGCAGGCTTCCTCCGGGGATTTGCCGCCTCCCCGGGGACGGCAAGAGGGAAAGCCAGGATAATCCTTTCCGAGGAGGATTTCCCCAAGATGAGACAGGGCGACATCATCGTGACCTCCATGACGCGCCCGGAGTTCATGCCGGTCCTGAAGAAGGCGGCTGTATTGGTCACGGATGAAGGGGGCATCACCTGCCATGCCGCGATCGTCAGCAGGGAGCTGCAGAAGCCGTGCGTGATAGGGACCAAAAATGCCACAAAAGTCTTGCATGATGGGGATGTCATAGAAGTTGACGCGGATAAGGGAGTGGTGAGGGTCATAACATGAGCACGGGAGAAATTGTTCCAAAGAAGATATGGCGGGACATAAGAAGAGATAAGTGGATCAACTACGGACGGTGGAAACAGCCGGTGATATCAGGGACGTTCTGGACCCATTGGCATGAGACGGTAAGCGCCCATAGGATTTTCCCGCAGACGACGGAGGTTTTTAGGATCATCTTTTTTGACGGTTACCACGAGACCATGGAAAGGGGAGAACAGGCCGTGCGGGACGTGTTCATAAGTTCGTACGAAGACGGGACTCTCGGAAGACTCTACGACAGGGTCGAGCTGGTTTCTAAAAAAGCTGAAGAGGATCATATCGCGCTCCTTGAAAAAGAATATCTTCCTGATATCGATTACCTTGCTGAGCTTTTCCGGACATATCTTGAGGTGATAGGGGCATGGGGATTTTTGTTTCGTGCAGGATCATTCGAGGAAGAGATTGCAAAAAAGCGCAGCCTGGTTTCATCTGACGACGAGATTCTGGAAAGGATAAGGCCGTATATGCGACGGACGTGGCTGGAGCAGCAGGCTATCGAGATTAAAGGCTTTGCAAAGCGGATCAGCAAAAAACACCCAGGCGTCGCTCCAGACAAGGTTACTTACAGGTTCATCAGCGATGATCCATCCCTGGTCAGGTCAATAGAGGCCCATGTAAAGGCCTTTGCCTGGTTTGGTACGCACCACTGGGAAGGCCAAGGGTACACGGTAGGGAAATGCGTCGCCGATATACAGGATGTCCTTAAAAAAGGTGAGTTCGGAACCTTATCCAAGCCCGCAAAGCTGCCGCCAAGATCAAAAGATGAGATGATATGGAAGATCATCGCTTCTTTCGCTTATTGGAGGACGCATTGCGCAGAAGTGACGGCAAAGGTGGTGTTTGCCTCACGCAAAAGGCTGGAGAAGGTGGCGCGGGGATGGGGTATCACTTATGCAGATATGGTATATCTTTCAAGTCATGAGATCCTTGAAGCCCTCAAGAAGAGCGATAAGCGCATTGAGCTTCCAAAAAAATTCGCTGAAAGGAAAGCCGGATATGGATGTATCATAGACGGGAAGCATGAGTACATCTTCACGGGTCGGGAGCTCATGGAAGCTATCGGCGCTTTAGTGCCCAAGACCGACACCGGCGTCTCAGAAGTGAAAGGCACTGTCGCGAGCAAGGGCGGAGTCATTTCAGGAGTTGCAAGGATCATGTTGGCTCCTGCTGATTTTCCAAGATTTAAGGAAGGAGATATCCTGGTTGCAAATGAAACATCCCCGGATTTTGTTCCTTTAATGAAAAAAGCAGCGGCGATCGTCACCGATACGGGAGGGATAACTTCGCATGCTGCAATTGTTTCTCGGGAGCTGCAGAAGCCGTGTATCATAGGCACGAAGGTCGCGACACAGGTGCTGAAAGATGGGGACCTGGTGGAAGTTGACGCGGATAAGGGAGTGGTGAGGATAGTCAGGCCGTCGCCATCACGCTGAAGAAGGATTTATATACTTACATGTCCCGGAATCCCCATCATGAAGCCTTTCAGCATCTTCCCCCTCCGGCTTACCTTGGGAATTATGTTCTTCATCTTCGGCATCCAGAAGTTCTTTGCCTTTGACACCATGACAGGCTATGCCGCCGGCGTCGGTCTGCCCCTGGCCGGTGCAGCAGTCATCATCGCCGCCCTGCTGGAGATATTCGGCGGGCTGCTGATCGTGATTGGGCTGCAGGCGCGCCGGGCAGCGCTGGTGTTGGCGCTCTATCTGGTGTTGGTCATCCTCTTCTTCGACCTTACCATCCTGGGAACGCCGCTTGCCGGCCTTGCGGATGCAGGCATGATCAATTTCCTGAAGAACCTTGCGCTGCTCGGCGCCGCCCTCACCCTTTATCTCTCCGGCCCCGGCAGATGGGCGCTGGATAAGATGTAGGGAATCAGTTTGGGAAGTGCTTACTGTCCTGATACAGCCGCCTCGGCTGGATAATATGCCAGTGGGCCTCAACTGTAAATAGATGCGTCAGTTCACTTTCTAAGGTATGATAGCAGTGCAGGTGTTCCTGGTCTGCTGATGCCCGCAATGCCTCGGAAGTATGCGGGTATTACTCTTGATCATTATTGTTCTTTATCATAGGTGATCAGCGAGAACAGGTCATAATTCCGCAGCCGCTCCCTGCCGTTGAGGAAGGAAAGCTCGATCAGGCAGGCGATCCCCGCGACCTTCCCCCCCAGCTGCTCCACCAGCTGGGCGGCAGCCTCCACTGTCCCCCCGGTAGCAAGCAAATCATCCACAATCAGCACCCGCTGGCCGGGGGTTATGGCGTCCGCATGCATCTCAAAGGCATCGGTGCTGTACTCCGTCTGGAAATCCCGCCGGATGGTCTTCGCAGGCAGTTTCCCCGGCTTGCGCAGGGGCACGAAGGCAGCGTGCAGCTCATGCGCCAGCACCGCTCCGAAGATGAATCCCCTGCTCTCTGCAGAGGCAACAGCGTCAATCTGCCTGCCCTCGCAGTAGTCCAGCATCCGCCGGATGGAATAGCGGAACGCGGCAGGATCCTGCAGCAAGGTCGTGATGTCCTTGAACATCACCCCCTGCTTCGGCCAGTGGGGGATGGTGCGTATCTTAGATTTGATGTCCATCAGTTCACCCGCTTATAGGATTCAAAATGGATGGCATCATCAGTGAACACCGCGATGACCTGATAGACGCCCCTGGTATAGACCTCTCCCTGGTGTAGGAAATGCGTGGCTTCGATGATCTTGATGCTGGCGACCGGCCGGGACAGCCTTTCCCCTCCCTCGGTCCTCACCAAAGGCAGCTCCCCTTTTCCCCAGAAAGGATCATCATTGAACCAGAATATGCGCTGGCCTTTTTTGAGAAAAGGGTACCGCTTCCCCGCGGCCAGCTCCCGGGGGACGCACTCATCCTCCTTCCTGATCCCCTGTTCGAACTCCGCATAGTCCCGCAGGGCAAGGTCTGGGTTGAATTCAACATGAATGCCCATCACACCACCTGGATGTCAAAATAATTCTCCATGTTCTCCTGGTCGTACTTCCTGGTGAGGCGCAGGGTGAGCAGCTTCATGTGCTTCTTGAGTCTCTTCTTCAGGTCCTGCACCGTGTCATAGTGGTAGATGAGGAATGTCCGGTCTGTCGGCTTGCCGTCCACCGAGGTGACATCCCCCTGGAACACCGTCCTATTGTTCCCCTCTACCAGCTTCTTGGTGATCGCCCAGTTCTTTACCGTGATGACCGTCTCCTTGTTCATCGGCGGGATGAAGTAGTCGGCGTATGCGGCCGGCTTGCGCTCCTTGGCGTATTTCCAGCGGTTCATTGCAGCCCCCGCACGGCTTCACTGAGCACGCGCTTGACATTCTCCGCATTGCGCTTGAACACCGCAAGGACCTCTTCCCAGGTGACCGGCTGCTCACCGGTCTTCCAACAGTCATAGTCCGTGCTCATGGCGATGGCCGCATACGGCATACCCATCTCATTCGCCAGGATGCATTCCGGGGCGGTGGACATGTTGATCACATCAGCCCCCCACTGCCGGAACATATGCGATTCCGCCCGGGTGGAGAACCTCGGCCCCTCAATAGTTACCACAGTTCCGCGCTCATGCGTCGGGAATCCCAGCTGTTGGGAAGCGGCGATGAGCGCCTGCCGCAGCCGGCTATCAAAGGGATCAGGCATGGAGGGATGCACAATTCCCTTGGTGAAATCATCATGATGGGTCACCTGCCGGTGCCGGGTGAAGTCGATGAACTGGTCCAGCACCACAAAATGCCCCCTTCCGATCTCCTCGCGCAGGCTGCCGCAGGCAGTGGTCGCCAGGATGTGGGTAACGCCCTGCGCTTTCAGGCTGGCGATGTTCGCCTTGTTATTCACCTTGCTCGGCGTGATGGTGTGCCCCCGGCCGTGCCGCGCCAGGATGACGACCTCGGCGCCATGCAGCCTACCGACAGTCAGCGGAGAGCTGGGTGCGCCATAGGGCGTAGAAACGGTAAGTTCATGGGAATCCTGAAGCATCTTCGGGTCGTCCAGCCCGGAGCCGCCGATGATGCCGATTTTTGCCATGCAGGAAGGGATAGGTTTTTATTTATAAAGGTTTGCTGGAAGGGGATGAACATAGAGCAGGAGCTGCGGCAGCTCTCCAGTCCAGAAAAGGCAGAGGTATATGCCCGCTTCTTCAAGACCGGAAAAGGCGAGTACGGGGAGGGCGACCGGTTCATCGGCCTGACGGTCCCGGAGCAGCGGCAGATCGCAAAGAAGCATGTCGATGCGCCGTTGAAGGCTGTGCAGAGGCTGCTCGACAGCAGGATCCATGAATTCCGGCTGACGGGATTGCTGATTCTGGTATACAAGTTTGAAAGGGCAGGGGGCAGGCAGATAGTGGATTTCTACCTGAAGAACATCCATGCCAGCAATAATTGGGACCTGATCGACTGTATTGCGGACAAGATCCTGGGCAGGTACCTGATGGACCGGGATAAGTCTATCCTCTATGGGTTCGCCCGTTCGGGCAATCTCTGGAAGCGGAGGATTGCCATCATCACCACGTTCCATTTCATCAGGAACGGCCGGTTTGACGACACGCTCCGGATAGCGGAAATCCTGCTGCACGACCGGCACGACCTCATCCACAAGGCAGTCGGCTGGATGCTCCGGGAGATAGGCAAGCGGGATGGAAAATTTCTCCACAAGTTTCTCGACAAGCACCACAAGCAGATGCCCCGGACCATGCTGCGGTATGCGGTGGAGCGTTTCCCGAAGCAGAAGCAGAGAAAATATCTGGGGAAATGATTTGAGGAGATAGCTAGAGCTTCCCCTGCACCGCCCGTTCAGAGATGATCGCGGAATTTCCCGAAGGATCCTCGATGATGATCTTCAGCTTTTCATCCCCCCAGATGACCTTGTCCAGCTTCTTCAGGAGATTCTTCGCCTTCTTCTTGTCCTCCTCGTCCTCAGCGCTGTCGCGCGCGGACTGGATCGCGGAGATCACACGCTGCAGCAGCCCCTCCACATTGGTGAAATACCCCTCTGCATCAGGCCCGGGAGTGATGGTGATGATGTGCGGGATCTTGACGGTCGCCTCCGAGCTCTTCACGATCTTGACTGAGATGTCGTCCTTGCCGTTCACCTCGAAGGTGTATCGTGCCGGAGGATGCTGCTCTGCAGCCTCGATATCAGACTTGTGGAACTTGCAGCTGCCGCAGCTCATGGAGAAGATGTAGGTCTTGCCGAAATGCGGGACGTCAATCAGCTCCTCGCTCAGCGCCAGGGATTTCTGCCCGCAAATCGCACACAGCTGCCCATTCAGTTGTGACCCCATATCGGGAAAAGAATGCAGGCTCTTTATAAACATTGTGCAGAAAAAAGAGGGAGGGACTGATGCTCCTTACGCTTCCTGGACCGGCTCGGTCCGCTTGTTGCGGTAGATGCGGGCAAACGAGGGGGTGACCGCTATCCAGTCGTCGCCAAATCCGGCGATATCTCCCTCGATGGCGTCAGTGGTCTTCTTCAGCTTGTTCACCGCGCGCTTCAGCTCGATGAGGTCCTTGTCCTTGAGCGGCTTGACATTCACCAGCGCGATGGTCTTCCCCTCGCGGAGGGAGTCCAGGATGTCCTTCACATCATTGAAATCCTCGATGAGGAACGAGCGGACCGTAATCTTCTCCCGGTCCTGTTGGCTGCCGCTGTCCAGCTCCAGGTATTGCTCACCCTGCTCTTCGCCGGTAAGCTCATCCTCTCCCTGGAACCGCTCCTTGATTTTTGAGAATATACCCATCTGATCGCCCGATGATTGTTTTTTGTTGTTCTTCGTTATGCCCCAGGCATATATGTACACCGCAAAGTGGTGCCCAACTATTTAAATGTTTCTATGCCCCAGTATGCCTATTGCGGTAGCGGAAAATGGGCGGTCCGGGCTGGAAAGGGAAAGATTTTTATAGGGCGGTGGAAACTAGGGGGAAGAGGGTGGCAGGATGAAACGGATAGGCGGCAGCAGGAGAAAGACAAGGCATCTCTTCAGCAAGGGGAGCGGCAACCGCGGCAAGATGCGGCTGAGCCGCTTTCTGCAGGAATTCCAGCCGGGAGAGCGCGTCCACCTGACAGTGGAGCCCGCCTACCAGAAGGGGATGTATTTCCGCCGGTTTGCCGGCAAGACCGGGACCGTCATGAAGAAAGAGGGGAAATGCTACCATGTCCGCATCCTGGATTTCACCAAGGAGAAGACTGTGGTGGTCCACCCGGTCCACCTGAAGAGGTTCCGATGAACGATCCCAAGATAATCAGCGAAGTGCCGTTGAGCCTGAGCGAGCTCCAGAGCCATATCGAGGCGATCAAGAAGCGCGACAAGGAGCCGAATATCCGCGTCACCAAGACAGATGAGTACGTGCAGACCTTCGTCTCCCTGGACCATGCCAAGTCCGCAGAGCTGAAGGGGAAGCTCCAGAAGCTGGAGATCCCCCGCATGAAGGATGAGCACGTCAGCAAGATCATCGACATCCTGCCGGCTTCCGTTGAGGAGCTCAAGGCGATACTCCAGGGGTACATTGTCACGATCAGCAAGGAGAACATGAAGAAGATCGTTGATGCGGTCCAGGAATATGTACCAGGAAAAAAGAAAAAGTAAGGAAGAATATGCCATCACGCTCGATTTTTTGCCGAATGGGTACCCGTTTGACACGAAACCGAGCCACCGGAAGACCCCGATAGTGCAAGCTATCGGCAGGGATCATTTTACTGTTCTCGAGCTGGTGCCCAAGAAAGACGTCTTTCTCCAGCCGCTGGAAGAGATCTACATCGGCGACGGCAAGCGGGACAAGATACACCATATCAACGGCAAGCTGGCGGTGGACCGGCTCACCCCGACGGCGACCGCAGAGCTGAAGTTCGTGGTGAAGAGCCTGGTGGAGAAGAGCGAGGCCAGGTTCGTCGAGTTCTTCAACAATGCCCAGCCCATGACCACCAGGATGCACCAGATTGAGCTGCTGCCCGGCGTGGGCAAGAAGCACATGTGGGAGATCCTGGAGGCAAGGAAGGAGGCACCCTTCGCCAGCTTCAAGGATATCAAGGACCGGGTGAAGCTCATGCCGGACCCCAAGGAAGCGGTGATCAGGCGGATTATCGGCGAGCTCTCAGGAAAAGAGAAGCATATGATATTTATTGACCGCTAGGCCCGGGCTGGTCCGGCTTGGCCGAGCTCGGCCGCAAGCTGCCGGTAGGGGTCGAAGGGATAATCAGCCCTCCGGTCTTTCGTCATCCGCCGCGTCCTCTGGATGTCCAGGCCGAACCGCTCCGCGATGTTGGAGAAGGTGACCCGCTCGATAGCCTGTTCAGGGAAATCCTGCTGCCGGAGGTATTCGGCGAACAGCGGCCACCAGGCGATGCCCGGGATGCCGGACAGGTAAGGGGGCTCCATCTTCTCATCCAATGAATGCGGCGCATGGTCGGTCTCTATCCAGTCGATCTTCCCCTCCCGCAGGAAATGGAATATCCGGTCCCGGGACTGCGGCTCCCGCAGCGGCGGGTTCATCTTCCAGAGGATGCCCTGCTGCTCGCGCATCTTGCCCCAGTCATAGATGAGATGATGCGGGCAGACGCCGCAGGAGACATCCTGCCCGTGCTGTCTTGCCTCGGCGACAAGGGCTACTGCCCCGGGCGAGGAGATATGCGCGATGTGCAGCTTTCCCGGAAAGCGCGCCTTCTCGGCAAACCGGAGCTGGTCGTAGACAGAGGCGACCTCTGCCCATTCCGGCCGGGCATGACAATGGGTGATAGGCCTGCTGGGTTTCCAGAGATGATGCTCCATCGCCGATTCCTTCTCGCAGTGGACCGCAAGCACTCCGGTATAGCCCTCCTGGGCCAATGTCTCATAGAGCGCTTGCTGCTCTTCTTCCCCGGTAACGCCGAGATTACCCACAGAATGCCCGGCATACAGCTTCATGCCGATGGCCTGGGGAAATGTCCGGGTGATGTCCACCGCGCGGCGGACCTGCTCCTGGTCAGCGGTCAGGCCGATGTACATGCCGTAGAATACGCCGGGAACAGCAGCCTCCCTGGCCAAGGCAAGCCGCTCAACCACAACATCACGCGTGGTGATCGCAGGATCAGTATTCGGCATATCGAATACCGCATCCAGCCCGGAGTCAGCAGCCACTTCCAGCCCGTGGGCAATGGTCTCCTTGTGCTGTTGCTTGAAATCCCGGAGATGGACATGCGCGTCTATGTACATGGCTTACAGCCCGGCCTCTCTCCGCAGCAGCTCTGCCTTGTCCGTCCTTTCCCAGGTGAAGTCCGGGTCATTCCTCCCGAAATGCCCATAGGTTGCCGTCTTCTTGTAGATCGGCCTGCGGAGGTTCAGGGAACTGATGATCCCCCGGGGAGTCAGCATGAAGTGCTTCCGCACCAGCTCGATTATCCTCTCCTCAGGGACCTTGTTTGTGCCGAAGCAGTCCACGTTCACTGATGTCGGCTGCGCCACCCCGATGGCATAGCTCAGCTGCACCTCGCACCGCGATGCAAGGCCTGCAGCGACGATGTTTTTTGCCACATATCTTGCACAGTATGCCCCTGAGCGGTCAACCTTGCTCGGATCCTTGCCGGAGAATGCCCCGCCGCCATGCCTCCCTACGCCCCCATACGAGTCCACGATGATCTTCCTGCCGGTCACGCCGGAATCCCCCTCAGGCCCCCCGATCACGAATTTCCCCGTGGCGTTGATATGGACATTGCTCTCGCTGTCCAGCATGCTCCCGCACACCGGCTTGACGACCTTCTCCAGGATGTCCCTCTTCAGCTGCTCTTCAGAGATCTCCGGCTTGTGCTGCTGGGCGATCACCACTGCAGTAAGCTTCTTGGGCTTGCCGTCCTCGTACATGACACTGACCTGTGATTTGCCGTCCGGCCCGAGATGCTGGATCTCTCCCAGCTTCCGCACCTCGGCGAGCCTCCTGGTCAGCCGGTGCGCCAGGATGATCGGCAGCGGCATGAGCTCTGGTGTTTCATCGCAGGCAAAGCCGTACATCATGCCCTGGTCCCCGGCGCCCTGCTCGTGCTGGCCGCTCTCGGTGACTCCCACGCTGATGTCCGCGCTCTGCTCGTGGATGCTCACCAGGACTCCGGCGTCAGCAGAATCGATCCCGAACTCCGGATCAGTATAGCCGATCTCCTTCAGGGTGTTGCGCGCGATGCTCTGCACATCCGCGTATCCCCTAGTGGTGACCTCTCCCACCACCACGACAAGCCCGGTGGTCGTCAGGCATTCGATGGCGACGCGGGAGTTGGGATCCTGCACCAGCAGGGTGTCCAGGATGGAGTCCGCAATCTGGTCGCAGATCTTGTCCGGGTGTCCTTCAGTCACACTTTCACTGGTCACATAATGGGTTTTTGGCATGGTAACCTCCTATTGTCGGTACGCTTTCTGGTCAGCGGGCTTTTCCCCGGAGAACACCTGGGGGCCCCGGCGGGCTGCCATGACGCGATGACAGGGCTGGAGCAGGGTGTCCAGGGTGCCCCGGATCGGGCTGAGGTAGCGGTCTGCCGCCCCGGCCTGCTCTCCGGCACTGAGCACCGCACGAAGGTAGACGACTCCCGCAGCGATCTGGCTTGCGAGCGCATCCTCAATCATAGATTGCTGCTGGCTTGCAGCCGGGACTTGGTCATTCCGTAAGAGAGAAGCAAGATATATATCCCGGTCAAAGAGCTCCCAATGAGCACGGCTGATCTGCGGGCGGTCTGGGGAGATGCTCCCGATCGCGGTGGCCAGGTCAATGACCCTGCCGCGGTTCAGCGCGCGATACACGTCAAGAAGGTCAACAAGATCCCGGTACCGCTCTGGAACGGC
>DATDVW010000037.1:0-9687 GCA_035289865.1 Candidatus Nanoarchaeia archaeon
CATCATAGTCACCCCTCACCAATACTCCAAAAGATTTTAATAGGGGTATGCGCATCAGAAACAGGAATGGGTGTGTGGGACTTATTTAAGAAAAAAGATGGGCAGAGCGGGCTCGATATGCCAGTTCCTCCGCCGCTGCCGCCGTTAGAAAGGCCGTTTCTTGCAGAGCCCAAGGAGCAGGAATCTCCAAAGATGATGCCCGGTATGCCGCCGCGCCCTATGCCTGTCCCCCGCCCGATGGCGCTCCAGAGGAGCGAGCATGCTCCCATTGCACCGCGTATTGAGGTGCCCAGGCCGCGCCCCCTGATCCGGCCACCGCTCTCCCCCATGCCGGTGCCCATGCACGTTCCCCCGCCCTCCCAGCGGCAGCAGATGCCGCCCAGGCCGATGCCCGCCCACCAAGACCAGAGGCCGCGGGAGATGTCCCGGGAGATGCCCCTGATGCCGGAGCAGCAGCGCACCATGCGCAGCATGTATATCAAGGGTGATGATTTCCGGGAGATCACCGAAAACATCGAGATCATCAGGAGGCGGATGCGGGAGTCTGAGCAGGCCCTGATGCGCCTGAACAATCTGAAGAACGACCAGGACAAGCTCTTCGAGCGGACGGACAGCGCCATCGAGGATGTCCAGCGGAAGCTGATGTATGTGGATAAAGCATTGTTTGAGAGGTAACTGCCATGAATACAGCGCCGGTGTTTATCAAGATCGATGAGTACAAGGACGTGATCGATGTCCTCCATCTCATCCGCACGAAGATCGCCGAGGCGAAAAAGACCCTTGCGCAGATCAATGAGCTCAAGAACCGGGAGGATCATGAGCTCTCTGCCTGGCATGCGGAGATCACCGAGATCGAGAAGCGGGTGGATTTCGTGGACAAGCTGCTCTTCCCCCCTGAAGAACCATGAAAGACCCCAAAGAGACATTCTTCATGCACATCCCCGAGCCGCTGATTGTGCGGCGGGCAGTGCTCGAGTCCAGCCGGGAGACCATCCGGTTCATGCAGCAGTATGAGCAGATAAAGTCCATCCGCACGCTCAAGGCGAAGAAGATTCTCGAGCTCAGGCGCGAGCTGAAGGAGGTCAGCAGGATGGTGCAGGAGCTCAAGGCCAAGATGCCGGAGGTTGCCATGCGCAAGCCGAAGCACCGGCACGTGCATGCCCCTGTCCTGCCTGCAGTGCCGCAGGAGCGCCATCAGGAGAAGAAAGCAGTCCAAAAGCGGCAGCCGCCTAAAAGATTGAACGAGCTGGAGCGGCTGGAAGCGGAGCTCGGCGAGGTCGAGCGGAAGCTCGGCAAACTGCGGTAAGCAGGAGAGAAGATATTCTAGAGCGCGGCATACGCAAAGATAAGGAGCAGGATGTTGACCAGGTATATCCCTGTGCAGACCAGGCAGTATGTCCGGAGCCTGAAATAAGAGAGGTAGGCAAGGTATGCCGATCCGGCGACAGATGCCCCGGCAAGGTAGAGCAGGGCCTGATGCTGCTGCGTCCAGGAAAGGGCAAAGGCAACCAGGTAGAGCCCCAGGCCATACACGGCGTTCGGCAGCCCGGCGATCCTCCCATACTCGCTGGTGAACGCCCGGGTGCAGGATATCCTCTCGCTGATGTCGCAGGCCGGCCGGTAGCCGGCTTTCCGTGCCCGGTATTCCACCCAGAGCGCATAGGCGGAGAGCAGGAAGCCGGCGGCAGCAAGGAGGGAAGTGACCGCCATGTGATTTTACTCGTATAGTGGCATTAAAAACCTTCCTATAACAAACTTTATAAATACACCAGGACTACATTGCCCTATGCGGGGATGCCGGAGTGGCCAAATCCAAATGGAGGCTATACGGGATAGTATTTAGCAGGTGCTAAATGTCCAAACTCAAGTCACGTGAGTGATGAGGTCCTTACTCAGGTCCGATGAAATACTCGGTGAGCCATCTATTGGCTTAGTGCCTACGGGGGTTCGAATCCTCCTCCCCGCATCTATATTCTCCACAACATTTATTAAGCACCGCATGAAAATCAAGGCCAAATGATCACGATTACCGCAGTCGGCGGCTATGGCGAGGTGGGCAGGAACTGCACCCTGCTGCAGGTGGATGGCGTCGGGATAATCCTGGATATGGGCCTGCACCTGGACCATTATATAGAGTACACCAATGACGAGGACCTGACGTTTCTGGACCCGGCGGAGCTCACCAAGGTGGGCGCGGTGCCGGACATCAAGCAGATCGACAAGAGGAATGTCCGCGCCATCATCCCGACCCATGCGCACCTCGACCATATCGGCGCCATCCCCTTCCTGGAGCGGCAGTTCAACGCCCCCATCATCTGCACCCCGTACACCGGCGCGGTTATCCGCGCCATCTGCAAGAACGAGAAGATACCTCTGCGGAACAAGATCCGGGTGCTGAACATCAATGCCCACCTGCGGCTCACCGAGGATATCCATGTGGAGTTCATCAACGTGACTCACTCCACCCCCCAGACCGTTGCCGTCGCCATCCACACGAAATACGGCGCGGTCGTCTATGCGAACGACTTCAAGCTGGACAACCATCCGGTCATCGGCAAGAAGCCGAACTACGAGCGGCTGCAGCAGCTCGGCAAGGAAGGGGTGCTGGCGCTGATGATCGACTCGCTCTATGCGGCGGAGGAGAAGAAGTGCCCCAGCGAGACCGTCGCCAAGGACATGCTGAACGATGTCCTACTGGGCATCCAGAACACTGGAAAGGTGATCATCGTCACCACGTTCTCCTCCCATATCGCCCGCCTGAAGTCCATCATCGAGCTCGGCAGGCAGCTGAACAGGAGGGTGGTGCTGCTGGGCAGAAGCCTGGCAAAATACGTGTTTGCCGCGCAGGATGTCCAGCTGGTGAATTTCAGCAGCCAGGCAAAATTGGTCCCCTACAGCAAGCAGGTCAAGCGCATCCTGCAGGACATCGAGCGGAAAGGGAAGGAAAAGTACATGATTGTCTGCACCGGCCACCAGGGGGAGCCGAAAGCGGTGCTGGCGAAGATGGTTGATGGCGTGTATCCCTTCAAGCTCGGCTATGAGGACAGCGTCATATTCTCCTGTGCGGTTATCCCCTCCCCGATCAACATCAAGAACCGGAGGATACTGGAGGAGAAGCTGAAGGCAAAGGGCGTCCGCATATTCAAGGACATCCATGTGTCCGGCCACGCGGCGCGTGAGGACCATCACGAGATGATCAACATGCTCCGGCCCAGGCATATCATCCCGGCGCACTGCACCCCGGAGATGGCAAAGGCCATGGCCTCCCTGGCCCGGGAGATGGGGTATGACCATAAGAACATCCATATGATCGTGAACCAGGACACTATTTCTCTAAAAGCATAAATTATATAAACAGACCGCTATTCATGCGGGGGGAGGGGGTTACATGAGATTAACATTAGCCGAGCCACGATACCTGAAAGACAGCATTATGATTATTTCTGACCTGGTTGCCGAAGGCCGGTTCAAGATCACCAAGGACAGCATTGAGCTGGTGGCGATGGACCCGGCGAACGTCGCCATGGTGATGTTCAAGCTGCTCAGTTCCTCGTTCACCGAGTACCTGGTCGAGAAGGATATGGAGATCGGCGTCAATTTAAGCAACCTCAAGTCCGTCCTGAGGAGATGTAAGCCGGCAGATATGCTTTCCCTGGATGCGGACGAGAGCAAGCTCACCATCCAGATCATCGGCGACACCCCCCGATCGTTCTCCCTGCCCCTGATCAACATCGATGAGAAGGAGCAGCGGGTGCCTGATCTCAAGTTCCCGGTCAGCATCACCATGCCCTCCGCCATCCTGAATGACGCGATCGAGGACGTGGATGTGGTCGGTGAATCCGTCACCTTTGAGGGCCAGGAGGGCCGCTTCCTGATTGCCGCGCAGGGCGATCTCTCCCATGCCATGATCGACATCAAGGAGGGCCAGAATGCCAAGATCAAGGCGGGGAAGGAGAAGGTCAAGTCCAAGTATTCCATCGAGTACCTCAAGAAGATGATCGCCGGCAGCAAGCTTGCCGAGACCGTGGAGATCAGGTTCAACAAGGACTACCCACTCCGCCTGGATTACCTCGCGGTGGACAAGGTGCAGATGTCGTTCATTCTGGCTCCAAGAGTGGATAATGATTAGGCAATAGGGGATAGCCGCCTGATTGGCCCGCAAGGCAGCGGCTGGCCTGCTTCTCGGATAGTATTGCTGGAGAAGAATAATCTTTATAAGCGGATGCGCGGTTGGCGATTCCGGTGCGTGAATTGGGCCATCGGATTGAAGTGCTGGCAGTGGGGGGCTTTGACCCGTCAGGCAGTGGGATGATTTCTCGCCGGCCGGTCAAGGTGTTTAACATCCATGATGACTCGCTGACGCATCGTGAGCTGGAGCAGATCGCACAGCTGCTCGCTGATCCTGTTGCGGAGCGGACAGCGGTGGATGCACCGGTGCTCGATCCGGAGGAATGGCTGGGAGACCGCCCGGGCACAGTTATCGAGGTGTCTCCGAAGCCAGCGGTGAACGATCCGGAGGGAAGGGCTGCCAGAAAGGCGATGCAGCACGAGATTGGCAGGGAGATAGGGCCGGTCTCGTATGCAAAGCAGTACTTGTGGAGCGGCCCGGTGGATGCAGGAGGACTCTCCCGGCTGGAGGTACAATTGGGAACTCCGGAGGTGCACCATTTCCGGGCTGCGGAAACAGGCCAATGGAAGGGATTTGGGTTTCATTATCCTGAGGTCACCCTGCCGCCGGTGCCGGCGTTCACCTACATCAGCCTGGGCAGGGGCGATGAAGAGCTGCTCGCGCTGAGCAAAGCAAGATATCTCGCATTAAACCTGGAGGAGATGCGCGCGATCCAGCAGCTCTACCGGGGTAAGGATTTTATCGCTGCACGGGCCAGCGTGGGATTGGAGGCGCAGGCGACAGACGCGGAGCTTGAGTTATCAGCGCAGGCCTGGTCAGAGCATTGCAAGCACAAGAAGTTTAACGCGATATGGGAATACGCCTCAGACGATCCGGACGATGAATCCGGCCTGCTAGCCATCGCGGACAGCATCTTTCGGTCCATCATTGTCCCGGCGGCAGAGGAGATTGCGCAGCGCAAGCCATGGATGGTGTCCATCTTTGAGGATAATGCGGGCATTGTCCAGTTAAACCAGGGCTGGAATCTTGCGCATAAGGTAGAGACCCATAACCATCCATCCCAGCTGCATCCGCGCGGAGGGGCGGAAACAGGGATTGGCGGCGATGAGCGGGATGTGGAAGGCGTGGGGATCGGGTTTATCACGGTTGCCGGCGGCTTTGGCTTCCGGGTGCCGCATCCTGATGCGTACACCGACCTGCCGCCAGGGATTATTCCGCCTCGGGAAGTGTTATCGGGCATTGCCGGAGGCGTCGGGGACTACGGCAACAGGATGGGATATCCGACGCAGACCGGCAGCGTGATGATCGACGATGGATGGCTCAAGCCGGGAGTCTACGTTGATAGTGTGTCCGTGCAAAGGGCAGAGATCAGCGGCAGGCCGACCCATATCAAGAATATCCGGCCAGGATACCTCGCGATTTCCCTGGGCGGAAAGGTCGGCAAGGACGGCATCCACGGCGCAACAGGCTCTTCAATGGATTTGCGGGCAGGGGATGAGCAGCGGAAGGATGTCAACCAGAGCGTCCAGATCGGCGATCCCATCACCCAGAAGGGAGTTTTCGAGGTCATGGAGATCCTTGCTGAGCAAGGGCTGTCAGAAGCAGTGCAGGACTGCGGCGCAGGAGGCTGGAATTCCGCTATCGGCGAATTGACCGGGCTGCTGGATAATCTGCAAAAGGAGAGGTATGCTATCCGGGCGGCGTTTGCCGAGAAAAGGATAACCGCTCAAAGCTCCGTTGCCGAGCGGCTGGCTGCAGCCCCGATCCTCAGGAAAGCAGCCTCTCCATTCTACCAGGAGCTGGAGAGGGAGGTAATCTCCGGGGAGATGTTCTCCCACGCAGGCGCTGGCCGCGGCGGGTTCACCATGGACCTTACCCATGTGCCGGAGAAATACAGCGGCCTGACCGGCTGGGAAAAGCTTATCTCTGAGGCGCAGGAGCGGATGGTGGTGGTCATCAGGCCAGGCGACCTGGACCGGGTGAGGGAGATCTGCGATTATTATAATGTAGAGATGACCGAGATGGGGGTCTTTAATGACACGGGTTACTACCACGTCAAGGACCAGGACCGGTCCATTGCGTTCCTGCCCGTGGATTTCATCGAGCGCGGCCTGCCGAAGATGCGCATCAGGGCCCATTGGACGCCATCAAAGAATACGGAGCCTGATCTGCCGGTGCAGGACGACCTGACAGAAATGCTGCTGGCTCTGGTCAGCCGCCCGAACATCCAGTCGTATGAGGAGATCTTCCGGATATACGACCATGAAGTCCGCGGCGGAAGCCGCCTGAAGCCAGTTGTTGGCCTGGGCAACGGCAAAAGTGATGCCATCGCGTATCAGCCGGTGCTGTCTGAGCCGGATATCATCATCCAGACCTGGGGCAGCAACCCCGGGCAGGGTGACATTGACGCATACCATATGGGTGTCAATAATGTAGTTGATGCGGTCGGCAGGGTGATAGCGGCAGGGGGCAGCCTCGACCAGATCACCTTCAACGGCAATACCACTTGCCCGAAGCCAGAGGATAATCCCGCGGTTGCCGCCCAGGTGATCCGGATGATAAAGGGTTCTGCAGACGCGGAGTTGGCATTTGACACACCAAAGATCTCCGGTAAAGACAGCACTTCGATGGAGCGCAGCTATATCAGCACAAAAACCGGCGGAAAAGTCCTGGTAAAGGCAAAGCCAGAGCTGTTGATGAGCGCATTAGGCGTTGTTCATGATGACACGACAATCACCTCTCCTGATTTCAAGCTGCCCGGAGACCTGGTGTATGTCATCGGGAAGACCAGGGACGAGCTCGGCGCAAGCGAGTTCTATGCGATGCACGGCAAGGTCGGGAGAAACGTGCCCAGGTCGGATCTGTCAAAGCTGCCGTCGCAGTACCGGGCAGTGGAATCCGCCATCAGGCAGGGGCTGGTCCATTCCGCCCAGTATCTGGGAAAAGGAGGCATCGCTGCCGGTCTGAGCAATGCTGCCATTGGCGGGGATGTCGGCGTTGCGGTGGACCTGGATACCATCGATGATGGGCTTGGCCGGGCTGATAAGATCTTGATGTCAGAATCAACAGGGCGCTTCATCGTCTCCGTGCATCCCGCGCAGAGAGCGGCGTTTGAGCAGGCGATGGAGGGGCAATATGCGCGGGAAGTGGGAAGAGTTAGCGCAGACCGGTTGTTTGATGATTTTACGGTGAAGTATCAGGGCAGAACGGTTGTGCAAACAGGCGTACCGATGCTCAGGGTAGCGAACAAAGGGGAGATCAGGATATGAACGGGCGGGTCAATATCGCGGTGCTGGTGACTGATGGGACGAACTGCCATACGGAGACCAGGAATGCGTTTAACGTGGTAGGGGGCAATGCGGAGATCGTCCACCTGAACGGCCTGCTGCGTGGATATGATCCGGTTTCCCAAAAAAAGGTAAGCCTGGAGAGGTATCACATTTTGGCGGTTCCGGGGGGTTTTTCATACGGGGATTATATCAGCGCAGGCGCAGTCTTTGCCCGGTATCTCAAGAACGAGCTCGCGCCGCAGTTGCTCAGGTTTATCGATCAGGGAAAGCTGATGATCGGCATCTGCAACGGGTTTCAGGCCCTGGTCAAGTCCGGCTTTTTGCCCATGCTGGATAGGGCAAACGATGGTAGCGGTTTAACCCAGTCTGTTACCCTGACTTACAATGCAGGCGGAAGGTTTGAGGACCGCTGGGTAAAGCTCAGGAGCCCGCGGAACAACTGCGTCTGGACAAGGGGCATCAGGGAGATGGACTTGCCGGTCGCGCATGGTGAGGGCAGGTTCATGGCGCCTGAATCAACCATAGACGGATTGTGGAGCAGAGACCTTGTGGTGTTCCAGTACGCGGACCGACAGGGGAATCCCACCAATGAGTACCCGGCAAACCCGAACGGCTCGCTGCAGGCCGTCGCCGCAATCTGCGATCCGACAGGAAGGATCCTCGGCCTGATGCCGCATCCGGAGCGCTATCATATGCCGGGAAACCATCCCCTGCATTCCCTGCAGGAGATCCTTGCCCGGCCGTATGTTGACCGTTCAGATCCCGCTGTCCAGGAGCGCCTGCGCATCGCCGGGCCGCTGCCGGAAGAGGGGGCAGGATTGCAGATATTCAGGAACGCAGTGGAATACTGCCGGGAGAATTTGTAAGGGGGGAACACTATGCCAGACATGCATCCCATCTACAGCGGCAATCCGGAGGATTTCACCTGGGCCGGCTTCGGCTCGGGCAGCGGGACCAACCTGCGGGAATGCGCAAAAATAATAACACCCACCCTGGTATTCTCCGACCGGCCCAAGGCAAAGCTGCTGCAGCTGGAAGAGCTTGCCGCGGTGCCGAAAGAGACGCTGGATGGGTTCAGGATTTGCGGAAGCTGGCAGGCGGCGAAAGGGAATCCGGAGCAGGAGGCAGCATATTGGAGCAGGGCAACCGGGTTCAACGAGCAGGTCCTCAACATCCTCCAGAGGCATGAGGAGCGCATCGGCAGGGGCATTGACCTGATCGTGCTCGGCGGCTATATGCGGTTTGTCCTGGATCCGCTCCTCAGCGCATATCAGGACAGGATCATCAATGTCCATCCTGCAGATACTTCTATCCTTTCCTATGGGAAAAGGAGGTTTGTGGGGGGAGATGCGGTCTATGATGCGATCCGGGCAGGGCAAAGAACAACAAGGTCGTCGGTCATTATCGTCGATAAGCAGGAGGACCATGGGGAGAACCTGGTGCAGGGCCCGGAGGTAGGCGTGTGGCTGGAATATCTCCGGGGAACTCCTGAGGAGCGCCGGGAAGCGGAACGGAAGTATGCGGACGCGCACCAGGGCCTGCAAAAAGTGAGAAGCGACTGGCCTGCGCTCACCACCGCCCTGCGCTTTATTGCGGACGGGAGGCTGGCGCTGGGCACTACATTAGACCATGCCGGTGAATGGCGGACAGTATTTCTTGACAGGCAGCCGTTGGGATACGCAGGATTCCAGATAGCCAAGGTGGAGGAGGGTGGCAAATGACTATCCGTGATATGCAGGGAAAAACAGAAGACCGTATACAGGTAAGGACAGTCGTGGTCAGCGTCCACGATAAGGCAGGATTGGATCTCCTCATCCCTGGTATTCTGGAGGCAAGCCCATGGGCATTTTTTCTCTCTACAGGCGGCACCTATGCCCGATTGCAGGAGATATTGGGGAAGCATGCGGATGCGCATCTGACAGAAGTCGGCATCTACACCGGATTCCCGGAGATGGAAGGGGGATTGGTGAAGACCCTGCATCCCAAGGTATTCGCCGGCATCCTGGGAGAGCGGAACAATCTCAGGCATCAGCAGTACCTGAACAGCCTGGACCGGGCCAGGTATATCGATATGATGGTGGTGAATCTCTATCCGTTCGCAGACATGGTTAAGCAAGTACGGGAGGAAAGGATGAACCCGAAGACCGGGCATCCCTTTGACTTTGAGTCCGCGCGCGGCAATATCGACATCGGCGGCCATGCGATGCTGCGCGCCGCCGCCAAGAACTTCCCGGGCTGCGCCGCAGTCTGCGATCCCCGGCAGTATCC
>DATDVW010000038.1:0-13575 GCA_035289865.1 Candidatus Nanoarchaeia archaeon
CACGTCCTTCCCCCCCTATTCGTCACGATCGCGGATGCGATCTTCATGATAGGCTCCCAGTCCGGGTCGGTCATGTCCGTCACCAGCACCTCTCCCTTGGAGAACCTGCCGATGTCCTTTGCGTCCTTGATGATGTTCGCCTTGCCTGAGCCGATCTTGCTGCCCACGCTCTTTCCCGCAGCGATGATCTCCCCTTTTTTGGAGAGGCGGTACGCCTCGATGATGTTGGTCGGCTTCCGGCTCATCACGGTCTCCGGCCTGGCCTGCACGATGAAAAGCTGGCCGGTCCTGCCGTCCTTTGCCCATTCCATGTCCATCGGCTTCCCATAGTGCCGCTCGATGAGCACTGCCCATCTGGCCAGCAGGAGGATCTCATCATCGGCAAGCACGAAGCGCTCCCGGTCCTCCGGGGGAACAACCACATTCTTCGTCGGGTGCTTGCTTTCATCGGAGTACACCATCTTGATCTTCTTGTCTCCGACCGTTTTGCTGAGGATAGGGCGGTATTTCCCCAGCGTCGGCTTGAAGACGTAGTACTCGTCAGGATTGACCGCGCCCTGCACGATGTTCTCCCCCAGGCCGTAGATCGCGGTGATGAACACCGCGTTCTTGAATCCGGTCTCGGTATCGATGCTGAACATCACCCCGGCGCTTGCCAGGTCAGCCCGGACCATCTTCTGCACGCCGATGGAAAGGGACACCTGGAAATGGTCAAATCCTTTGTCTTCACGGTAGGATATCGCGCGGTTCGTGAACAGCGAGGCGAAGCATTTCCTGCAGCTGTCCAGCAGCTCGTGCTCCCCCGCCACATTGAGATAGGTCTCCTGCTGCCCGGCAAATGATGCGTCAGGCAGATCCTCGGCAGTGGCGCTGCTCCGCACCGCGACATCGGTGGCGGCGCTCCGGTAGCCCATGCTCAGCTTGCGGTAGGCAGCGGCAATCTCCCGGCGCAGGTCATCGGGGAATTCCGCTGCCAGGATCAGCTCGCGGACCTTTCTTCCGGCTGCCGCAAGCTGCCCCATATTTGATTTATGGAGCCCGTGCAGCGCCTGCCTGATCTTTTCACGGAGATTGCCCTGCTCCAGGAGGTATTGGTAGGCGTGCGCGGTGATCGCAAAGCCGTTCGGGATCCGCACCCCTTTCTTGGCCAGCAGCCGGTACATCTCCCCCAGCGATGCGTTTTTTCCGCCGACCAGGGGGACGTCCTTTATGCTGATCTCGTTAAACCAGAGAATAAACTGCGCTGATCTGCCCATAGTGCCTCTTTTCCGATATTCGGGAAACAGGGATATTTAAACATTTGGGTATAGGCAGGGTTGTGCGAAAATCGGTGCGTATGCGTGTCTGCCTATGGTGAGAACTTCGTAGGATTGTGCTCTCCGACCTGAGCGAAGCGGAGAGGCATGCTCAGGCTCCGCATACGCACGAATGGGAGTTTCGCACCAACCAGGTATAGGCAGGAGAAGACAACGGAGATACGGCTCTCGTGCAATCAAAAAAAAAGAAAAAGAAAAGGCTTAACTCATCTGGGTAAGCGCCAGCACTTCCTTCAGCGCCACGACAATGGTCGCGGGAACGACAAATGCCAGCAGCTGCTTGAAGATTCCTGCAAGGAATGCCCCAATCAGCTCAACTCCGCCTAATGCTTCAGCTGCTCCGCCCGCCCATGCCACGATGACCAGTATGGTGGAAACCATCAGGAAATCCTTGGTTTCACGGCCAGTGACGTTGATAAAGCCGACAATCAGGCCGAGCACCACTAACAGGGAGCTCAACCAGCCGACAGCTGATGGGCCGAGCGCTGCTCCTGCAATGCCAAGAACAACTGCCAATATTACCCCAATAATATAGGAATAATGGCCAACTCGTTTATCCATTCACTACACCTCCTTTTCGGATTTATGTATAGAGCCTTCTGGGAATCATCCCTATAAAAATATTTTGTGAGTACTCCGGAATAAATAATAAAAAGGATCAGAGGTGATCCAGGACATCATGGGCGTCCAGGGCATGGAGGCTGGGCAGCTCCCGGAGCCGGGCAAGGGAAGCCAGCTTCAGGTATTCCCGCTCGCTCTCTTTTACCCGCGCCTGGGCATCAGCCCGTATCAGGCCGTACGGATATCCCAGGAATGAGGGATCCTGTGCATGGCAGCGGAGCGCGGCAAGGCAGCCGGGAACATCTCCCCTGATGTCCAGGCTGAAGAGGTGGCGCGCTGCAGGGTGGAGCTTGGCCAGGTAGAGCGGCTTTCCCTGCGCAAGAGGGTAATAATACCATGCTCCTGCCGGCGCCAGGGAGGAGACTGCTGCAGTCAGGGTGTTTCCGCTGGCAGTAAGCAGCGCAGTGGTCTTGGAGAGGCCGCAGAGGGTGATATCCTGCCGCTCCAGCTCTGCAAGCAGCTCACGCTCCAGAGGGTGCTTTGCATCCAGTGAGCCGTCCAGGATGATGGTGCAGCGCTCTGCTGATTCCCGCAGCGCCGCCCGGAGCTCGCAGAGCCGCCGGACCATGCCGCCGGCGATCCTGGATTTGGTGCGCTCCTCGCTCGGCAGGATGTCCTCATCACGGAAAAAGAGCTCAGCAAGGAGCGGACTGCCGAATCCCTGCACCCGGTACTGGAATGCGCCGGCAGCGGGAACAGCAGTGACCAGGACGAAACATTCATGGACAGCGCTCCGGATCATCCTGGTGCCGAGATAGGTGAGCACCGCTACCCGGATGAATTGCAGGGAGAAATGCGGCGCTCCCAGGATCTCCTGGTTGCCTCCGTCCACAAAGATGATAGGCGTATCCTGCATTGCGCTGGGCAGCGCATGGAAATGCCTCCGGTCAAGGGGGATGTCGCTTCCCTGGGCCATATCCTGCTCGGGAAAGGTCCGCTGAAGCGCGCGGATAATCTCATCAAGGTGCTGGAGAGGGCGCATGAGAGGAAAAGAAAGCAGGGGATTATTATGGATTATGGTGCCCGGGTAATACTGTCAACTTAAGGTGATTGTCTTGCGGTGATTGTCTTGCTGCCGCACGCCACGCTGGCGGCGGCTGGACGGCTTCGCCTGCGCCGGAGCCCGAAGGGCGCATCCCCACCGGCGCCCAGCGCCGCCGTGGCGTGCGGCGAGGATGGGGGTCATCCGAGCAAGCCCGAGCGGAGCGAGGGCGACGCACCGCCACTGGCGGCGCTGACATTACCTCATCTTTACAGTACAGCCCAGGCAGCACAAACCTTTTTAAATCGCCCTCCTCCCGCAGCAGGGATGACCGAGCTCATCATCACGGAAAAGCCGAAAGCCTCCCAGAAGATCGCGGAAGCGCTGGCAGATGGGAAGCCGGTGAAACATAGCGACCAGGGCGTTCCCTATTATGAGATCAGGCACAATGGCAAGCATATCATCGTCGGATGCGCGGTCGGCCACCTCTATACGGTCGCCGAGAAGGAGAAATCCTGGAAATACCCGGTGTTTGCAGTCGAATGGAAGCCGACGGCGGATACGGCGAAGGGGGCGGGGTTCACCAGGAAGTACATTCAGGTGCTGAAGAAGCTGGCCAAGGATGCAGACGAGTTCACCGTCGCCTGCGACTATGATGTGGAAGGGGAGGTCATCGGCCTGAACGTGATACGGTACTCCTGCCACCAGAAAGACGCCAACCGGATGAAGTTCTCGACATTGACCAAGCCGGATATCACTGCCGCCTACCAGCACAAGAGCAAGCATCTCGATTGGGGGCAGGCCAACGCCGGCCTCACCAGGCATGAGCTGGACTGGTATTACGGCATCAACATCTCCCGCGCGCTGACCGATGCGATCAAGGCAGTAGGCGCATTCAAGGTGATGTCCGCGGGCAGGGTCCAGGGGCCGGCCCTGAAGATCGTTGTAGACCTGGAGAAGGAGATACGCTCTTTTGTTCCCCAGCAGTTCTGGCAGGTGTCCCTCAAGGGCGAGCTCAAGGGAAGCCTGGTTGAGGCGTGGCATGAGAAGGACAAGTTCTGGAAGAAGGAAGAGGCAGAGCAGGTGGTGAAGAACACCAAGGGCAGGCAAGCGGAGGTGAAAGAGGTTGCCCGGACGCAGACCACGCAGCCTCCGCCGGTGCCGTTCGACCTCACCACCCTGCAGACTGAGGCATTCCGGAACTTCCGGATAGCGCCCAAGGATACCCTGGCCATCGCCCAGGAGCTGTATGTATCAGGATACATATCATATCCGCGCACATCTTCCCAGAAGCTGCCGAAGGAGATCAATTATCCGCAGATCATGCGGCAGCTGATCCCCTACACGAAGCTGGCGGCAGAGCTTGCCGTGCAGCAGCTCATTCCCCATGAGGGGAATAAGGTAGATCCCGCGCATCCCGCGATATACCCGACCGGGATCATCCCAGAGATCAGCGGGAGGGAACTCAGGATATACGACCTGATCGTCAAGCGGTTTATGGCGACATTCGCCGGACCAGCCCTCCGGGAGACCATGAGCATCACCATCGACTGCAACAAGGAGCTGTTCATCGCAAGGGGCACCAGGACCATAGAGCGCGGCTGGCACCGCTTCTACGACCCCTACGTCAAGCTGGAGGAGCTGGAGCTGCCTGCTGTCCAGCGGGCAGATCCGGTAAAAAACCCGAGGATTACGCTGCTGGAGAAGGAGACCCAGCCGCCCAGGAGATATACGGCAGCCTCCATCATTCGTGAGCTGGAGAAGCGGAATCTGGGGACAAAGGCGACCAGGGCGCAGATCATAGATACCCTGGAGCAGCGGAGGTTCATCACCGGCAATCCGATCCAGGCTACCGAGATCGGCATCCACACGGTGGAGGTGCTCGAGAAATACATACCGGAGATAGTCGACGAGGCCTTGACGCGGCATTTTGAGGAGGAGATGGAGAAGATACGGGAGCAGAAGAGGAAGAACGAAGACATCCTGGACGAGGCAAGATCGGTGATCACCCGGCTGCTGTCGCAGTTCAAGAAGCGGGAAAAAGAGGTCGGGAAGGAGCTGCTCGCCGCGGACAAGGAGACCAGGCTCCAGGAGAAGACCGTCGGCAAATGCCCGAGGTGCGGCGGCATCCTGATGGTCCGGAAGGGGAAGTACGGCAGGTTTGTTGCCTGCGACCGGTATCCGACATGCACGCTCACCTTCAACCTCCCGGAGGCCGGGAAAGTGGTGCCGTCAGAGAAAGTGTGCACGGTGTGCGGGAATCCGATGATCATCATGATATCCAAGCGGCGGAAGCAGGAGACCTGCATCAACAAGGAATGCCCGTCGAAGAAGAGCGATGCCGCAGCTGCCGAAAAGGCTTGCCCGAAATGCAAAAAGCCGCTCATCCTGCGAAAAAGCATCTATGGTGAATTCTATGGCTGTTCCGGCTTTCCGTCGTGCAGGTACACCGAGCGGCTGCCCAACCCGGAAAAGGGTGCGCAAAAAACCTGAAAAATCAGTGGGATTTTTTTCCGCGATATCGTCTAATGGTGGCGGAAAAAACAGAAGATTTATAAATAAGTTCTTACAGAAGATATCTCAAGAAATTTCAACAGTCAAAAAAGAAGCGAGATGCACATTAAGAAAATTCATCATCAAGGAAGTCACCTGATGGTCGATGCCTATGAGGGTGACCCGAAAAGACTAGCTGATGTTGGATACGTCAGGAGATTTCTGGAGGAATTGCCGAGATTGATCAATATGACCGTCATCATGAAGCCGCAGATGATCGACTTCAAGGCCCTGGATACGGTGGAGGACGGCGTCAGCGGGTTCACCATGATTGCCGAGAGCCATATCTCCATCCATACCTACCCGGCAAAGAAGTACTTCGCATTTGATGCCTTCTCCTGCAATGAGTTTGACATCCAGAAGGTGCTGGATTTCATGGTGGAATATTTTGATGTCAAGGAATTGGTGCCCCAGACCTGTGTCCGCGGCTTTGAGGCCCGGGAGACCATGCCGGCAAAGATAAGGCAGGTCCAGCAGATAGCTGCCTAAGGATTCTCGCCAGGCACGGGGATTGGCGTTTTTCGGGGAAAACAGATGGGAAGAGGGATAGGATTCCTGGTACTGCTCATGCTCCTGCCGGTTGTGGCAGCAGGCAGCGTGCCGCTCCTTGCGGTGTCTGAGAGCGGCGGCAAGATGGTCGGCGCGCTGGCGAACGTCTCCCTGGAGCTGAAGGAAGGGAGCGGAAACACGTTCATGGCGACATCGCCGCTCACCAAGGTGGATACCCAGATATCTACCCGGCTGGCGAAAGAGATCGCGTGCAAGCGCACCGCGGCGGACTGCAGCGGCTATGATTTCTTCTATACCATCCGCGCAGAAAGCCCGATTATCGGCGGGCCGAGCGCAGGGGCTGCCATCGCCATCCTCACCCTTGCCGAGCTGGAGCGGCTGGACATCCAGGAAGGGGTTGCGGTCACCGGCACCATCAATTCCGGCGGGTTTATCGGCCCGGTCGGGGGCATCATCGAGAAGATCGATGCAGCCGCCAGCCATGGGATCCATACGGTGCTCATCCCCAAAGGGGAGCGGGCAGCCTCTCTCAACGGCAGGAACATCACTGATGTTGTTGCGTATGCGGCAGGAAAAGGGGTGGAAGTCCAGGAGGTGTCTGAGCTGGACGCCGCAGCATGGTTCCTGGCAGGAAGGGAATATAAGCAGGTGACCGCGGACATCCAGGAGGATAAAGCATACACCACAATCATGCGCTCCCTGGCAGAAGACCTCTGCAACCGGAGCAGGGAATACCAGCGCACCTTTGAGAGAGAGCTGCCACCGGACGAGCTGGTGCGCCAGGCGGACAGCCATAGGGCAGAACAAAGGTATTATACCGCAGCAAGCCTCTGCTTTGGCGCAAATACCCAGTACCGCGAGCAGCAGCTCAATGAGCAGAAGCTCCCGGCCAAGGAGCTGATCGACCTGATCCTGCAGGCGCGGGAGAACAGCAGGGCGCTGGATGCGCGGCTGGCACAGATACCGATAACAAAGATCACTGACCTGGAAACATGGATGATCAGCAAGGAACGGATCCGCGAGGCAGAGGGGCTGATCGAGCTCAGCCAGCGTCAGGCGATGGTCAATGAGATCCAGGAGAGCAAGAAGAATATCGCCTTTGCGCTTGAGCGCCTGTACACGGTTGTGCTCTGGAGCAGGTTCTTCAATGCGCCGGGAAAGGACCTGGTGCTGAACAGGGATATCGTCCAGGCAGCATGCCAGGAACGGCTGGTGGAGGCCCAGGACAGGCTGGAGTATGTGCGGTTGGATATCCCGAACGCGTTTACCGGCATAACGGATAAGCTACAGAACGCCGCTCAGGCACATGATGCAGGTGATTTTGCCCTGTGCCTGTTTGAGGCAAGCAAGGCGAAGGCAGAGGCGAACAGCGTCCTGGGCGCCCAGAGCGCTGACCAGGATGTGCAGATTACTATCCAGCAGAAGCTGGAGATTGTCCGCAAGAACATTGTCCGCAGCCAGGAGCTCGGCCTGTTCCCGATCATGGGATATTCCTATTACGAGTATGCCCAGTCGTTGACCGCAGATGACCCCTATGCAGCGCACCTCTATGCAGAGTATGCCTTAGAGCTCGGCGATCTGGAAGTATACTTCGAGAAGAAACGCCCGCAAGGGCGATTTACGCTGCCTGGGCAGGCCCTCGCTCTGCTCGCCATCGGGCTGGCAGGAGGGATTATAATTGGCGTATGGATACGGGGAAGGAGTATAAACCCCCGCGGAACCGCCCGAAGGCAGCCCCGCAAGGGAAAAAGAGGTGATTATAAACCCAGGAGAGGCCCACAAGGGACCCCTCCAGGGAAAAAGAGGTGATAATGAAATGGATATATACCCAACCACCTCGATTATACCCAGTGAATATGGTACTACTATATAAACCTTTTGTTTTAAGAGTATCCTAGAGTAGTAACATGATGATGGCGAAACCCGGGGTAGGGAGGTATACTATATATAGCGTGGTTGCCCTGATAGTGCTGCTCATTGCCATTTCTGCTGCCCAGCAGATGACCGGAAGAGTAGTGTATATGCCATCTGCTCAGCATACAGGGGGGGAAGTGGAGATGAGTATATATTTCTGTCCCCGGGAAGGCTGTGAAGATGAGTTGGTTGCATTCATGGAGGAGGCGCGGGAATCCCTCCATTGCGCGTTTTTCGACCTTGACCTGGAGAGGGTAATCGACGTGCTCCGGGAGAAGGCAGCGGAGATTGAGGTGCAGGTGGTGATAGATGCGGACAATAGCCAGGAGTCTGGATCGCTGCCGTTTGTGCATGCAGACACCAGGAGCGCATTCATGCACAACAAGTTCTGCATTGCAGACCGGAAGCGGGTATGGACAGGCAGCATGAATCCGACGTTCAGGGATGCGTATACCAACAACAACAATGTGCTGCGCATAGAGGCTGACGCCCTTGCAGAGAACTACGAAGAAGAGTTCCAGGAGCTGTGGAGCGGCGATTTTGGGAAAGGGGAAGAGGTGAGGCTGCCGCTCATCATCGCGGGAAACCGCACCATCGCGAATTATTTCTGCCCGGAAGACCATTGTGCGGCGCAGGTGAAAAAGGAGATCAGCCGGGCGCGGCAAAGCGTCTATTTCCTGGCGTTCTCCTTCACCCACAGCGGAATCGCGACAGAGCTGGTGCAGAAGATGGGGGAGGGGATAGAGGTGAAAGGGGTGTTTGAGAAGTCGCAGAACAGCAGGCACAGCAGGAAGCCGCTCCTGGAGTTCCAGGGCGCTGAAGTGCAATGGGACCAGAATCCCGCATTCCTGCACCATAAGGTGTTCATCATCGACAATGAGACCGTGATCACCGGATCGTTCAACCCCAGCGAGAACGCAGACACCAGCAATGATGAGAACATCCTGATCATCCGGGATCCGCTGGTCGCGCGGCGCTTTGCAGAGGAGTTCAGGTATGTGTGGGAGTATTCCCTCATCCCGCAGCCCAGGCCGGCAGAAGATATCATTATCGCCGAGGTCCTTTATGACCCGGTGGGAAGCGATGCGGAAGGAGAGCATGTCCATCTGCTGAATCCGACAGGAGGGGATATCTCCCTTGCCGGCTACCAGCTGACCGACGGCAGGGGCACGCTGAGGCTGGAGGGCATCCTCCCCTCAGGGGAAACGCGCGTCCTGGATGCAGGCAGCGGCCTGTTTTCGCTGAAGAACAGCAACAGCTCGCTCACGCTCATCAGCAGGGGGATAGTGCTGGACCATGTCGCCTGGGAGGGGAAATGGGACCTGGATGCCTCAGGAAAGGTATTAAAACGGGTGGCCATTACCGCAGCCAACAGCAGGGACCAATGGCAGGCAAGCGATTTGACGTGATCGGGATCGGGCACATTCTCGTGGATATGCTTGTCCGGGCAGAGGAATCCCTCCTCACGGAGCTGAAGCTGAAAAAAGGGCATTTCACCCTGGTGGATGAGCAGCGCATGCAGGAGATCTCCCGGCACATCCAGGGGCTGACTGCGGAGATGGCTGCAGGCGGCTCAGTCCCCAATACCATTGCCGGCATCGCCTACCTGGGCGGCTCTGCCGGGTTTGTCGGAAAAGTTGGGGATGATGCCTTCGGGGAATTTCTCCGGGAAGGATGCATAGCGCAGGGCATGCATCACCGCATGCCGAAGATGGGCAGGCTGACCGGCAGGGCTATCGGGTTCATCACCCCGGACAGCGAGCGGACATTCGCCACGCACCTGGGCGCATCATGCCATATCACGAAGGGGGATATCGTCGAGGAGGATATCCGGGACAGCAAGGTCCTGCATCTTTCCGGCTATGAGCTGGAGAGCAGGGAGCTGCGGGAGACCTGCATCCACGCCATGGATATCGCCCAGAGGCATAAGGTGCGCATCTCCATCGATTTGGCTGATCCCGGAGTTATCGGGCGGAACAAGGCGGATTTGGATGGCATAGTGAGAAAGTATGCGGATATCGTCTTCCTGAACGAGGAGGAAGCTGCAGCGTTCACCGGCCTTCCCGCAGAGCAGGCGGTCGTTGCCCTGGGGGAGTACGCGGAGATCGCCGTGCTCAAGAGGGGGAAAGAGGGCAGCCTGATCAATGACCATGGGGCCATCATCATGATCGCCGGGGTGCAGGCGAATGCGGTGGACACGACCGGGGCAGGGGACATGTATGCGGCAGCCATCCTCTACGGCATCACCCATGGCATGCCCCTGGAAGAGGCAGGAAACCTGGCCAGCAGGATGGCAGCCAAGGTAGTGGAGCAGGTCGGGGCGCGGCTGAAGAGAATAACTTAAATTCGCACCCATGTTTCCATAATCTTATATCGTATCTTGTGCTGAGAGAAATGTGCCTTGAAAACCACGATGTCCTGCTGCCGCACGAGAATAGCATTTGAACCCAGCTTTATGCCGCCCTTCCTCCCTAATAGCCCCTGTTGCGTATATAGCGTCCTGCCTTTCTTGAGGTGATAGCCAAAAAGAGCCCTGATGAATTTCATCTTATGCCTCCTCTCCAGAGATGCAAGGGAATAGGAGAACAGCGCATAATGGGCGATTCCTGAAGGAGCTTCATGGTAGCTTCCGTACAATACAATGCCGGAGCTGATGAGCTCATCCCGCAGGCTTTTCCACGTTTCATCCTGAAGCGAGCCAATGATATAGCTGATAGGCTGCACTTGGCCACGCAGTGCCCAGGTCTTCTCTGATTGCACCTCAAATGAGTTTAGTGCATGTTTGATCATGCGCTCCACTTCCTGATTATTGCTACGGTGCTTCGTGGCAAAGAAGAGGTCAATATCGCTCTGGGCATCTGACGTGCCTTTCGCAACAGAGCCATACAATATAATCGCATCAATCTTCTGCCGTACAGAATCTTCCTCAAACACGACGGATAAAAAGTCGTAGATGTACGCATAGAGGCTATTTTCCATGCAGATCACCGACAAGCTCATCAATAATGCGCTTAAGCGTGTATAAGTTTTTGACTGCGGAATTGACCAGGGCAGCTTCTTTTGCGCGGCCGTAGCACAGTTCATTTCGGTACTGCTCCTGCCCGACCAGCAGGCTGAGGAGCTCTTTTTTCTTGGGTATAGGGAAGCTGAACCTGCTTTCGGCAATCTTCTCAGACGCGAAATACCGGTGGTTGACCGCAAAGCCAGGCTCCACAAGATGGTGCGCGTGCAGCAGTACCGCAAAGAGATTAACCGCAGCCTCTGAGGCGGCAAATCCGACAATCTTCTGCCGTTCGACAAGAAGGTTTGCCCGGATTTTCTCATTGATGTCATCCAGGAATTCCTGGATGTTCTTCTTATGCTCGGAGATGGTGGTCATGCGGTAGAATGGGAAAGCGCACTCCTATATATATGTTATGTGATTTATCACATAAATTATGTTACTAATCACATTAATAATGCTACGAAACACATAAATAATGAGATGGATAACGGAAGGGGGGTTGTGGATTGTGGAGCAGGTCGGGGCGCGGCTGAGGAAGTGAAGATCTTGGCGCAAAACCATAATATTATATAGAAGCTTGCTTGTTTCTAATTACATGAACCAAAAAATAATGATTATTTCTGCGGTAATTATCTTAGTGGTCTTATTCAGCATATGGTATTCATCGTCTTTTACAGGGAATCCGCTCATCCCGAAATCATACGAGTTAATCTGCCATGAAAAAGACACCGGTACGCTTGTTGTTATGGAAGAATCTTGTGCATCAGTAGCCGATTGCCGAGGTTGGGCGGAAGAGAATTGCGGCTCTGAAAAGTTTATCTTTGGATGCAATAATAACCGGATAGAGTGCAAAGATAATAGATGCGTCTCCGTAACATATTTTCGCTGGGACAGAAGCTGCGTGTAAACAAAGGAATAGTGCTCATCTCATCAGAAGCATCTTCCTGGTTTCTGCAAAATGAGGGGTTTGCAGGCGGTAGAAATAAACCCCGGAGGGCAGATTGCCTGCATCAAAACCAGCCTGATGCGTCCCGGGCATCTGCCGTCCATTGACCAAGGTCATTACCTCCTGGCCGATCAGGTTAAATATTTTTAATGCAACAAGGCTTTCCCTCGGCAGCTGGTAGGTTATCGTTGTCCGGGGATTGAAGGGGTTGGGATAGTTTTGGTGGAGGGCAAAATCCCGAGCCGCTTCGTATAAGCCGATGCCAGTAACCAGGCTGTCCGGATGCGGCTGAGAGAATCTGAAGAGCTCCAGATAGCGCAGTTCAGTCGAGTATCCTGTCTGCGGCCCAGGAGAGATATCAACAAATGTGGAGTCAACAAAAAGCCCAATTCCGTTGAGCAGATGTCTCGCTTGGGTTGTCTTTCCCTGGGGGCTTGCAGTGAATCCGGAGTAAGATGTGTGCGTGACGGCATCAAAAATGTCATCCATTGCCTGCATGATATCTCTGGTTACCGAGCCTCCCTGCAGCCCATGCTCGTCCCAGGTAAAAAAATCGTCATTGCTATATGTATGCCTTCCCATGAACAGCGTATCTTTTCCCTGGATCCTAAATACCTCGTTTCCCCGGTCCAGATAATGCATTGTGTCTGTTCTGCTCACTGCAGTTATAGAAGTATCATCTTTGGTCGGGGCACCGGCGATGTCAACATGCTGTATGGATACGGCGTTCCCCTGCGTTTCAACGAGAACAGTGTACAGCTGCGAACTGTCGTTTCGCGACAGGGAAAGAATCCGGTATGCTATTACCGCAGGGAGCGAGTCAATGGTTGTCGAATGCCCGGAATTGCCCAGGCGTGTACTGGTATGCGTCACCTCTAAACCATGGTATTCATAAGAGTTGCCGACACGCAGGGGAAAGAAATCATTGCTGTCCGGTGCCTCAAGATCCCTGGAGATGCGGGAGGGACGCGCCTGCACGCTTTGCGCCTGCGCCGGTGGAGCGCCCGCAAATCCGCCGATGCCAAGATGGATTAAAAAAGGTATGACCATGGCCTTGGCTCCAGCAGCAAACAGATTCCGTACCCTATCCTCTAAGCCCATCGCAGATGGTGATAATCATCCCTGTTTTTTAAGCCTTTTCATGGCATATGCCGTTTTCGTACACGCAATCAGTCCCAAATGCCCAGCAGAAATCCGCACAGTCGTTTTGCGTGTTGCAGGAAAGGCAATGCTCTCCCTCTATCCTGAGGAGTTTTCCCCTGCCCGGCAAAAAATGAACCTTAAAATTATTGTTTCTCCCTTCATTTGTCCCGCGATAGGCTTCATCTGTTGCCGCATCAACAAGCTTCATGTTATTTTCTTTCAATACAACCTCCGCCACTGCCGAATATTGTACATCCCGGTTCACTAGGAGAACATATTTTTCCCCAGTAGATTCATCAACAAACGTGCCTACTTCAAAATTTCCGGAAACGGATCGCACAGATGGCAGATCGGCAGTTGCCCGCGCTATGTTTTTGATTTCTAAATCAAGGGAATCGTAGCTGCCATATAAATCGACAAAGAAACCAAGTTCACTATCATCACCGCTGATAGAGGTTCCCTTCCCTTTTTCTTTTCGGTAATCCTCTAAATTGAATATTTCGTACAAATCGCCTTTCTTGAGGGAGTGGGTCGTGTAAATCTTGCTGCTCTCCAGAGGTTTGCCATTTAATTTTGGCTGGAGGTG
>DATDVW010000039.1:0-18398 GCA_035289865.1 Candidatus Nanoarchaeia archaeon
GAACTTAAATATCTCATTCGAGACATCTGTGCCCTCCCCTGCCGCGAACTTCGCCACCAGCGTCTCGTAGCGCTCGATGATGGGCGTCTCCAGGGGAGAGAAGCCATACGCCTCAAACTTCCTTCTCAGGACTGCGATGATTCTCTCCTTGGCGAGCTTCCGCTCCGGGGGAAGATCCCTCGTCCCTTTTGCCAATTGCAGATTCATGGAGCATCCCCAGCACCAGCCCTATATATATTTTGTGCATTTATCCTTTCCATGATGGCGATGACCGCCTCTTCCACACGCGCTTCGGGGCCTGCAAATGGGCGGATCACCCCTGCCATCCAACTGCGGTACGGCTCATCCCTGAGCTTGGCAATGACCTGCTCCGGGGAATCGGAAAAGGTTATGCATCCTGATGTTCCCCGGAGATAACCAGTAGGTATCCCCTCCGGCGGACTCGGGCACCATACTGTTGTATACACTGTCTTTTTCCGCAGCGCCTCAACAATCAGATCATCAAAAAATTCCTCGGTCCGTGGGCCGAATTTTGCGGCAATCCCCTCCTGCAGGAAATACTGCGCCTCGGCGAGCTCCAAGGGGATATACAACCGGCTTGCCCGGTTGGCATCCTTGGGCAGCAACTTTCCTACTGTTCCTTCATCTGCTACCTTCATGAACTCCAGCATCTCCTCCAGGGCACGAATATACCGGTGGCTTACCATCATCTCCCTTGCGTCAACGATCCTCCCCTGGATGCCCAGGCATCCACCCATCGCTGCTAGATACTCCCTGCGGATCAGGCTGTTCTCCGCGATTTCCGGCTTCTTTCCGAGCTCGTCCATGATGATGCCGATCAGCCGCTCAGCCGAGCACCCCTCAGGGACCTTTTTCGGCGACATCCGGTTGACGATGTAGTATGCGCTCGCATCAAGCAGCACTGGGTTCCAGCCCGCAATCGCGAACCACCTGAAATAATCAAGCACGTCGAGCCGCTCTCCACACCTGCCCAGGTCCGGATTATACCCGAACCCCATAAAATATCTGAGCTGCTGCGGCATGCCCGTGCACACATTATTCACACGCACTTCCAGCCCGGTGAATATCACCAGCACGTTGTGCATTATCCCCGTTCATCGTCTCCACCTCCCTATAACTGCCCTGGCTAGAACGTCCAATGTGTCGAACATCATAATTGGTGCATCTTTTTGGGAGACCAGCAGCGGCAATTCCGTGCACCCCAGTACCACCCCTGTCGCTCCCTTTTCCTGCAGACGCCCCATTATCCCCAGCAAGGCATCCTTGTCGCTGCGCAATTTTTTCCCGGACAAGATATTCATGATGATTCTGGTCACCTTCCTCTGGTCGCCGCTATCCGGGATTATCCCCTCATACAGCCTGCTTCGTATCGTCGCTTCGGTGCCTAATACCCCTACCTTGCCATCCCAACGCGCTATCTCTTTCCTGGTCTCTGCAACAATGCTGAGTATCCCCTCGCCGCTCTCCATGTAAGAGAAGGCTGTATTGCAGGGGATGGCGATGAAATCAGCGCCTGCATCCCTGAGCCTGGCTATCGCCTGCCTGAGTAGTGCAGCGATCGCTTTCTTGTTTCCCTGCTGCTCGACCATATCGGGCAACGGCAGGTTGTAGATGAGCATCTCCGGGAAATCAGCGTCATACCGGGCGCCCTCTGCCTGTAGCAGCCGAATGATGCGGAGATAGAGCTCTGCCGTCGCCTCAGGGCCCATGCCTCCAAGAATGCCGATAACCTTTCCCGTGAAGGCAACCACTCGCTTTAGGATTTACACTATTATAATCAGAACGTTCCCCGATGAAGACAACCAGCTCTGCTCATGGTCAATCTGTATGCTGGAGCATATAGGTGATATTTAAAGGTTTCGATTCATATTACTCACGCTAACTCCCCTGCTTATACCTTCCCCTCTTCTCCACCAGGGTGAGCCGCCGGAGGACAGCCTCCCCCTCTTTTGCCGCCTTCCGGTACGCCTCTGCTGCAGCGGACCAGCACTCCGCGGCTATCCGGCAATGGGTGGATTCGAGCGCCTGCTTCAACAGATGCAGGTCCACTGCCTGGTCCTCGAGCTTGTGGGAGAAGAAGCTCAGGCCGAAATCGATGAGATAGACCTCTGTGCCCAGGATCATGTTGCTGGTGGTGAGGTCGCCATGGATGATGTGGTGGTTATGGAGCAGGGCGACCTTCCTGCCGATCTCGGCAGCGAGCAGCCGATAATCAGACCGCTCCAGGACATCGCGCAGCTTCTTTCCGGGGATCTTCCCCATCATCAGCTGCATCTTCCGGTCATCCATGCTGATGATGCGGGGAGCGGGAAAGCCGAGCGCTGCCAGTTTCTCCAGCACCTTCGCCTCCCTCCGCGTGCGGAACTTCCGCAGCCGGACATCGATCTCCGGCAAGCGGTATGCCTTCTGGATCCTGTCCTTCATGATGCCTGCGGCAGCATCATAGATTACCGCTTCCGCTCCCTGGCTGATGCGTCTCATGGTATCCTTAAGGTATATTCATACTCCTTCGCGCCATGGGCGGCGGTGCGACGCCCTCGCTCCGCTCGGGCTGCTCGGATGAGCCATCCTCGCCGCACGCCGCCATGGCGCAGATGGAGCGGGGGACGCCCCCTCGGGGTGCTCCATAGCGAGTGGAGCGAGCGTCTGCCGCCATGGTGGCGGCGTGCGGGGAGTTTATTCTATTTATTCTATTACTCCCCCATGCAAAGCTTTTTAATCCTGATTTCTGCATATTTCCCTATGCACCGCACAATCCTCTCCTGGTTTATAATCATTACGATGCCGCTGCTGACGCTGCTGGCAGGCACGTTCCTCTTTGCGTATGATGCCCGGTTCTATACGCAGCAGCTTTCCGCTGTCTCACTCGCGGACAAGGGATTGCTGATCGAGAATACGGTCCATTTCCTCCAGGGGGAGGAGCAGCTGCTCTTTTTCAGCCCGCGGGAGAGGGAACATCTTGCTGATGTGCGGGGGCTGCTGGATTCTCTGTTTGCTCTGTTCATCATCTTATTGGTCGTTGACATCGCCTTTTTTCTCATCGTCAGGGACAGCAGGCACCTCCTGTGGATCGGCGGCATCGCCGGGCTGCTCGGCACCGGGATCATCGCGCTGCTTGCCGCCCCTTTCTCCTGGTTCTTCACCGCATTCCACGGGCTGTTCTTTGCTCCGGGGAGCTGGGTATTTCCCGCGGACAGCGCGCTGGTGCAGCTGTTTCCCTCCTGGTTCTTCCAGGCAGCGCTGGCGCACATCCTTGCGGCGAGCGCGTTCATGGGCATCATGCTGCTGCTGTTCAGCAGGTGGTTCCGGCGGTGAGCAGCATCAGCAGCGTCCGCGTGCCGCCTGCGCGCAAGCCTTAAATACAGCGGAAATTCAGGGGAGCCATGGACCATATCCTTGCCCTGCTGCGGAAGGAATATCCGCATCCCGCCCCTCCTCCGGGGAATTTCGCAACCTTTGTGCTGGCCAAACGCCTGGGCCTGCTGGAAAAACAGTCGTTCTCCGGATTCCGGCAGGAGCACCAGGGAGGATGGGAAGAGCTCAACGCACTGTTCTCGAGCCATGTCCAGGGGGTCTGCCATACGACCAGCCCGGAATGCGGGAAATGCGTGCTGCTGGAGTTCTGCCATGCGCTGGGAAGCGAGCATTCGTACCACAACAACTTCCACTGCACGAGGTGCGGCTACTGCTGCACGCTCCGCGTCTATCCGAGCGAGACTGACATCAGGCGGCTGACGGATGCCGGGCATAAGCCCGAGGAGTTCCTGGAGAGATGGCTGGGGAAAGAGAGCCTGAGGATGATCGACGGCAAATGCTTCTTCCTCAGGAAAGAGGGGGAGGAATACGTGTGCTCTGCCTATGCCTCCCGGCCGAACACCTGCAAGATCTACCCGAGCTATGACCGGGAGATCACCGAGTGCAAGGAGCAGAGCAGGCTGCAGATACTGAAGGCGCTGCCGTAGGGAATCATGAGCATCCTTGCCTTATCCGTATCTTTCCCATCCTCCAGCATAAGTTTTATAAACTGCCCTGAAGCACGCTGGGTCAAGGGCCCATAGCTCAGCCTGGTTAGAGCGGTTGCCTCTTAAGCAACAGGTCGCGAGTTCGAATCTCGTTGGGCCCGCTTTCCATAATATATTTCTTTCCATAATATTTTTAAATCCACCAGTATCATCCCTTTTATGGTGTTCGTCGTCGCCCACTCCCTGCTGCTGAACAAGGAATCCCTGATGAAGACCATCCCTGACCGGGAATTCAGGCCGGTGCTGATCAAGCACTTCAGGCGGGTCTTCAACCTCAGGACGTCCAAGCCGAGGCTCTACAAGCTTTCCATCAAGGACAACAAGCAGGCCATCGCCAACCTGGTGCAGGAGAAGGGGAATGTCTGCAACGCAGCCCTGTTCGAGGTCAGCGATGATGAGTTCAGGAGGCTGAAGCTGCGCAACCGGGCATTCTACACCAAAAAGGTCCCGGTATACAATCCCCAAAGCGGGATCAAGACCGGAGAGGGCTATATCTTCATCGGCAGGAAGACCTTCCAGGGCGAGCATATGCGCGCCGACGACATCCTGCCCATCCCCCATTACCTGGAGATGTGCCGCCAGGGATGCTATGCCCTGGGCAAGCAGTTTGGCAGGCAGTGGGATGAGACTACTTTCCTGGCGACCGGGCAGCAGCTCACGGAGTACCTGAACCATGGCGGCTGAGCTTGTCCCTGCAGTGACCTTTGCCCTGGCTGCGCTGACCGCCGTCGGCGACCTCTTCCTGATCATCTCCGGGCTGACCTGGCTGTATAAGGGCCTGACGCATGACCATGAGGCATTTGCCGGCATCACCGGATTTTTCCGGCGCCATGCGCTGCTCTTCTCGTTCATCGTCGCCCTGATCGCCACATCCGGCAGCCTGTTCTATTCAGAGATAGCAGGATACACGCCCTGCGTGCTCTGCTGGTACCAGCGCATCTTCATGTATCCCCTGGTACTGGTCCTTGGCGCTGCGCTCATCGGCAAGAAAAGGGGAGTGGTGCGGTATGCTGCTCCGCTGGCAGCGGCCGGCGGCCTCATCGCGCTCTACCATTACAGCCTGCAGCGCTTCCCCCTGCTCCTTTCTGCGCCGTGCGAGGCGGGAGCAAGCTGCGCAAGAGTGTACACCTTTACCTTCGGCTATGTCACGATCCCGATGATGGCGCTGACCGCGTTCCTGCTGATCCTTGCCGGCATGCATCTCTGGAAGAAAACATCATCATAAATCAAAAATAAAGAAAAAGAACATCTCCTTACTTCATCTTCCGCATCGCCTGGCAGTCCGGACAGCTTCCGCTGGCAAGGCCGACGACGCCCATCAGGACGAACAGCGCGGTCCACCACTGGATGTTCCCGAAGCTCCATACTCCCAGGTCAACCAGAAGGAACAATACGCCCAACAGCAGCAGCAAGACTGCCGTTATGGTACTGCACTTCTTGCATCCAACAAACATCGAATCACCTCAGTTGCTCCCCTGAAATTCCACTATTTATAACCTTTTCTGTTCCTTTGCTGGGGGAGGGGCGGCGGAGAAATCCTCTCGCATCCGCTTGGGCAGTGCCGGGCTCGGCTGAGCCATTAGACGGTTCAGGCTGACATTCCCCGTAAGGGACATCCCCCTTGTCAGCTTTATGTGGGGTGTCAAGAACCGCCTGGCTAATGTCAGAAATCTATGATTCATCAAAAATCATAGATTTTTGAGTGTGCTCAGAAACCAAAATGGTTTCTGACATCTGAGCGCACTCAGAAATGCGAGGCATTTCTGATGAGCCCGTGGCGGTTCTTGAGCATGCTCGGAAATCGCTTGCTTGCCCCACGCTGAAGCACGGTTGGCGTGCGCAAGGCGATTTCCGACATGTCAAAGCCTCGCAAAACAGGCACTGCCTTCAGGATTTCTCCGCCGCCGATGGAAAGGAAATCTTTAAATAACTCGGTCCCTGCCTTATCCCGATGGAATCATTATACTGGGCTGACCAGGCGTGCCAGCGCATCATCCGGGAGAAAGGGGATAAGAAGCGCTACACGGTCGCCGCGGGAATCACCCCGTCCGGCGTCGTGCATATCGGCAATTTCCGCGAGATTATCACCGTCGACCTGGTCTGCCGGGCGCTTGCCTCGCTGGGGAAGCAGGTGCGGTTCATCTATTCCTGGGATGATTACGACGTGCTGCGGAAGGTGCCGGTTAACCTGCCGAAGCAGGAGCTGCTGGAGAAGCACCTGCGGATGCCGATCTCGCGGATCCCGGATGTCTTCGGCTGCCATGCAAGCTACGCCGAGCACCATGAGAAAGCCGTCGAGGATGCGCTGCCTGCTGTCGGCATATCGCCGGAGTTCATCTCTCAGACCAAAAGATACCAGTCCTGCGCCTATGCTGAGGGGATGCGCACTGCCCTGGAGGAGACATCAGCGATTATGCAGATACTCAACAAGTACCGGAAGGAGCCGCTTGCGGAGGGCTGGCTGCCGGTCACGCTCTTCTGCGAGCGGTGCAGCAGGGACACCGCCACCGTCACCTATCCTGGGGATTACACCCTCTCCTACACCTGCTCCTGCGGGCACCGGGACACCTTTGACTTCCGGAAAAAGGGCATCGCCAAGCTGAAATGGCGGATCGACTGGCCGATGCGGTGGGAATACGAGAAGGTCGATTTCGAGCCGGGCGGCAAGGACCACAGCGCGGACGGGGGAAGCAGGATGACCGGGGAGGAGATCGTGCAGCAGGTGTTCCATCATCCCCCGCCGACGTACCAGTTTTACGAGTTCATCGGCATCAAGGGCGGGGAGCAGTTCTCCTCATCAGCAGGGGTAGCGACCACCCTGCAGGATGTGCTGGAGGTGTACACTCCCGAGGTGGTGCGGTTCCTCTTTGCTGGCAGCAGGCCGAACACCGAGTTCTCCATCTCCTTTGACCTGGATGTGCTGAAGATCTATGAGGATTTTGACAAGTGCGAGCGCGTGTACTACGGAAAGGAGCGGCTGGCGAACAAGAAAGAGGAGGAGCAATTCCGGCGGATCTACGAGATGTCCGTGGTGGAGAAGCCTGCCGCTTCCCTGGGATTCCAGCCTGGGTTCCGGCACCTCACCACGGTGCTGCAGACCTATGCGAACGACCTGGAGCGGGTGCGCGCATTCTACGGCCTGAAGAAGAAAGGGGATGTGGTGCGGCTGCAGGCCCGGGCTGCCTGCGCCTGGCGCTGGCTGCAGAAATACGCGCCTGATGATTTCCGCTTCACGCTGCAGGAAAAGGCTGACGCCGCCGGATTATCGGAGAGCCAGCGCAAGGCCCTGCGGCAGGTCGCGAAGCTGCTCGCAGCAGACATCACTGAGGAGCAGCTCTATGCCTCCTTCTATTCCATCTCCAAGGAGCTGGATATGCAGCCGCAGGAGCTGTTTGTCGCGGGGTACCGGGTGCTGCTGGCAAAGGACCGCGGGCCGAAGCTCGCTCCCTTCATCTTCATCGTGGGGAAGGAGAGAGCAAGGAAGATGTTTGAGAGGGTGTAACCATAAGTGATTCCTGGAATACCCCAATGTTTAATCGATCTTGATTCGTTCATCAACCGTATTTCCTCAACCGTAAAGTTTATATACTAGTTAATATATAATAGTTATTAATCAATAATTATTAGTGATGAAAATGCAAGAACTCGCCCATTCCCCCACATTGAATACTGTCCTCATGGTAGAGGGGGTGCTTAAGGGCATGGAAGAAAGCGTGATAACCGTAGCAGAGCTGAAGCGAAGGCTCCCGAAACAAGTTAACCATAATACCCTAAAGATAATCCTTGAATACCTTGAACTGAGCAATAAGATAGCAGTGACCATGCGGGGGATTACCTGGATACACAACCCAAACCCAAACTTGCGAAAGGCAATGACTGAGGGTCTTGAATTATGAAGATAGTCCGCATAAAACTATCCCCGGAAGCAGAGGAGGTATATCAGCATCTTAACGCGGAATCCCCGCATTCAAAAGCCGACCGCATGATCCTCAAGGCAGTAAACCAAAAAGTTGAGCTGATCAAATCAAACCCCCATTTTGGAGATCCCGTTGCCAAGAGACTCATTCCAGGGGAATACAAACGGAGATATGGGGTGAGCAACCTGTTCCGCATTGAGCTTCCCCTTTTCTGGAGGATGCTCTACACATTAACGGGAGGAGAAAGTGGAGTGGAAATAATCGCATTCGTCCTTCACATTACTGACCACAAAGAATACGATAAAATGTTCGGGTATGCCGGGAAATAACGCGCATCCTTACCTTGTTATCCGCTTCGCAGAGCTGCATGATTTATCCCCAATCATAACGCTTATAAACTCCTTCCCTTTCAGTCCATTTATGGAATCCAAAGCCACGGTCGGGCTGACCGCCCCGCTGACCATCATCAATGGGGAGAAGCGCTCTACACTCATCGCGCGGGTGGATACCGGCGCGACGAAAAGCTCCATAGACCAGGATGCCGCGCATGAGCTGAGGCTCGGGCCTGCGCTGCACAACCATGTGGTGAAGTCCGCGCACGGGGTCCGGCAGCGGCCGATCATCGCCATAGACGTCGAGGTCGGGGGCAAAAAGCTGTACAAGGTCGAGTTCAGCGTGATCGACCGGAGCCATATGAGATACAAGGCGCTGATCGGGCAGAACATCCTCAAGAAGGGATTTTTGATCGACCCGGACATCAGGGGATAACATGAAACTGAAGGCCGCGCTCATCAGCATGAACAGCGTCTCCTCGCAATGGACCGCCGCCAGCCTGAAGAAATATTTTGACCAGGTCGATACCTATGACATCCGCAAGATCGAGGTCAACATGGGAGACAAGGAAGAGGTGCTCCATGACGGCAGCCTGATCGAGCGCTATGACTGTATCTATGCCAAGGGGTCATTCCACTACAATGCGCTGCTCCGGGCGATCACCACAGTGCTGCACAAGCAATCCTACATGCCGATCGTGCCGACTGCCTTCACGCTCGGGCATGACAAGCTGCTCACCCAGCTGAAGCTGGAGCAGAGCGGCATCCCCATGCCCAGGACGTACCTTGCGGCGACGCCTGCCGCGGCCCATCGCATCCTGGAGCGGATAACCTATCCGGCCGTCATGAAGTTCCCCGAGGGGACCCAGGGCAAGGGAGTGATGTTCGCGGACAGCTACGCCTCCGCCTCCTCCATCCTGGACGCCCTGGATGCGCTGAAGCAGCCCTTCATCATCCAGGAATACATCGAGAGCGGCGGCATGGACACTAGAGTGATCGTGGTCGGAGACAAAGTGGCGGCGTGCATGCGGCGGAAGGCAAAATCCGGGGAGATGCGCGCCAATGTGCATGCCGGCGGCAAGGGAAAGAAATGCGCCATCGACTACGAGACCGGCAGGATAGCGGTCAATGCGGCAAAGGCGATCGGCGCGGACATCTGCGCTGTCGACATCCTGGACAGCGCGAAAGGGCCGCTGGTCATCGAGGTCAACCTCTCCCCCGGGCTGCAGGGGATCACGGAGGCGACAGGAATCGACGTCGCTGACCAGATCGCCCGGTACCTGTTCGAGCGGACATCATCGCTCAAGGGCAGCTCCCAGCAGAAGACCGCGCAGGAGATCATGGAGTCCATCAAGCCTGACCAGAAGGAAGCGGCGATCATCACGCATCTCACGTTCCGCGGGGAGAAGATCGTGCTGCCCAGTGTCGTGACCAAGCTGGCGAAGCTGACTGAGCATGACGAAGTGGTGCTCAAGGTAGAAAAGGGAAAGATCACTATCGGGAAGAGCTAGCTGCAGGTATATCCTTCTCCACGATGCGCCCGCTCAGGATGGCGTGGCCTGCGTGCTCGCCTTCCATGGACCTCTTCATGGCCGTGACCTGGAACGCGCGAGGAAAGAACGGGGCGTCGATGACCAGGGTGTCATAATATCCCCCCTCGCCGCCGATATGGAAGCCGAACTTCCTGCTCCTGCTCCGGAATGCCGGGAAACTCTCTGGGGTGAGCTCCCTCCCCAGGTCATCACTGGTGAGGCCGTCTGACGCTATCTGGGTGATCATGATCCGGTAGCCTTTCTGGAGCATATCCTCAACCACTGCTTCATGGTCCTGGCCTGCATGGGCGGCGAACACCTCTATCCCCATCGGGCGGAGGGCCTCCTGGATGCTCCGCAGCTGGGTGGCCTGCAGGCCTGTCCCGCCGAGGAGCAGGGCATCCACCCGCTCCAGCTGCATCACCTTCCGCTTGAGCAAGCCTGCCTCCAGGACCGGGTCCGCGACGTCGCAGGATATGAGGTGATGCGGGATCCCGAGCATGGCTGCAATCGCCGGGGTATGCTCAACAGTGGCAAAATGGAAGAGGAAGCAGTCTGTCCTGACCGGCTTGACGGAAAGCAGATAGCGGATGTCCCAGCCGCGCTCTTTGGCGTATGCAAGGGCATAGGTGCTGTCCTTTCCGCCGGAATAGAGGATGGCGACGCGCATGCCCGTGGAGAAGGGAGATTGTTTATAAATGTTATTGTTCAGTCATAGGCGTGATCGTCCTCCTGATACCTTATCATAAAGAACCGAACAGCTTCCTTCGTTCCCGCTGGCCTTTCACCCGCACGACATCGCCTCTCTGATATGCCTCTTCGCTTTCTCTGACGTGCTCCATAAACCGCTTCGAAAACTTCTCTTCAAATTCTGACTCAACAATATGCCGACATCTCATCAAGACCTGGTATTCTTCTTCAGGTATAGTCACTGTCCCGCTGCCCACAGCCCTTCCTCCCCCTTGCCCCTTTAAATAATTTTCTGTACTCAATACACCTTCATCACCGCCAGGAGGATCTCCACGATGATCAGCACCACGATGGATGCCTCCAGGATGATGTTGTAGGACTCCGCCACCCGCTCGGTGATGATGGTGTAGATGTCGCGGAGCAGGCCCAGCTTCGCCTCGACCGCGGACCGCCATTTGTCGATCGAGAGCTTCCTGCTGGCGATGCCGTAGAGCCGGGCGCTGTACCAGTCGCCGTAGAGCTTGATCATGTTCTCGATGGAATCGAACTCCAGCAGCGCCTTGGAGCGGAGCTTGACGATCTCCTTGCTGTAATAGCTCAGCTGGAAGATCTTCAGCCTGCCGAAATCGATCAGCTTCCGGATCCTGCCGATGTCCTCCTGCAGCTTGAAGTCCAGCAGCCGGAGATTCAGCAGCTGGATGTTCGCCAGCTCCAGGAGCGAGATGATCTCGTCAAATTCCTTGCCCTTGTCCAGGATGAACGCGCCGTCCCAGTCGATGATCACGGTGTCCTCCTTCCCGTACCTGATGCTTGCGGAGATGGTGTCCTCCACTTCCCTGCCGGTGAGCTCTTCTGCCTCATCCTTGAGCAGGGAGGTAATCTTCACCTTGTTGGCGGAGATGTACTTGTCATAATCCTCATATTCCGCGATGCAGAAAAAGGTGTACTCCTCGGAAAGCGCGGAGGGCTGGTATTGCTTTGCCACCCTCTCGCATTCCTCCGCAAGGACGTTCTTCAGCTTCAGGATGGCTGCGCTCTCCTTCTCATCGAACTCTGCTTTCGCCTCCACGATAAGGTTGTCATTGAACATCTTGAGGTTGATAAGCAGGCTCCTGCCCTCGACCTCCTTCTTCAGCGGCTTCTCCAGCCCCTTGTAGGTGGGGAAATACTCCTCATAATTGGGCGAGCTCTTGGATGGCTTGACCACTACATCAGTGGTCCGCTTCCTGATTTCTTTCGCGGTGCTCAGTATCAGGGTGTGGATGATCTCGCCTTTCATAGGAGAGAGGTACACCCCTGCATTTATATGCCTATCCTCCATATATATGAAAGAAAATCATATTCCCCAAAAGGCTGAATTCGTGCTTTATACGGCGTATAAGCCCATAATTCAATAGAAAACTATATAAAGCAGGGGGCGCTCGAGATTGCTGAGGAACTGCATCTCAGTTTGCCTATTTTCATGGAGACCACTCAAACGTATAAAGCAGAGGACATCCAGGTCCTGGGGAACATCGAGGCGGTGCGGAAACGGCCGGGCATGTATATCGGCAGCACCGATCTCCGGGGGCTGCACCACCTCATCTATGAGGCAGTAGACAATGCGGTGGATGAGGCGCTTGCCGGCTACTGCACCAAGATCAGCGTGACGCTGCATGCGGACGGCAGGGCGTCAATCACGGACAATGGCCGGGGCATCCCGACCGATATCCATCCGAAGTACGGCAGGCCTGCGGTGGAGATCGTGATGACCAAGCTGCATGCCGGCGGCAAGTTCGACAAGAAATCCTACAAGATATCCGGCGGGCTGCATGGGGTGGGCATCTCGGTAGTGAATGCGCTTGCCAAATCGCTTGAGGTGGTGATCCGGCGTGACGGCAAAATGTACCGCCAGCACTTTGCCCAGGGGGTACCGGCCGGCGAGCTGGAGACGCTGGGAGAGAGCACGGAGACCGGCACGACCGTCACCTTCCTTCCTGACCCGGAAATCTTCCCTATCACCACCTTCCATTTTGACACCCTTGCTGCACGCCTCCGGGAGCTGGCGTTCCTGAACAAGGGACTGGCCATCAGCATCCTGGACGAGCATGACAGCAAGCAGCATGCCTTCCAGTACGAGGGCGGGCTGGTCTCTTTCGTCGAGTTCCTCAACAAGAACAAGATGCCCCTGCACAACATCATCTCCTTTGCGAAGGAGCGGGGCGGGACCATCGTCGAGGTGGCGATGCAGTACAATGACGGCTATGCCGAGAACATCTTCACCTTCGCCAACAACATCAACACCATTGAGGGAGGCTCCCACCTTGCCGGGTTCCGGACCGCCCTGACCAGGTCGCTCAATACGTATGCGGAGAAGGGCGGGATGAAGGACAAGTTCAGCTCCGAGGATGTGCGGGAGGGGCTCAGCGCGATCATCTCGGTCAAGCTGCAGGAGCCGCAGTTCGAGGGCCAGACCAAGACCAAGCTGGGGAATTCCGACATCAAGGGCATCGTGGATTCCGCGACATCTGACGGTCTTAACACGTTCCTGGAGGAGAATCCCAAGCAGGCCCGCCTCATCATGGACAAGATCATGGGGGCTGCCCGGGCGCGCGAGGCTGCGCGGAAGGCCCGCGACCTGGTGCGGAGGAAAAACGTGCTCAACGGCAGCTCACTGCCCGGAAAGCTGGCAGACTGCTCCAACAAGGATCCTGCCCAATGCGAGATCTACCTGGTGGAGGGAGACTCCGCGGGAGGGAGCGCCAAGCAGGCGCGGGACCGGAATTTCCAGGCGATCCTCCCGCTGCGCGGCAAGATCCTGAATGTGGAGAAAGCCAGGCTGCACAAGGTGCTCAGCTCAGAGGAACTGGTGATTATCATCACCGCGCTGGGGACCGGCATCGGGGATGAGTTCAACATCAGCAAGCTGCGATACCATCGCATCATCATCATGACCGATTCTGATGTTGACGGAAGCCATATCGCCACGCTGATCCTGACGTTCTTCTACCGCCACCTCCGCTCCCTGGTGGAGCATGGGCACGTCTACCTTGCGCTGCCGCCGCTCTACCTGATCCGCAAGGGCAAGGCGAAATATTACGTGCTCAATGACAGCCAGAAGGACCGGCTGCTGAAAGAGATCGGGGAGGACGGCGTCTCTGTCCAGCGCTACAAGGGATTAGGGGAGATGAACCCGATCCAGCTCTGGACCACCACGATGAACCCGGAGAACCGGATACTTAAGCTGATCACTATCGAGGATGCGGTGGAAGCAGACCGGATATTCACCATCCTGATGGGAGACGAGGTCGAGCCCCGGCGGGAATTTATCGAGCAGAACGCGAAGTATGTGGTGCACCTGGACATCTAAAACGGGGGTTGGTGCGAAACCATTATTCGTGCGTATGCGGAGCCTGAACATGCCTCTCCACTTCGCTTCGCTCAGGTCGAGGAGCACATCCTCCGGAGCATTACCCATGGGCATAAACGCATACGCACCGACTTTCGCACCAACCCCCCTAAAACCTCAACCTTTTTAAACCGACAGGTACCCCACCTCCTTATGACCAAGAAAGTGCATGACACCAAGAAGAAATGGTACCCGGTCATCGCCCCCCAGCTGTTCAATGAGCAGCCGCTCGGCGAGGTCCCGCTCTACGATCCGGAGGCAGCCGTCGGCAGGATCATGAGCGTCAACCTCATGATACTGACAGATGACCCCAAGAAGCAGAACTTCTCCATGCTGTTCCGCATCACCGGGGCTGCCAATGGCCAGCTCAAGACCGAGATCGTCGGCATGGTGATGCAGCAGACCGCGGTCAAGCGCATGGTGCGGCGCAAGAAGATTCGCATCGATGAGAGCTTTCCCTGCGCCACCAAGGATGGCAAGCGCATCCGGATCAAGCCGTTCCTGGTGACCTATTCTCTGGCGAAAGGCTCGGTCCTCCAGTCGCTCCACAAGCATACCCTCCAGTTCCTCAAGAAGGAGATCGCCAAGCTGGATTTTGAGCAGGTCATCCACGACATCATCATCCGCAAGCTGCAGCAGGAGATGCAGGCGCACCTGAAGAAGATATACCCGCTGGCGGTCTGCGAGATCAGGCAGATCCTGCTGAAGGGCGTTGCCACATCACCGGATCCGGCTGCAGCCGCTGAGACGGAAACCGAAACAGAATCCGGAGCAGGCGCGGACGATGCTGAGGGTGAGCCCGCTGCAGACGCTCCTGTAGAAGCTCCTGGAGAACAGGAAGCAGAGGCAAAGCCCGCAAGGCAAAAGCGGAAAAAGGCAGAGCCTGCGGCGGAGCCCGAAGCTGCGCCTGAGCTGCCCCCAGAGGAGCAGCCTCCTGAGGCGGAAGCCGAGGCGGAAGAGGAGATCCCTGCGCACAACATTTAAAAACTACCCTTCGCCCACTTCTCCTGAAGCCCCGTGGTGTAGCGGTCAATCATACAGCCCTCTGGAGGCTGTGACCTCGGTTCGAACAGCATTTCGCTTCGAAAATCCGGGCGGGGCTACTTTTCTTTTCTTGATTCTGCTATGCAAGCGGCTAACCGACAGAACTCACCCGAATAACTGCGCCAGCAGCCGTTTCACATCCCGGATGATGTTGCCGGAGATCTGGGCGGCGCTGCAGTCCACCACGGTATTCTCCTTCGCGCCCGGCGCGTTCATGGTGACCTGCACTTCCTTCTGGAAGGCCACCTTGTTCACCCTGCTGCAGAACGTCCGCTCCCCGGGCTGGAGGATCTGCTTGTCGCATTCCGGGGCGTGCAGCAGGCCGGAGGTGTAGAAGCGGAAATCCGAAAGGCGGTGCTCTTCCGCGAGGATATTGGTGAACACAAACGTGATGAACCCATTGGTGCAGGCGGCATTGGAGATGAAAGAGGAAGCAGGCTCCTCTGCCTGCGCAAGTCCAGGAAGCCTGGGCTCGGGAAGGTAGCCGGGGGGAGTGTCCGGGATAGACTCGATCACCTCTGCGGGGCGCTCGGTCACCGGCCTGTCCTGCAGGATCTTCTCGGACTGGCGCTCCAGAGTAAAGGAATAATATCCCAGCACGACGGCGACGATCGCCACGGCGATTATCGCGGTCTGCAGATATCTCTTCTGCTGCACCTTCTCTTTGGGCTTTGGCACGCCTTCTCCAGAATTCCCCTGGTATTTAAACCTTACTCAAAACACGCCTTTGGCGTCACCGTATGCGGACCGTCTCCAGGTTCTTTGGGGCGACGGTCTCGATCTTGTAGACCTTGTGGATGGATGACGCCAGGTCCAGGCACCTGCTTGCCTCGCCGTGGTTCGTGATCACCTTCTTCGGCCGGGGATCGCAGTCATGGATGAAGTTCATGAGCTGGCGCCTGCCGGAGTGGCCGGTGAGGCCGTCGATGGTGAAGATCTCCATCTTGAGGGGAGTGGTCTCGGTCTTCTGGCCCTCTTTGTAGAGCAGCTCGCGCTCCCCGCGCTGGATCCTCCTGCCGAGCGAGCCCTCGCCCTGGTAGGAGACGAAGACCAGCGAGTTCTTGGGGTTGTCCGCAAGATGGCGGAGATACTCGACCGAAGGGCCGCCGACCAGCATGCCTGATGTCGCCAGGATCACGCAGGGACCGCCCTCCTCCACTATCTGCATGCGCTCCTTCTGGCCGGCCACATGCTTGAATATCTTGTTGAGGAACGGGTTCTCGTCCCGGTGGAAGATCTGCTTGCGCACATAGGTGTTCAGGAACTCCGGGTAGCCGGTGTGGATGGCGGTGATGTCCCAGACCATGCCGTCCACGTAGACGGGAATCTCCGGTATCTGCCCGGTCTTGATCAGCTCGTCCACGATCAGCATCACCTCCTGCGCCCTGCCGGTGCCCAGGACCGGGACCAGCACCTTCCCCTGCCTGCTGACGGTGCTGACGATGATCCGGGAGATCTCGTCCTCGGATTCCTTCTTCGGGGGCAGGATGTTGTCCTTGCCGCCGTATGTCGCTTCGATGATCATGCTTTCCAGCCGGGGGAACGATGTGGCTGCCGGATCGAGCAGCCTGGTCCTGCCGTACTTCTGGTCAGCGGTATAGAGCATGTTGTGCAGGCCATTGCCGATATGGAGATGGATCATGGCGCTCCCCAGGGTATGGCCGGAGTTGTAGAGGGTGATGCGCACGTCCGGGGTGATGTCCGTGACCTCGTTGAAGTCCAGGGTGATGGTGTGTTTGACCTCTTCCCGGACCTCGTCGCTGGTGTAGATGGGCTCTTTCCCCTCATTGCGCATGATCTTCACGAAGTCCAGCTGCAGCAGGGCAGCGGTGTCCCGCGTGGGCTCGGTGCAGTAGACCGGCCCGCGGTAGCCGAACTTGTAGAGATAGGGTATCATGCCGCAATGGTCCATGTGCGCATGGGAGAGGATGACCGCGTCCAGCTCCTTGATGTTGAATTCCGGGGCCTCAAGATAGGGATAAGACTGGTCTCCCACGTTCCGGGCAGGGTCGATGCCGCAGTCCATCAGGATCCGGGATTCCGGGGTCTGGAGGAAAAGGCAGCTCCTGCCGACCTGCCTGCCGGCGCCCAGCATGGTGAGCCTAATCCATTCCTGGCGCTTCTCCCTCCGCCATCCGTCATAGATGCGGTGGCCGACGCTGTCCAGGAACTTCCTCCGGTAATCGGAATTCTCATAGAGGACCGCCCGCACGTTCTCGATGATCTTGGAGCGGATGGCGGGCATGCGCCTGATGATCGGTATCCAGAAGGTCTGCTGGCGGACCTCGCGCAGGACAGCCCCCTGCTTGCCGATGGCCAGCCCGGGCTTGTCCGCCTCGATGATCACGATGCTGCGCTGGGGATCGAATATGATGTTCCCGACCTCTGCCTCTGCAGGGATTATGCTCCGGATGGCTGCTTCTGCCTTTTCCTGCTCCATGCAGATGCTCGGATCCGGCCGGAGCTCCACGCGCTTCTTGAACTCTTCAACAACCCTTTTGATGACCCCGTTGTTGTCCAGGAAAAAATCGCGGTCTTTGGTATAGAAGACGATATTCGCGCCCTCGAAGACCGAGTCCGCTATCTTGTCCGCGGGCAGCAGCTTCTGCATCTCTTCAATGATATCCATGAAAGAATCCCCTTCCCTCGCCAAGCCATGTTTTTATCCGAATATCGCCTGAACTGATATGTCTTACGTCTTCTTCTATCTCTCTCTTCCGTCCCCTGCGCCGCATCACGCGGTGATCGTGGTATCGAGCCGCTTGGCCAGCATACGCTTCACGCCATTCTTCATGGTGATGGCGACGATATCGATGCCGCCGCCAGAGGCGTTGTCGCGCTGGATGGCCGCGTTCACCGCCTTGATGGCCAGCTCTTTCCCCTCCTCCAGCGAGAGGTCCTTCCGGTACAGCGTCTCCAGGACGCCGTATGCCATCACGCTCCCTGAGCCTGAAGAAATGAAATCCTCGATCAGGGTGACTGAGCCGTCAGCGAACAGGTCATAGACATACGTTCCTGTATCATCCCTGCCGCCCAGCACGAAATGGGAGATGCCGGGGATGAGCGACATCTTGCGGATATTGGAATAGACCATGCCTCCGAGCAGGTTCGCCGCCTCCTTGACCGTGGATCTCCGGCTGGTCCGCAGATCCTTCAGCTTGAGCTCTGCCTTAATCAGCTTGCTGAGCAGCTGCGCATCAGAGACTGTCCCTGCCATGGTGAGGGCAAGGTCATCATTGATCTGGTAGATCTTATCGACGTACTTGGTCACGATGAGGTTCCCTGCAGTCGCGCGCTTGTCCGCTGCGAGCAGGATGCCATCCTTGCACACCAGCCCAATGGTGGTCGTCCCGGTCTTCAGTTCCTTCTCTTCCATCTGGTATCACAGAAGTTTTTGAGAATCAATTCAATAGCTTGAATATGCAACTCCTATTTAAATGTTGTGGTTTATC
>DATDVW010000040.1:0-13126 GCA_035289865.1 Candidatus Nanoarchaeia archaeon
GAGCATTACCAATGGGCACGTCGGAAATCGCCACTCGCCCGCTCCATGCTTCAGCTCGGAGCAAGAGGGCGATTTCCGAGCGTGCTCAAGAACACGCCCCGCCTTTTAGGGCGGGTGTTCTTGACAGACACGCATACGCACCGATTTTCGCACCAACCCTATAAAGCAACATTTATTAATCCTGCAGGTTTCCGGCGGCAGGATGGGCGGCATCTCCCTGAGCACGACCATTGGCTTTATCTCAGATTTCCGCAGCATGTGCAGGCGCTCGCGGATGAGCGATGAGGAAACAGCAAAGGAACTCCAGGCAATAGACGATCTCCTGCACCAGGCACTGTTCAACCCCAAAGAGAGGCTGCGCGAGAGCGCGATAAGCATGCTGGATGCGGTGTGCGGATATGTGATCCGGAAGGCATTTGTGGGTGACGGCCAGATCATGGCGGAAGTGATGGACCAGGGCTGCGTGTGGCGCGTAGCTTACTATGGAGAGGTCCCTCCGGTATATGGGGGAAGGCTGGTGCAGGAGGCCTATCCCTTCCTGCTCCGGCAGCACCGCAGAGAGCCAGCAGATTTTTAAACCATTGCGGAATCTCCCGGAATATGCTCCGCGACATACCGGCGACTGTAAGCGAAGTGTTCCCTATCGGCGCGGGCTCCAAGTGCATCCGGATGCAGACCGCGCAGCAGATGCCCTATGCGCCGGGCCAGTTCATGATGATCCGCTGCGAGATGAAGGAGGATGAGGAATTCAAGATCAGGGACGGGAAGAAGCCGGTGCAGCAGCGCGCGTTCTCGGTCTCCTCCTCTCCGCTCAACACCGCATACCTGGAGTTCACCGCAAAGCCGACAGAAAACGCATTCTTCTCTGATTACCTGGCGCGGAAGGTCAGTGTGGGACATCCCTTCTTCGTGAGCGGCCCGTTCGGGCATTTTTTCTACCAGGACGAGATGCAGGATATCGTGCTGCTGGGGGCGGGCAGCGGAATCGCACCGCTGCTGGGCATCATGCGGTATATCCGGGACAAGCGGCTGCAGGCAAAGGCGCACCTGATCTACTCCAACAAGACCGAGCAGGACATCCTCTGGAGGCAGGAGATTGAGGGGCTGTCCGGGGGGAACATCTCACATCTTTTCACCCTGACGCAGCAGCAGTGGGAGGGCAGCAAGGGAAGGATCGATGCAGAGATGATGCGGAAGCACGTGCATGACGCGACCGTGTTCTTCCTCTGCGGCCCCATGCCCTTTGTGCAGGAGATGGAACGGATCCTTGCCGCAGAGTTCCAGGTCCCCAAAGAGCGCGTGAAGAAAGAGATCTACGACTGATGGCAAACCGGCTCGCAGGCGAGAGCAGCCTCTATCTCCGCCAGCACCAGGAGAACCCGGTGGACTGGCATCCCTGGGGAGGCGAGGCGCTGGAAAGGGCAAGGCATGAGGACAAGCCCATCTTCCTTTCCATTGGATACAGCAGTTGCCATTGGTGCCACGTGATGGCGCATGAGGCGTTTTCTGATACGGAGATTGCTCAATACCTCAACCAGCATTTCATCTCCATCAAGGTGGACCGCGAGGAGCGGCCTGACCTGGACGCGCTGTACATGCGCGCCTCCCTCCTGCTGAACGGGCAGGGGGGCTGGCCGCTGAACGCGTTCCTGCTGCCGGACCGGCGGCCGTTTTTCATCGGGACGTATTTTCCCCTGTCCCCCCGGCACGGGATGCCGGGGTTCCCCGGGCTGCTCAGGGAGATCGTGCAGGCGTATTCCTCAAACCGGAAAGGGGTGGAGCAGGCAGCTGCACAGATCACGGAAGTGCTGCAGGAGCCTGAAGCAGCTCCCCAGGCGGTCAGCGATGCGCCGCTGCATGGATTCTTGGAGGGATTTGCACGCCAGTTCGATGCAGTGCACGGCGGATTCCGCGGCAGCCCGAAGTTCGTGCCGACGCTGTGCTTCCTCGCGCTCCTGCGGCAGCAGAAAGAATTAGATAAGGTGCTGTCCAGCCTGCGGAAGATCGGCTCCAGCGGGCTGTACGACCATATCGGCGGCGGATTCTTCCGCTACAGCACGGATGAGCGCTGGGAGATTCCGCATTTCGAGAAGATGCTGTATGACCAGGCATTGCTGCTGCAGGCGTACAGCCTTGCGTACGGGCTGAGCAAGGAGCATTTTTTCAGGGAGCGGGCAGCAGGGATCCGGAAATATGTCTCCGGCACATTGCGGGGAAGGGTGTATTACGCAGCGCAGGATGCTGATTCCGAGGGAGAGGAGGGGAAATATTATGTCTTTACGCAGGAAGAGGTCATGAAAAATATTGTCCACGGGGAAGAGTTTGCCCGTGCGTTCCCTGTTTCCCCTTCCGGCAATTTTGAGGGGAAAATCCACCTGCACGCAACAGAGATCCCTCCGGCAGGGATTGCAGAGGATTTGCAGCTGCTCGCTGCGCTGCGGAAGAAGAGGATAGCGCCTGCGGTGGATACCAAGCAGGTCATGGCATGGAACGGGCTGATGATCGCCGGGATGGCGCTGTACGGCAGGCACTGCGGGGAGAGGGAAGCGATCGCCGAGGCAGAAGAAGTAATGCGGCATATCCTTTCTTTCAGCGGGATCACCCGGATCGTCGGGGGGAAGATTCCCGGCTTTCTGGAGGACTATGCGGCGGTCGCCTGGGCGCTGGCTGAGCTGCATGCGGCGACAGGAAATGAGGAATACCGCAGGGAATGTATCAGGGTCATCGATGCGGCGCTGGAGCAGTTTTACGACGGGAAATGGCTGTCCAGCTACGGGAAAGGCAATCCTGACCTGATCGTCCTCATCAGCAGCGATGAGGATCATGTGCTGCCCAGCGGCATGAGCATGCTGCTCTGGGGCATGCTGCAGTCCGGTGAAGAAAGATACCTCCGGACAGTGCAGGATGTGCTGGAGCGGAAGATGGCTGCGCTGAAGCAGGAGCCGATGGGGTATCCGTTCCTGCTGCAGGCGCTCCATGCATTTCTGCAGAAGAAAAGCATTTAAAGGAGCCTTGCTGTCTTTTTCCTATGCGCTTCTCTCGACTCGAGATCCGGGACCTGGCAAAGGCATGGGGAGCTATCTCTGTAGCGTTTGCCATCGTGCTGAAGGATGCGGTCGGCGGCTTTTTTCCGTCCCTGCTGCTTGCCGCCATCACCGTAGGGCTGGGGTTCCTGCTGCACGAGCTTGCGCACAAGTTCATGGCGCAGCGCTATGACTACTGGGCGGAATTCCGGAGCTTTGACCGCATGCTGCTGCTCGCCATCGCGTTCAGCTTCCTGGGGTTTGTGTTTGCTGCGCCCGGGGCAGTGATGTTCCGCGGCACAATCTACCATTCTGCGAAAGTGGGGAAGATCAGCGTGGCCGGGCCGATCGTGAATATCATCCTGGCAATATTGTTCTGGTCTGTTCCGGGCATCTTCGGGGCATACGGCTTCCAGATCAACGCCTGGCTGGCGCTGTTCAACATGATACCCTTCGGGATGTTTGACGGGGCGAAAGTCCTGCGGTGGAACAAGGCGGTGTATGCAGCAGTGGTGCTGGCTGCGCTGGGGCTGGTTGTCGGAGGAAGTATTTGATGGGAATACCACACAAAATAAAAAGCATAGTGATAAATGTTATCCCTATTATTTTGATGATTGCTGTTATTCCCTTTATCTCTAATGATTACCTCCTTGCTCTTGCGTACGTCGGGATTATTGCGGTCGCATTTGCTGTATCATACGAGCGCAAAGACGGTCTGATATTTCTCTTTGGCCTCATCATGATGGCTCTTGTTGAGTATCTCTTTATACGGACCGGAGTGGAAATATTTCTCCGGAACAGTCTTTTCGGGGTTATGCCGGTATGGCTGCCCCTGCTCTGGGCGTATGCATTTGTGGCGATACGGCGGGCAATCAATGTTATGGAAAGGGATTAATCTCCATAAAAAGATAAGATATATAAACAGGCCGGGATTGCCTTCTCTGATGGGAACCACCCTTTATTCTCATAGGTACTCCTACCGGAACGAGGAGGGCAGGCGCCGGAAGAAGCGCCCGAGAAGCTTTGCCACAAAGGAGGCTGCCGCGCGGTACGCGAAGCAGCATGACATCGCTGATTACCTGCTGGTGAACATCCGGTGGAGCGGGAAAGGGGAGAAGTACCGAATCGTGGCGAAGGAGTAGGCTGTTTTCTGGCGGGAATTCTCCCGGTTCATGATGATAGTGGGAAGATGGGTGACTACAGACTTGCCTGAATGTAGTCACCTGGAACCAAAACATTTAAATATTATTGCGTTATTGCGGTATTGTAATATTTTGATTTATATGGCAAAAACGAACATCGAAACAAAGGACGGAACCAAGATAACTATAGAAGGGACACCAGAAGAGGTATCGAGAATAGTTGCCCTTTACCAGACACCTGTAGAAAAGAGGCCCCAGAAGGAGTTTAAGAAATTTGAGAAAGGTAATGCAAAACTTACCGTTACAGATATTGCAAGAGAACTGATTGTGGAGGGATTTTTCAATAAACCAACGGGGTTAGCAGAACTGAAGCAGGGACTCGAAGAGCAAGGACATTTTATCCCCATTACGACACTATCCGGGGTGGTGTTGAGCTTAGTCAAAAGTAGAGAGTTGAGAAGGATAAAAAAAGAAAAGCGATGGACTTATGTTCAACGGTGAAATGATGAAGGCGACTGAAGCACTAAATTCCCTTTGGGTAGATGGATATTTTGAGGAACATAAATCGACCGGTGAAGTCAGATATAAGCTTAAGGAAGAATATGGGCTTAATCCTTCGAACACAACAATGAGTTTAAAATCTTGTGCCGTATTTGTCAGACGAGAGCGTGGAGGATGGATTCAGAGAGCTAGATATGTGGGTCCTATTAGCAATAACAATCATTCTGAACCTAGCAGCGAACTTATCCTCTTTGTCAACGATCTTCGGTTAATCAACTCTTGCAAATCAGATTTTGACAATGGTAATTATTGGGACGCAGTTTTTAAAGCACTTAGGCATCTGGAAGTTCGCACTAGATCAAAAGCAAAGTTATCAACCTCAGAGCATGGTGCAGATCTCATGGAGAAAGCATTTAGACCGAATGCAGGTGTACTTAAAATCCCTACATGTGCTACTGAAGGTGAGCAAGATGGGTTTAAACAGATAATGAAGGGGATGATGATGTTTCATAGAAACGCTAAAGGTCATAGAGAAGGAATAATTGACAAAAGATTGGCATTAAAAATAATATCTTACACAGATTATCTTCTAACAATTATCGAGACTTCATCACTTCGTTAGAAAAGGTTTGTTGATTTCTGGTAAGTAGTAAGTATAAAGATATGATTTATTAATAATCCAAATCTTATTCTCTGTATGCATATGTGAAGCCATAATATAGGGGCTGTACGAAGGAACATCAACACCATATAACAGAAATCTGCCATTTAATTCTTCACACCCCCAGCATCTCCCTGAGCTCTTCGCTCGGCTTCCAGGGCGGCTCGAAAGTGAGGTCGATGTGCACCTCTTTGGCGCCTGCTTTCTTCAGCTCGCTCTGGATGTTCTCCAGCAGGATTGGACCATAGGGGCAGAGGGGGGTGGTGAAGGTCATGGTAATCTTCACTGTATCGTCAACAGCGGAAAAGTCATAGATCAGCCCCAAGGTCCAGATGTCCACCTGGATCTCGGGATCATACACCCTCTTGAACACTTCGATCGCCTGCTCGCGGTTCATGCAGCTACCTCCTGGAGGAAGGCATAGCCGCGCTGCTCGATCTCTTCGGCAAGCTCCTTGCCCCCGGACCTGATGATCCTTCCCTGGAACATCACATGCACCTGGTCCGGCACCACATAATGCAGGATGCGGTTGTAATGGGTGATCAACAGGATACCGCGGCGCTCTTTCTGCAATGAATTGACGCCCTGCGCAACTATTTTCAGCGCATCGATGTCCAGGCCGGAATCCGTCTCATCCAGGACGGCGAACTTCGGCTGGAGCACCAGCAGCTGCAGGATCTCCGCCCGCTTCTTTTCCCCGCCGGAAAAGCCTTCATTCAGGTACCGCTTGGTGAACGCGCTGTCCATGCCCAGCTGCCCCATCTTCTCCTTCAGCAGCTTATGGAAGTCCAGCACGCCCAGCTTCTCGCTGCGGAGATTGTTCAGCGCGGTCCGCAGGAAATTGGAAAGGGTAACGCCGGGAATCTCCGCAGGGTACTGGAATGACAGGAACAGCCCGCGCTTCGCGCGCTCATTCGGGGGGAGGGAGGTGATGTCCTCTCCATCCAGCAGGATGCTGCCCTTGGTGATGGCATACTTGGGATGGCCCATCAATGCGTGCGCCAGGGTGCTTTTTCCCGAGCCGTTCGGCCCCATCAGGCAGTGGGTCGTGCCCAGGTCCACCGCAAGGGTGACTCCCCTGAGGATCTCTTTCCCCTCCACGGCCACATGGAGATCATTGATTTCCAGCTTCATAATCTTCCACCCCCTTCACCAGCGCTTTCAGCGGGAGCAATGCGCATTTCATCCGGACCGGGCCCAGGGTGATGCCCAGCATCTGCATGATATCTTCCCTGCTGACCTGCTTGAGGCTGGCAAGATCCCTGCCCCGGACAAAATCAGTGAGCAGTGAGGCGGCTGCCTGGGAGATGGCGCAGCCATGGCCGACGAAAGAGGCTGCCGCGACCTTTCCGCCAGAGAGCTGCACAAAAAGCTCTATCTGGTCGCCGCAGACCGGGTTCAGCTCGCGCCTGCGGAATGCGTATGCGGGAAGTTTGCCGCTGTTGTGCGGATGCTTGTACAGGTCCAGGATGTGCTCCCGGTAGATCTCCTCGATCCCCATCAGCTCACTGTCCATAGCCAAAGATGCGCTGCGCCTTCCGGATGGCGGCAGCCAGCGCATCGACCTCCTCCTGGGTGTTGTATACGGAAAAGCTTATCCGGGTGGTGCCGGCGATGCCGAGCAGCCCCATGAGCGGCATGGCGCAGTGATGGCCGCCGCGGACAGCGATGCCCTCGCTGTCCAGGACTGCCGCAAGGTCATGCGTATGGATGCCCTCGACCGTGAAGGATATCACCCCACCCCGCTGCTCATCTGTCGCCGGGCCGATCACCTGCACTCCAGGCATCCCTCCAAGCTTCGCCAGGGCATAGACAGTGAGAGCTGCCTCATGCTGCTGCACCCTCTCCATGCCGACGGAGCGCAGATAATCGACAGCGGCAGCCAGCCCCATCGCTTCCGCGATATTGGGAGTGCCTGCCTCGAACTTCCAGGGCAGGTCATTGAATGTGGAATCTGCATACGTCACTTCCCGTATCATGTCGCCGCCGTAGAGGAAGGGGGGCAGTTTATCCAGCAGGTGCAGCTTGCCGTACAGGATGCCGATGCCGGTCGGCCCGAGCATCTTGTGGCCTGATGCCGCATAAAAGTCGCAGTCCAGGAACTGCACATCCACCGGAAGGTGCGGCAGGCCCTGCGCGCCGTCCACCACCAGGACAGCGCCCTGCGCGTGCGCCAGGGAGGCGAGCTCCGCGATGGGATTGATGGTGCCCAGCACATTGGACATATGGCAGACCGAGACTATCTTTGTCTTCACATTGATCATCTCTCTCGCATGCTGCATGTCCAGGCGGAAATCCGGAGTGAGGCGGATGTATTTCACCACCAGTCCCAGCTCCTTGGCGATCTGCTGCCAAGGCACGAGATTGGAGTGGTGCTCCATCTGCGTCAGGACGATCTCCTCACCCTGCAGCATACTCTTAGTAAGGGTGTACGCCAGCAGGTTCAATGATTCTGTCGCGCTCTTGGTGAATATGACTTCTTCAAATCCCGCGTTGATGAACGCGGCGACCTTCCGGTGCGCTTCCTCATAGGCAGCGGTGGCTTCCTGGCTCAGGCGGTAGACTCCCCGGTGGATATTGGCATTCATGGTGAGGTAATACCTATTCATCGCCTCGATCACCGAGGCTGGCTTCTGGGAGGTGGATGCGCTGTCCAGGTAGACGAGCGGCTTGCCATTGTTCTCCTGCTGCAGCAGGGGGAAATCCCTCCTGAGGCTGAGCTGCTGCATGGTGATCATGCTACCTCACCCCTGCCAGACGCTCCCTGATGACGTGCTGGAGCTCCTCCTGGATGCTGCTGTCGCCCATCTTCCGGATCAGGGGATGGAAAAAGCCCTCGATGATCAGCTGCTTGGCCGTATGCTCCGGCATGCCGCGGGACATCAGGTAGAAGAGTTTTTCCCCGTCGACCTGGCTGATGGTGGTGCCATGGGAGCAGCGGACATCGTTGTTCTGTATCTCCAGGTTGGGAACTGCGTCCGCCTCTGCGGTGTCGGCAAGCAGCAAAGTTTCCTCCTTCTGGTAGCCGTTGCTGCCATACGCCCCGGGATGTATCCGGATCAGGCCGCGGAAGATGGCCTTGGCATAGTCATTGAGCGCCCCTTTCACCAGCATGTCTGAGGTGGTATGCGGGGCTGCATGGATGACCTCGCCGTAGAGGTCGAAGTTCTTCCTGTTGTTGCCGAAGAACACGCCGTTCAGGGTGCTTGATGCCCCCTCTGCGGCAAGGAGAGTTGATGTTGCGGACTTGGCAAACCTGCCGCCCAATGTGCACTCCACCCAATGCACTGCAGCGTTCTGCCCGACCTGCGCCCTGCGGCTGGCAAAGCTGTACGCCCCCTCAGGGATATCCTGGACAGTGATGTAGCTCACCTGCGCATGCTCGCGGCAAAAGAGCTCAACCAGCTGGCTGCGGAATGCGTCAGGGCCAGCGGCTGCATGCTCAATAATAGTGATGCTGCTGCCGGGCTCTGCAATCACCAGGATATGCTCGATCTTGGCACCTGTTGCGGTGAGACGGAGCTCGACCGTGCCCCGGGCATGCTGCGGAGCATAGATGAACGTTCCATTGGTAAAGGCAGCGGCATGCAGGGCAGTGAACTTGTCCGGCTCGGGAAACAAGGTGAGGAGATGCTCCCTGATGAGCTGCTCATGGGAGCGCAGCGCTTCAGTGAACGGCAGGGCGATGATGCCCGGACTGGCGATGATGATGTCCCGGTCCTGCAGCGCAGGAGAGAGCTGCTCCAGGCTGATCTGGCGCAGGTCAAAGGATATCGCCATGCCATAACGGAACGAGGGCATGGGCAGGGCAAGGAACGGGGAAAGCGCTGCCTGGCGCCGCTCCCGGAGCCACTCCGGCTCGCCCAGGGATGCGGATAGCTGCATAATGGTTTCGGTGTTGATCATGGGAACCTCCTTTAGCCAACCGTGCCCTCCATCTCCAGCTCAATGAGCTTGTTCAGCTCAATGGCGTATTCCAGGGGAAGGGCCTTGACGATCGGCTCGATGAACCCGGAGACGATCATCTGCATGGCCTGCTCCTGCGTCAGGCCGCGGCTCATGAGGTAGAATATCTGCTCCTCGCCAATCCTGCCGACGGTCGCCTCATGGGCCAGGTCCACCTTGTTGGTATATATCTTCATGAACGGGTAGGTATTGGAGACGGACTGGCCGTCGATCAGCAATGCGTCGCAGACCACACTGGACCTGGAGTTCACTGCGTTCTTGGTGATCTTTACGTAGCCGCGATAGGTGGAGATGCCGCCTGCCTTGCTGATGGATTTTGCCTTGATGGTGGAAGTGGTGTTCGGCGCCAGGTGGATCACCTTGCTGCCGGTGTCCTGGTTCTGGCCCGGCCCGGCAAAGGCGATGCCCAGGGAATCTGACCTTGCGTATTCCCCCTTCAGCACGCTGCAGGGGTAGAGCATAGTGGTTCCGCTATTATGCAGAATCATCCCATTTGCGATGAAATTATGATACCCTTCAACCTCGATATCAAACGTAGGCTGCACACCAATGTACTCTATACTGTCTATCCGTGCAAAACCAACCTGGTCATTGCTCTTACTCGTAAAATTCAATCCTTTGGAGGACACATAATTTCTTTTTGTTTTTATCTTCTGTGCCATCTCCCTTTTTGCAAGGCATCGCAGAGGCATTTCGGTAACGTTCTTCCCGTTAAACAGCAGCCTCCAGGAATCCAGCGCATTACAGGGATTGCCCAGAATATTTGTTGGTCCGGCGCGCCTATGCTTAAATATCTTTGACACTCCGAAACCAACATAAATGCCTAACTCCTGGATTGCATAGAGCACATCTTTGTTTACGCTAGTCAGCGCCAGCGCATTTGCTGCAACATGGCCATCTGAATCAATGTAGCCTGCGAGAAACGCCAAGATCTGGCTCTTGGGCAGGGTAAAGACCCACGCAGGAACTTGTTTGGTATCGGCATTTCCCCCGAATCCTGACTGGGTGAATAACGCACACAGCGCCTTAGAGTTAATAATGAGGTACCTCTCTTTTTTCTCAGTTATATCATAATGAAACAGCTTCCTGATGGTGCTGCATAATAGCTCCCGGTAATCTTCCCGCTCATGCGTTGCAATATTGATCTTGTTCTGACGGACATCAACATGCCCATCACCAAGCAGTATTCCCATTACCCACATGAAATCTTCACTTGTCTTATCCGGAATGATGATCTTCTGGTTGTAGAGATGGCTGCTTCCCATCGTAAACTTCGCGTATTGATTCCTGCTTTGGATGGTTTTCTGCACATGGATCCGGGGAAGCTGATAAGGCTTTCCCTCAAAAGGAACCTTCTTCACTATGCCGATAATGTCTCCTGGCTTGAGTTGGTCAAGGGGCCTCCATTCATGATAAAAAAATGCCTTTTTATGGCGCTGGTCATGCTTTTTTCTGGTCAAGGACAAGAAGGGGTGGTTCGCGGATGCCATAATCTCTCTTCCTGCTGAGCGCAGCCGATAAACTTTCTTCTCGCCGCTATATATCTTTCTTCTTACTGTTGACGCCTTTAGCGTATTTGTCTTTTCATCCCAAGCAAACACCTTATCTCCTGGCTCTATCGATTTGATGCTCACTGGTCCTTTTGGATTCGTAAAGATTTTAGTGTCTCCGGTGAGGCAGCCCATATTCCCGTTCACCCATTCCACGATGCCATGCTTCTCCACGATCGCGCGCTTGGTGTTCAGGTTATAGGTGTTCCTGCTCCAGTTCTCCACGCTGCTGTACCTGATCCTCGCTCCCTCCATCACGAACAGCTCGACGCAGCCGGCATGCAGCGCCTTGGAGTCAAAACGGGGGGCAGAGCAGCCCTCAATGTACTGCACCTCTGCGCCCTGGTCCGCGATGATAAGAGTATGCTCGAACTGGCCGCCCCTCTCTGCATTCATGCGGAAATACGCCTGCAGGGGCATCTCGACCTTTACTCCCGGCGGCACGTAGATGAACGTCCCTCCGCTCCAGACTGCCGCATGCAGCATGACGAACTTGTGGTCGTTGACCGGCACACAGGAGGTCATGAAGAATTTTTTCACCAGCTCGGGATATTTCTGGACAGCGACATCCATGTTCTCGAAGATCACTCCCTTCTCCTCCCATATCTTCTGGAGGTTGTGGTAGACCACATCGGAATCATACTGCGCGCCTGCTCCGCTCAGGGAGCGGCGCTCTGCCTCCGGGATGCCGATGCGCTCGAACGTCTTCCGGATATCCTCAGGCACCTCTTCCCAGGATGTGGACTCTTTGGTGTCCGGCCGGACAAAATAGCGTATCTTGTCCAGGTCCAGTGCGCTCAGGTCCGGGCCCCAGGTAGGCATCGGGGTCTGTATGAAATTGCGGTAGCCCTCCAGGCGCTTCTGCAGCATCCACCCGGGCTCGTTTTTCTGCCGGGAGATCTCTTTCACCAAATCTTCAGTGACGCCCGGGGCTGCGCTGAAAGAAGCGCGCTCCTGGTTGGCATCATCGTATCTGCTCCGGTCAATAACGAATTCTTGCATTTGGGACATCGGGAACACCTCGGTATTCGTCGCAGCCGGTCTCCTTGGGCTGGCATGCGTCTGGAACCTGGGAGTATAAGCGGTGGATATCGCACAGCACCTTTGAGGTGCGGAGCAGCTGGAGCAGCCGGTTGGTCTCCCGGATCAGGGAAAGGCCGTCGGTGATGGCTGCCGCTGATTTCCTGATCTCGATGAGCATGTCTTCCTTGAAATCAAAGCTGTGGCCGCGCTTGTTGCTGAGATATTGGGAGACTGCCGCCTCCTGGATGCCGAGCAGGGAAGCGATCTGCTTCTGCTGCATGCCTGTCTCTTTCATGAAGACGGCGAGCTGTCTTCTGATGGTCGGCAGGATGTAATAGGTCTCGATCTCCGCGGGGTGCAGGAGCTGCTTCACCATAGTGAAGTTCACAATAGTGAAGATGTATATAAAGGTTGTGGAAGTGAAAGAGCAGTCGGTGAATTGTGTAGTAGAGCCTACTGGGCGATATGTGCAAAGAATTCTTCCCAGTCATACCTCTATCTGCTGTATGCCCACGAATTTCTCAGAGACTTCGGGCTCTTCACCAGAATGCAGATATGCCTAAGTTTCTACGTAACAGCGCCTCTCCTTAAACAAAAGGTTTAAATATTTAAACATAATATACGGGATAAACGTAATATATCGGAGGCAACCATGGTCAGTATAACCTTGTCAGTTCCGCAAGAGATGAAGCAAGAAATGGATGTATTCCATGACATCAATTGGAGTGCAGTGGCAAGAGAAGCGATAAAAAGGAAGCTTCTGATGCTCGAGAGGTTTAAGGAGTTCACCAACGAGAGCACATTAAGTGAAGAAGAGGCTCTAGAACTCGGCAGACGCGTGAGCGAGAAGGCGATGAAAAAACATAGGGCAAGATGATAAGCGTCGTCATTGATGCAAATGTGCTCTTTTCTGCTTTAATAAAAGACAGCCTGACCGCCAGGATGATATTTGAAGAGGATATCATGCCCAACGCCCCGGAGTTTGTCATAGAAGAATTTCTGAAATATGAAGAGCTGATACTGAAGAAGACATCAAGGACAAAAGAAGGATTCGTCCAGATCATGCATATGCTGAAAGAGATTATTAAGGTCGTTCCAAAAGAGGAATATGCTCAGTTTATCAAAGAATCTGAAAAATGCTCTCCAGATGAAAAAGATGTGATGTATGTAGCACTCGCTTTAAAATTGAAAACAGCAATCTGGTCTAATGATAAAAGATTAAAACAGCAGGATAGAGTTAGAGTATACTCTACAGAAGAA
>DATDVW010000041.1:0-12760 GCA_035289865.1 Candidatus Nanoarchaeia archaeon
ATCATCGCAGTCCTGAGAAGGAAGTTTGAGGCGTATGGCTTCTCTCCCCTGGAGACGCCCATCATCGAGCGCTACGAGACGCTGGTGGCGAAGTTCGCGGCAGGGGAGGGCACAGATGTCTCGAATGAGATATTTAAGTTCAGGGACCAGGGCAAGCGGGAGCTCGGCCTCCGGTTCGATCTGACTGTCCCCCTCTCGCGCTACATTGCCATGAATCCGCAGCTCAAGCTGCCCTTCAAAAGGTATGAGATAGGGGAAGTTTTCCGTGACGGCCCGGTCAAGCAGGGCAGATTCCGGGAATTCTGGCAGTGCGACGTGGATATCATCGGCGTGCAGGAGGTGGCTGCAGAGGCGGAGCTCCTCATCCTGGCAGCGGACATCTTCCGCGAGCTCGGGCTGGAAGTGGTGATCAAGATCAACCACCGCAGGCTGCTGAACAGCATCCTCGAGTCCATCGGGATCCCCGCGGCAAAGCGGGAGCAAGTCATCCTGGCCATCGACAAGATCGAGAAGCTCGGCCTGGGCCAGGTGAAGAAGGAGCTGCAGCGGAAGCGGCTCAGCGGGCAGCAGGTCAAGGACATCATCGCGGTGTTCAGCGGGAACAACATCGAGAAGATCAAGGGAAAGATCGGGAGCGAGGAGGGCAGGCAGGCGGTCAAGGAGATCCGGCAGCTGCAGGAGCTGCTCGAGGCAGGGCAGGTCTCCGCAACAGTAGACCTCTCGCTCGCGCGCGGCCTCTCCTACTACACCGGCATGGTCTTTGAGGTGTTTCTCCGGAAGGGGGAGATCACCAGCAGCGTCGCTGGAGGAGGCAGGTATGATGACATGATCGGCCAGTTCAGCGGCAGGAAGATCCCCGCGGTGGGCATCTCCTTCGGCGTGGACGTGCTCAGCGAGGTGATGCAGGGCGCGGCATCAGGGGTGACGCAGGCCCTGCTCATCCCCATCAGGACCCTGCCCGCCTGCTTCACCCTGGCGCAAAAGCTCCGGGATGCAGGCATCAGCACAGAGGTGGACCTGCAGCAGCGCGGCCCGGGCAAGGCATTGGAATACTGCCATGCCAAGGGCATCCCCATCGCGCTCTTCCTCGGCCCCACCGAGCTTGCGGAGGGCAAGGTGAAGCTGCGGGAGATGGGGTCAGGCGAGGAGCAACTGGTTCCTGCTGAAAGCATTGCCGAAGCGATCACCAAGGCGTTGAAGCGCTAAGGAATGGTGATATGCCCAAACGTACTATATTCTTATCTAATGGTTATTGCACCATAATGCATTTAAAACGAGCAGAAGATTTTCAGCGGACAGATGGGAATTGATCAGCTTACCCAGGCGTATATTGAGCAGGTCATTCAGGCAGGCGACCAGGGCTCTGCATTGTTAGCAGCGGCTGTCGCTCCTACCTTGCTCAACTCTTCCCTGGTTGAGGTTCTTGAGGAAGGCATGAACGGATTTGCGGTGCTGCGGGTTCCAGATGACCAGTACTGCATTGTCCATTCTGCAGCGGGTGATCCAGCTGTGCGTGATCCGGCAGCGCATGCGGCAAGCATGGTGGAAAGGCTGACAGAAAGGGCTCAAGAGATTGGCGCAACTCCGGTGGGGTTCGCAGACGTTGTTGATGCGCATAGCGGTGATGCAGCAGTAATAAGGGATATTGGCCAGGCGCTCCGCGATCAGGCAGATGCATACAAGCTTGCAGTGATGAACGGTGAGTTGGCGATATTGGGGGGCAGGATTAATCCGGCGTATAAGGCAAACGTATCCGGCACCATGGTCAGTCGCATGCCAAAAGGATCTGAGCCCGTTAAAGTTCCCGGCACTTTCCGGGTGGGTGATACACGTTATGCAGTATTTGACCCGGCAGGAAATGCAGTGTACCTCAATGCAGACGGCATTGGGACAAAAACAGAGATCTACGAAAGGGTATGGAAGCTGAAGCTTGGCCTGCTGGATTCGTTGGCGATGAAGCTGGATGATGCAAGCAAGCGGGCGGCAGCAGTAGCGGTTGTAGGCGATGTAGTAGAAACATCTGGAGAGATGTATTTTGATGATCTAGATAAATTTGCGGCTATGCGGGGGGCGATGATGCATTTTCAGTATATCCTCCAGCATGAGCCGGTAGGGGACAGGCTTATGGGCTACCGCCCGGGAGAAAGCTATAATGTCAGCGGCACCGCAGTGAGCACTATTGACGAAGAGAGGCTGCGGAATCCCTTGCGGCCACAGGCAGGCGATGCGCTAATTGCAATCAGCGGCCCTCCAAATCCACGTTCGAATGGCATTTCTGAAAAGCGACGGCGCATGGTGCAGATGTTTGGCGGGGAATGGGAAACAACAGAGACAGGCAGGCTGTTTGCGCAATATCTGGCGCAGCCCTCAGTCGTGTTCTATCCCCTCTTTCATGAGCTTATCAAAGATAACCTGGTCTCTGGAGTGTTCCATATGAGCGGCGGGGCATATAAAGGAAAGCTCGCTAAGCCGTTGGCTAAGCACGGGCTGTTTGTCCGGATGGATCATCTGTTTCCACCGGATTGGCGCGAGCTGGCGCTGGCAGGCGCAAGCCTGGCCTCCGCAGAGGAAGCATATGCGATGTGGCCTATGGGCAATGACGGGTTTGTCACCACCAGCGGTGATCCGCGCAAAGTGATAGATAGGATCACAGAAAATAAGTATTATCAGAACAATTGCCCGCTAAAGCCCCAGGTTGTCGGCAGGCTGGAGCAGGCTGCAGATGGAAAGACGGGCATTGAATTTGTCGCGGCAAATGGAAAAACAGTGTATTATTCTGGGAAAGAATAAGCGACCTATTTAACAGTGCTCTTACGCGCTCACTTCCACCATCAAGAGATATTGCAGGTGAAGGGCTCAAGAACCGTCGTTTGAGGACAGAAAGAGAAATAAAAACTGAAAGGGAATATGCAATCCTTACGGCAGAGATCTCAAAGGCAACGTTTGGTTTAACGCCGTCCGAGTACAAGGATCTGAAAGGGCTGAAACGGGAGAATTTGCGTGACCACATGACGGATTTGGAGCTTATCTTTTCTAATTAGGTGAATTATAGGATGGGGGAGAATATTTGTTAAGCAATAACCATCCGTTTCTTCATCCGCATGTACAGCTGCCCGTCCCGCTCCTCGATCTGCTGGTGCAGATAGGCGCGGTCGATCAGCCGGTATAAGTCAAGGACTCTTTGGTTGTTTCTTCGCTTAAGGGAAATCATGTGTGTAATGGCGCATACCTCCGTGAAAAAAAGAAAGAGAGTTGCATACTCTCTTCTTAACCACCCCGAAGATAATCCTGCGGATTTCTGCTTTATATAGTTTGCGGCGAAATTGCGGGAAAAAGTATACAGGGCGTTCCTGCAGGGGAAGGAGGGCACTAAAAGGATTGGAATATATGAAAAAAATCGCGAAGAATGTAGAGATTCCTATACCAATCGGGAAAATACTTATAAGGCAGGAGACATTCCGCCCATCATGGATCTGGAGCAGCGGATACTGGTTGGTGCAGCGGATTTCACGGCGACGTATGGCGCGAGGGATTATGGTCTTGCCTATCTGGATGCTCATGGCCAGTTGCGGCAGTTGCTCAACAGCAAAGAAAAATATCCCGTGATCTGCCCTAGCCTTGCAGATGCAGATCCAAAAACCATGGCGAACTACCGAACAGGCAGGACAGTGCCAAACAGCGTTCGCGGGATTCGTACGATTCAGCGATATCTCCAATTCCCCATCACGCTTGCAACAGGCATGCCGCTGATTACCCTATACAATATCATACAGCTCAGCGGATTCATGGATGGGAATTACTGCCCGCGCCTCCATATCCCCGGCAGGGCGCGGCATCGCCTGATGGAGAAGATCCATCCCTTCGCCCTCCGCAGCGAAAAAAGGCAGCAGGACGTCTACCGCATCCATCCGGGAAACACCACAGGAAGGTTGGTCAGCCGTATCCCCGGCGGCATCCACTACCAGCTCTTCCTTCACCGGACGCGCATTCCCGAGGCTGACGCTATTCTCAGCTCATATGTGGAGGATATTTTGCTGCTCCGATCACAGGTATACCTGAAGAATGGGAGGTTGCAGTATGTCAAGATACGCACAAAATACCATAAGGAGGATGACTGGGCAGAAACAAAAGCTATCCTCGACTTCTTCCTTGGCCAGCGCTTATCCGTATCGGTCAGCCGCAGGATGCAGCAGAAGACCGGAGAAATGCTTGTTGCAGCTGAGGTATATATCGGCAGGTCAGCGATTCCAGATATCAGGGAGCGTGGTGCGGGTAGAATACCGTTCCCTTTAGGCAGCTAAGGCAGCGCGGTAAAGCGGAAACCTTATAAACGGGGTAAAGATAGATATGATAATGGAAAGAAAATTTCATGTGCTTATCGAACAGGATGAAGATGGGGGCTACATAGGCAAAGTTCCGGAATTGCAGGGCTGCCTGAGCCAGGGAGAAACTTTAGATGAATTAATGAAGAATATAAAAGAAGCCATAGAGCTATGCCTAGAGGTTGAAAAAGAGGGCAAGGAGACCATTTCTGAAAGGGATATCAAGTTTGTTGGTGTACAAGAGATTACAGTATAATGAAGCTTCCGCTGTTATCCCCTAAAATGCTTTAACCATAATCTTGAAATATTCTCTCTTTTTTCTTCTTGTAGTTCTAAAAATTCTTTATTGTTTTTCCCATTTATTAGTTCAATTATATCTAAAAGTATTTCTGCCTGAACAAGACGAATAAAATCGCCTACCACCGCATTATGTAAAAAATTTACGGCATTACCCTTATTTACTAGATGAATTTCTGAATTTTTATTCGTTAAAACTAAATCATTAGGGAAAAATTTTTTATTGAACGAGGAAAAATTATCAAATTTAAACTCATCGTCTGAAGAAGTAATCGAGAAGATATATGTCTTTCCTTTTAACTTATTTAACTTCTTTTCATCCAAACATTTGTTTCCTGTAACTGCAAAAATTAAATCTACATTTTTAAGATAGTTATTCTTATTACAAATTTCGAAACCCTCGGATAATGCATAAACCAGCTTTGTTGGATTAGTGTCCCATACCCTAACTATCGCTTGTTTTCTAGAAAGATCTTTTGCAATTCTTGAACCAATTTTCCCAAAGCCAATTATTAGTGTCTTTTTCCCTCCGAGTACTTCATTATAATCTCTTAATATTCTCTCTGCAGAATAAGCGGTTGAATAAGCCACGAGTGTATCTTCAGGAAGTTTCAAAGGACTTCTTGCAATAGAATAAATCGGGCAGGGAATATCTTTAATTTTTGAATATCTTCTAAAACCATTTTCTGTATCTTCAACAACCCCCAGTAATTGTTCTCCAAAATTTTCATTTATTTTGCACAAAGATTCAGCAAAATATCCTCCAATGTCTGAAATGATAAATTTAGTTTTACCAACGTATTTCTTTATTAATTGAATTGCATAGTCTTTTTGGTTTAATTTTTCTCTGGTAGTATTAACAAAGTTATATTTTTTTAAGTTTATTAAAACTGATTTGTTAATTGTTTTAGGTTTTGGGATTATCAGTGCTACATCCATAATTTTGGACAAGCTTTCAATAAATGGAGGTCTATCGATTAATAAATGTGTAACAAGAATGAGCTTAACTTTGTCTTTTCTGAAATTTTTTGTTATTTCATTAAAGAAAGAAATTGGTCTATCCATTTTAATCAATCTTTTTATAATTGAATTTTTCAAGATTTTCTTTTAAATCTTCATACGATTTTCCACAAAGCATTCCCCCTGCCAAAAACTCCTCATTTGTCACTTCAATTAAACAAAAATCTGGAATTTTAAAATTGTCTTTTTCTTCAATACTATTAAATTCAAAGTCAATTACCACAAGCCCTTTCAATTTATCTTGATAAACATCAACTTCACAAAATTTTCCTTTTTCATATTCGTAAGAATACCTCTTTTTTGAAAACTTTTTTCCGTCTAATTGATTAATAAATCTATATTCTTCAGGTGCAAGTGAAATAGTTTCTTCAACCATAACTGAAGCATCACCTTCTTTTTTCTTATACTTCTTTGTTATTACAGTTTTATCTCCTTTTTTTCTTATTCTTAAAATTGGATGATTTGATTCTTTAGGAATGTAATTATCTTCTAGTTCCACAAAATTACAATTTTCAATTCCCTCTGGAAGAAATTTTGCCAAAAACGTTCGTTCAAACTCATCTTCTACTACCATAATAAGAGATTAATTATTGTAACTTATAAACTTTACTATTGAAAATCCCATTCTTTAAAGAATTTTTCTAAAGATTTGTGCAGGTTTCTGGAAAAAGAAGGCTTCCTATTTGTGCGCCAAAGAGGAAGCCATAGGTTTTATAGGCATCCGGACGGGAGAACGACGGTAGTTCCAATCCATTCTGATAAAAAGATTAAAAGAGGGCTTCTCAAAGGCATACTGAATGAGATAAAGATGAGCAGAGGCGAATTCTTCAGCAGGTATGCATAAGATTATTTTCTCGCTCATGGATAGGATATAACCAGGGGGTTGCTCTCCGTCTGTAGGAGAGGCGTGGCACCGATTTTTGCTGAGAATTTAACGCAGCGCGGTGAGCACCTCGACCTTCCCATCAGCATCAATATACAGAGTATGCTCTGCCTGGCTCACCATGCCCTTCCCCATGTCAGGCAGCGGCGGATAGGCGGTGAGCATCTCGAGATTCCGCATCTCCCGCAGCGCAAGCGCGACATATCCCTGGGGGAATCGCTGCTCCAGCCAGCGGGTGCAGAAGGGCAGCCCCTGGTAGGACTCGATCTGCTGCAGGATTTTCCGCGTCATGGGGCTCCGCACCGGCTTTTTCCTGTCCAGGGAGAATATGGTCGCTTCGCCCGCCTCATGGATCACCCCCATGCCGGTGCTCGCAAACGGCTCCACCGCGAAGATCATGTCCTGCAGCACTGTCTCATCCCCGTTGTCGTAGTTCGGGATGGTGGGAGGGGTATGCACCTGGAAGGGCTGCAGGCCGTGCCCGGAGAGGTTCCGGACCGGCGCAAAGCCAAGCCCCTGGATCGTGTCCTGGATGATCCTGCCGATCTCTCCCAGGTTCTTCTGCTGGCGGAATCCCTGGATGGCGTTCTCCAGTGCTGCCCGCGAGGCCTGCACCAGTTTTCCCTGATTCCCGGACAGGTCGATCGTCACCGCAGTATCCCCGATGCAGCCGTCCACATGCACGCCCACATCCAGCGACACCAGCTGGTCAGTGAACGCCAGCGGATCATCGCTCGTTGCGCAGTAATGTGCAGCAAGGTGGTTGCAGGATATCTGGACCGGGAACGCCGGCCTCCCGCCCAAAGCGGCGATCTTTGCCTCGGTCTTTTCAGTCACTTCCAGCAGCGATGCCCCTTTCCTGATGAGCCCGGCGCCATAGGCCATGGACTCGGCGGCGATCCTGCCTGCTTTCCGCCAGGAGGGGAGATTGTCCATGCGCCAAAGAGATGGTAAAGGGTATAAAAGCTTTCCCAGAAAGGGCAAAATCAGTGAAGCAGGAAGATTATTTTCTCGCGCCGCTGCGGTGGCGTGCGGTGCAATACACATAAATTTGCTCCGCCACCGAAAGCAAGCTTTAAATAGGGCAGGATTTCATGCAGGCATGAGGTGATACTATGAGGATATATGGGATTCTGGTGATATTGGCAGTGCTCCTTGCCGCATGCCAGTCGGTTCCGCCGGCAGAGCAGGCGATGGCAGAGAAAGAAGTGGCAGCAGATGCCGGAGCAGCAGCAGTGGAAGAAGCGGTGGCAGAGGACGTGGTGATAGAGGATCAGGCAGAGGGCGCGATGATAGAGAAGAGCGGCTCTGCGATAGCCATCCAGGACAGGACCGTCTCGCCTGCAGAGCTGAGCGTAGCTGCAGGGACTGAAGTGGCCATCTCGGTCAGCGGCCCAACGACGCATATCATCGTCATCACAGACGATGTGGCCTACACCACCGTGGCAAACCTGGGACCGGTATCAGATGGGAATGCAGTGACCTATACCTTTGCCGCGCCGGGTAAGTATACCGTGAAGTCGCTGAAGGTAGGAAACGTGCGCACCACGGTGACCGTGCAGTAGGTTTCTTTTTATTTTTTATTTCTCTTTCTTCTTGCGTTCCCGCGCCACGAGCCGCTCTAACGCATCAATCCTCTGGAGCAGCTCGCCCTTCTCATGGTCCAGCCGGGAGATCTGCTGGAGGTATTTGGTCAATGCGAAGTCCTCGCTCTTGATGGTGGCGCTGACATCCAGCAGGCGCTGCGCAGCAGTGTTCATCCCTTTCACCATCTGCACCATCTCCTGGACGCTCTGCTTGCCCTCCCGGAAACTGCCCATCTCCCCTTTCAGCGCATGCACCCCTTCCTGCAGCTCCTGCTGGAGCATGCCCGCTATCCCCTTGCTCAGCTGCTGGTGCCCCTGCTGGAATCTCCTGATCTCCGATTCAAACTGCTCCCGGTTGATCTGTAGCTGCTGGATATGGATGCCCAGCTCCTGCACCAGGGAATGCTGCTCTGCCCGTATCTTCTCCAGCGATTTGTGGATCTCGCCGAATGAGGTGTTGTCTGCCGCAAAGCGCTCCTGGAATGCGGCGAAAGAATGCTTCAGGGAGGACAGCTCTGCCTGGAGCGACTGCATCTGTGATGCCATCATCTCCAGCTCTTTCCGGTTGAACACAGGGGCAGAAGTGGGGCAGGGGAATAAAAAGGTTTGGGTGCTCCACGGCTGCGTTCAAAAAGCAGGGGAGCGGCCTGAGGTCGAGCTTCTTTGCTGCCTACAGCAGACCGACAAGGGGGACGCCCCACCCGGGGAATGTCGGTGTTCACCTGTGCCGTTGCAAGCGAGAAGCCGCTCACCCGGAGCGCAGCGGAGATTTTGAACGCAGCCGGTGCTCCACAGCGCCGGAATCATGCGCATTGTTTATAAACTGTCCGGGATTTGCCGGTAGCATGGGGCTGGTCAGCGGTATGCAGGAGTATGTGCAGGAGCAGAATCAGCATGCTGCACGGCGCGGGCTTCCGCAGGACATCAGCGTCACCGGTCTTCACCACAGGTGTACGGACCAGATGCAGCCTGATCTGTACCAGGGGAAAGACCTCCTGGTCATCTCTCATCCGGGATTCCATAGGCTGGTCAGCGGCTACGATCGGCTGGCTGAGCACCTGCTCTGGGAGAAGTATGGGATAGGCAGGAAGCGGACGGGCCGGCGCATGGCTGAACTGCACAAGCTGCAGTATGCAAGCCGGGGGGCAGGCATGGCATTAAAAAGTGAGCTTGCGCTGGAGGATCTGGCAGCTCGGGCAGCGCTGCAGAAGATGCCCACGATTCTGACGGTGCCCGGCATGCGCGTTTATCCCCCGGTGGACGAGATCAAGATATTCTCTGGTCTCCGGGATGCCGTCCGGTCAGGCGATATCGCCCAGTACACCGCCCTGCTCGAAAGCCGCGTGCAGTTGGAAGACAATGAAGCAGGCTCCTATCGCCGGTTTGTCCGGCGCCTCCTGCGGAAGGTTCCTGATGCGTATCTCCTCCCCACGGAGTGCAGCGATGGGGAGTATACTGGTGCAGTGATGGGTGACCATTGGCACCATGTGTCTCTCCGCAGCCGCGCCATGGAGGAGGTGCAGCGGCAGATCGTTCCTGTTGTTGTCCAGGGCAAGGTGCGGCTGCGCCTCTCCAAAGAACAAGACTGTTCTCCTCTCTTTCAGGTGACCGCGCCCCTGGAAAGCCTGTTTACCTATCCCCTGGACCATCCGACAAACCGTGATTTTGTTGCTGCGTTCGGCGAAGGATGCGTGCAGGAGCTGGCTGCAGCGTATGCCCGGGCGATGGCGGATCTCCGGAGGACAAGCAAGGATCATATCGCCCAGGATCCCACGGTAACCCGGCTGCTCTATCCCCTTCTGGCGACGGAGTGGAAGACCATATATTTTGCCGGCTCCAACCTCCAGGGATGCGTGCAGGGGACCGCAGAATATCTCGTGGAATTTCGCAAAGATCCCCGCCTGGCATTCCTTTATCCATACCTGACGCCCAACGGCAAAGTGCCGGAATTGCCCCCCAGGCAGCAGGGCATCTTGGCCCGCCAGGCTCCCCTGCTTCTCGACAGCGCCGGCGCCCCAGCCGCCCGGAGGGCATTGCGGCAGGCATTGTCAGAGCTGGGCAAGGAAGAGATCCTGCGGGAGGGAAAAGAAGTCAAGCGCCATCTGGCGTTGCTGAACAAGCTGGTGCATCTGGAGTCAGGCCAGCTGCTCCTGCAGTAGATGAACGGGATATCAGCGGTGGATGATATATTCTGCCTGGAGAGTTTACCTCAGCTTCACCTGCATCTGCTGCAGCCTCTTCATCATCTTGCCCATGTTCTGCTCGCTGCCCTTCATCATCTTCATCATCTTCTTGCTCTGCTTGTACTGCTTAACCATGCCGCGGATGTCCTCGACCGGGACCCCTGAGCCCTGGGATATGCGCTCGATCCGGTCCCGGCCGACGCATTCCGGATCCTCCAGCTCCTCTTTGGTCATGCTGTTCATGGCGAACCGCCAGCACCGGAGCTTGTCCTCCTGCACGTCAAGCATCTCCTTCGGCAGCTTGAGCTGCCCGAATCCCGGGATCATCTCGATGATCTTGCTGAAGGGCCCCATCTTCTTCATTGCCTCGATCTGCTCATAGAGGTCGATCAGGTTGAAATCGCCGCTGAGGAAGCGCTTGCCCAGGTCCTTTGCCTCGTCCTCGGTCATCGCCTCCTTCGCCTTCTCTAGCAGCGCCTCCAGGTCGCCCATGCCCAGCATCCTGCCGACAAAGCCCTGCGGATTGAACAGCTCCAGGTCATTGCTCTTCTCCCCGATGCCGATGAAGAGGATCGGCGCTTTGGTGACCGCACAGGCGCTTAATGCGCCTCCTGCGCGCGCGGTGCCGTCCATCTTGGTGACGATCACCCCGGTGATGTGCACGCTCTGGTGGAACTGCTCTGCCTGGCGCTGCGCAGCCTGGCCGATGTCCGCAGAGATCACCAGGATCCGCTGCTCCGGCTGGATAAGCGAGTTGAGCTGCTCCAGCTCCTTGATCAGCTCCGCGGAAAGCGCATCCCTCCCCGCGGTATCGACAAACACGATGTCAAACTTCTTCAGCTCTCCCTGGAACTGCCGGTAGATGGCAGCCGGGTCCTTCTCCTGCTTGTTGATGAAGACCGGGATATGCGCCTGGCTGCAGACCTGCACCAGCTGCTCAGGCGCGGCAGGCCGATGCACATCCAGGCCAAGTGCAGCGATCTTATAGCCGCGCTTGGCATAATAGGAGGCGAGCTTGCCGATGGTGGTCGTTTTCCCCGAGCCGAACAGCCCTGCCATCATGATGGTGTACGGCTTCTTCGTGATGGAAAGCTCCGCCTTCTCCTTGCCCAGCAGGGCGACCAGCTCTTCATAGACGATCTTGATCAGGTGCTCTTTCTTGGTCAGCCCGGGAGGAAGCTTCTCGCTGCTCCGCTCCCGGATGCGCTTGGTCAGGGAGAACACCAGCTGCACGTTCACGTCAGCCTGCAGCAGCGCCCGCTGGATATCCTTCACCAGCTCGTTCAGCAGCTTCTCATCCACAAACATGCTTTTCGCTATCTTGGAGAGCGTGTCGCGCAATGACTGGGAGAGCTTTTCAAGGACCATGGGGGCTTAAGATAAACGACCTCTGTGCATTTGTATCTCTTCTGCAATCATGTCCTTAAGCCCGAGACACCATTTCAGTTGGTTATTTGCCATACTCCATCCACATCGCATCCACGAAAAATGAATGATTATTTAAAATGATGTGGTGCCCTGCTATTTCTTTCATCACTGCTTCCTGCTCACGCAACGCTTTCATAAAGGTAGTCTCAGGCATATTAAGGCGGTGGATTTTGTAGGGTAGGAGGTGAACGGGAATATCATCGTTCTCAGAAACCGCCAAAAGATCAAGATCAGAATCCTTGCCCGCCTGGCACTTTGCAAAGCTGCCAAAGACAATAAGGGGGGCGTGCGTCGTCAGTCCCTTCAGGAATAGTTTGAATGGCTGATACGCCTCCAGGAATAATGCCGTCTGATAGACCTCTGCCTGGAGGACGGCGAACTTGGCCTGGATATTGTCCAGGTTAAAGAAAAAATACTTGTTTTTCCCTTCGGTGCTGCTTTTCAGGACTTTTTTTCGCTCCAGCTGCTGGAGGGCGTTTTGTGTTGTTTTGAGGGGAAGCCCGGCCCGTTTGCCGATCTCCCGGAGATAAAAGCGTGCTGCATAGTTTCCCCGGTAGAGGGATATGATTTCGTGCTCGTTGTTTCTTTTTTGATACATATGTATCTAAAGTTATACCATTATATAAAAATCTTTCGGTTTGCTGGAGGTTGACCTGGTTAATGCATCAACATATTATTTCTATATTGAAAATTAATAGAAAGATAAGTAAATAAAATGCGTGTATCAGAGAGTCAGAATACCTATTCACCAGCAGTGCGCTGTAGCGATATACTGGTGATTCGGGTTTATGGAAAGGTGTTTCCCATTGTCCAGCCGGGTGATTCCATTCATCTCAATACCGGATTGGGTATAAGGCTGAACAGCAGTCGTTTCCCGCATGTCTGTAAAAACCTCGTGCTCTAGAGCAGCGATCTGGTCAGGAGTAAAATGCTGCCTGCGTCCATATTTTAGACTTGGATCTCCAGAGAATACTTCCTGATATCCTCTGCGTAACGCATGATCAACACGTATTGCCCGGAGATACGCAGCTGTTCCCGGGC
>DATDVW010000042.1:0-9341 GCA_035289865.1 Candidatus Nanoarchaeia archaeon
CTCGCTCTATGTTGCATGCAGGGACAGCCAGAACAATGCGCATGTAGCACCACTTTCCCTTACCAACACCCTCCGCTTCAATATCACTGGCATCAATGAATCAGCAGGCAGGACAGCAATCATGGAAGCGGTCGCCAACTCCCTTTCCTCATACACTGAGCAAACTGACCAGCAGGCGTATGTCAGAACGCTCACCAACAACCAGACCTTAGGCAATTATGACAAGGTCATCTCCTCCAGCAGCACACGCTGGCTTCTGGAATACGTCACCGGATCAGACGCCAGAACCAATGCGCCAAACCTGACTGCCTCGGTCTTTGTCTGGGAGAGCAGCAACCTCCTCAGCATAGAGATCATCGAGCAGGTTGGTGGCTTTATAAACAACACCAAATAGCATTTTCCTATGAAGCACTGGCTTATCTTTACTGTACTCCTCGTCGGTTGTGCTCCTCTCGAGCAATCTTCTCCTGAGCAGCATCCCTGCTCTCCTGCATCGCGGGATGTGGATGCCTGCATCGCGCTCTACGACCCTGCCTGCGGCTGGTTCAGCGAGGATATCCGATGCGTCAGGTATCCCTGCGCCGCAACCTACTCCAACATCTGCCATGCCTGCTCTGATGAAAAGGTTGCGTACTGGACTCCGGGAGAGTGCCCGGCATGAGCATGAAACCCGCATCCCGGGGGATGCGGGCAAAGGGGGTGCTTTGATTGATGAGCGCTATCCCTGGAGTGCGGCGAGATAGCCCCGCATGAAGCCCTCTTCTGGGCCGGAGATCATGTCATCTTCGACGAACTCCTCGATGATATCCTCGCTGTAGATATCTTCCTCATACTTTTCGTTCATTGTGACCACCTCTCGGAAAACTGGTAGTCAAAGGTGCCCACTTTCTTGTTCAGGGTGAGCGCCCGGATCTGCTGGTAGAACAGTTCCTTGATTGTTCCTGTGCTGATGTCGGCTCCCATGTGCATCACCTCGGGGAGCAGAGAGGGGCTTTCCCTTATATAGGCTGGGCGGGAGGATGTCCAGTGGCGGCCATGGGCTGCTTATACGGGCTCCAGATGGCAGATTCTGCTGTTATAACCCAGTGGACATCAGCAGGCGCTAGAAGTCGCTGAGCCTCTTGTTCGCCAGGCTGATGATGGTGGTCATGCCCTCTGCGCCGCCTGATATCTTCCTGCAGCTGATGAACCGGTCCTCTTCCAGCTTCTTGATGCTCCGCTGGAAGGTCTTATAGGTTGATGTTCCGCCCTCCGCGAGGTATGCCTTGAACAGGTCACCGATCCTGCGCTCATCGTTCTTCTTGATGATCTCGAGTATGCGCCTGCCTTCATCCCCCAGCGATTCCGTGCTCTTGATAGAAAACCGGTCAAACCGCTCCAACGCCCGGCTGGCATGCTCATGCGTGACCTTCCGTGATGATGCGTCCTCGGCGAGCTGCCCGGATTCCCGCAGCAGGAAGAGCCCGGCGCGGAGATCGCCCGCCTCAAAGGCCTTCCTGGCGACCAGGGCAAAGGCATCGGGCATCCAGACATCATCGACGAAAGCAGCCTGCTTCCGCTGCTCCAGTATCCCGCCGGCCTCTGCCAGGCTGTACGGCTCGAATACGATCGCATCAGGGATCAGCCGGGACATGATCCTGCTGTCCAATGATGATGCCCATTCCCGGTCATTGGTGATCAGGATGATGGACTTGCGATAGACCTCCTCCAGGAGCAGGTACAGCACATCCAGGTCCTCGATCTTGTCGATCTCGTCAAAGACGATGACCGCGCTCTTCTGGTTGAGCACGCTCTTGACCACCTTGAACAGGTCTTCCGTGTTCTTGTTCTGCGTGAACTGGTAGCCGAGCAGCTCGCAGAACTCCAGCATGACCTTGTACGAGGTGTTGCGCTTCCAGCAGTTGACATAGAAGGGGACGATGTCGTCGGTCTTCTCCTCCAGCTCCTCCAGGACCTTCCTGCAGCCCAATGTCTTCCCCACGCCTGGGCTCCCGGAGACGATCAGGTTCCTGCCGGTGCGCTTCTCAAACAGCGGCCGGATGCAGGCGGCAATATGCCGCTGCTCCCTCTCGCGGTAGGGGATCAGCTTGGGAACGAAATCAAAGTCCAGGGCAACGGAGTTCTTGAAGAGGGACTCCCCTTCCCTGAGCATGGTGTCGAAGACGCCCATAGATCGGAAAAAGCAGGGAGGTTATATTAATCTTACTCTATCTTTCTATTCTATCCTCTTTATCCCATCCATATATTTCTGCAGCGCCTCAGGCACCTGCATCGAGCCGTCTTCCTGCTGGAAGTTCTCGATGATGGCGCGGATGATCCTGCCTGTTGCCAGCGCGGTGTTGTTGAGCGTATGGACATATTCCCGCTCCTGCCCTTTTTGGCAGCGGATGTTCAAGCGGACAGCCTGGTAGCTGGTGCAGTTGGATGCGGAGGTGATCTCGCGGTAGGCCTGTTCCCTCGGGAACCATGCCTCGATGTCATATTTTTTCGCGGCGATGCTTCCGATATCCGCGGTGCAGATATTGACGACGCGGTAGGGGATCCCGAGCTGCTGCACGATCTCTTCCGTGTTCTTCTGGATCTCCTCATGCAGCTGCCAGGAGTCCTCCGGCCTGCAGATGATCACCTGCTCCACCTTGTTGAACTGGTGCACGCGGAACAGCCCTCTGGTGTCCACGCCGTGCGAGCCGATCTCCTTGCGGAAGCAGGGTGAGATGCCGACCAGCTTTATAGGCAGCGCTTTCTCCTCCAGCACCTCATCCTTGAACATGGCCACCATCGGATGCTCGGAAGTGGCGATCAGATACAGGTCCTCATCCTGGGCCTTGTACATCACGTTCTGGAAGTCCGCGATATCAATGACGCCCTCATAGGCTGCCCTGTTCATCATCAGCGGCGGCTGGATCAGGGTAAACCCCTTCTGCAGCAGATGGCCGACGGCAAACCGCTGGAGGGCGAGGTCCAGCAGGGCCATCTTGTCCTTGAGGTAATAGAATCCGGCGCCCGCCACCTTTGCCGCCCTGCTGAAATCCGCCTGGCCGTGCTGCTCCAGCCATTCGCCGTGGGGGGGCATGTCCGCCTTTCCCGGTTTGCCCCACTTCTTCACCACCACGTTGTCCTTCTCTGAATCGCCGACGGGAACGCTCTCATGCAGGATGTTCGGGATGCGCATGAGGCAGTGCCGGATGTTCTCCTGGAGCACTGCCATCCTGTCTTCCACTGCCTTGATCTTGTCCGGGATGGCCTTGACCTCCGCCACCTTTCCCCTGATGTCCTTCCCTGCCTTCTGCAGGGCATTAATCTCCTGCGATGCCAGGTTCCGCCTGGTCCGCAGCTCCTGCGCCTGGGCGAGCAGCCTGCGGCACTCCTGGTCCTTCTTCAGCAGATCGTCCACCCAGTGGAGCTTCTCCCTGTCCTTGCGCTTCTTCAGGCTGTCCCTGACGAGCTGCGGATTCTCCCGGATAAATGAGATATGGAGCATGGCTGCTTTGTTCGCTGTTTTTATTTAAACCTATTGCTGCCTGCCGGAATATTTAAATACCTCTGTTCCCCGCAAAGGGAATTCCAGGTGACCTCTTACGGCAGAACAACCTACGGCAGAACAACCAAGAATCAGACATGATGTATACGGCAACCTGCACACCGACCTTCCCCCAGCAGGATTTGTCTTCCCTTTCTCCTATGATTACCTGGTCTCCCGCAACGCCCTCTGGGATATGGGGGCTTTTTCCGCCCGGTATACCGATGCTCTTGCGCAATACACCCATCCTGACGACCAGCGCGCGCTCCGGGAGAACCAGCGCGGTTTTCATGCCGCATTCCGCCGCCTGGTCAACCAGAGGCTGCAAGATGACATTTCCATCGATCGGCATACCCAGCGGATACTTGGCGAGCTCTATACCGTGCGCACTAATACTGTGCACATTGATGGACACGATGTACGCCGATTGACTGTTTCAATGATGGGCATTGCTGCTGTTGTGGAGCCTTCGGACCGGGTTGATGAGCTGGATTGGTATGCCCAGCTCTGCTGCAGCCCATGGCTCGGCTGGCATGTCATCGATGACTGCCTCACTTATGGCCTGGGTGCTCTCCCACCGGTCCCTGTCCGGGGCTATATTTCTGCGCATAAGCGCCAGAGAAAAATTCAGGAGAGATGGATCCAGTATTGTATACAGAACCGCGCAGTCTAAGCCAGCAGCCGCACGTTTTCCCCGGCGGTTATCGCGTCCGCCAGAAGCTTCCCGATGCGGTTGTCCTTATGGATCTGGATGCTGCCTGTATTGCCCACCTTTGCGGTGAGCAGGAACTCATTGCCGACGTAGATATCCACATCCTTCAGGCGGTACCTATGGTCCACGAAGAAGGTGATGCCCTGCTTCTTCAGCTCGGTGTTAAAGGGAACGTTCTGCTTGCTGCTGGCTGATTTCTTGCTCAGCGGCTCCACATCAATGCCCATGCCCAGGCGCTTTTCCAGCTCCTGGATGTTCTTGCCCTGCTTGCCGATGATCCTGGCGATCTCGTGCTCCGGCACCCGGATGATGCACTTATGGTCAGAGACCATCTCGACCTCAACCTGGCTGATCTCATTCCGCAGCTCCTGCTCTATCTGCCTGGCGGCGAGTTCGTGCACTCCCTTCTTCTTGGCGCTCTCCTGCACCGGCACGACGACCGTCTCCTCCCCGTAGGAATACAGCTCGTACTCGAGCTTGTTGGTCTCAAAATCATTCACCACCACCACCGGCCTGGCCAAGTCCTCCTCAGTCATGCCGGAAGGGACCTTCACCACCATCTGCAGGCTCAGCACCTTGCTGATCTCGCCGTTCCTGATGAAGATGACGGTGTCCACGATGTGGGGGATGACGCCCAGTTCGATCTTGCCCACGAAGCGCTGGATGGCGTCGATCGGCTTGGTGGCATGGATGACCCCGGCCAGCCCGATGCCGGACAGCCTCAGGTCGGCGAACAGCGCAAAGTCCTTCATGTTGCGCATCTCGTCGAAGATGGTGTAATCCGGCCTGCTCAGCAGGAGGATGTCGTGGATCTCCTGGCTGTCGCCGTGCGAGATGGCGTACTGCGTGACATTCTCCGGCAGGACCAGGTCCCGGGGGGCCTCGATGGTCTTGACGATCTTGTCCTGAGAGGCATAATGCTCTGCCAGGGCCTGGGCGAAGGTGCTCTTGCCCATGCCCGGGGCTCCCGCTATCAGGATGCCCTCTGCCTGCTTCTCCATCCGCTGGAGGAGCTTTTCCGAGGGGTGGTAGTCTGGCAGCGAGAGATGCTTGACCGGGCGGACCGCGGTAATCTCCCATCCGTCGGAAAACGGGGGCTTGGTCACGACGATGCGGAACTTCCCCAACTGCACGATCGTGCTGCCCGGGCGCTCGATCTCGATAAACCCGTCCTTCCGCACTCCTGCCTCCTCGATGATCTCCCGGCTGATATCCTGGATCTCGTCCCTGGTGAGCTCTTTCTTCCGGACAGCGATAAATTCCCAGCTGCCCGGCCTCCCCTTTTTCGCATAAGGGAGCACATTCTCGCGGAGATGCACGGACATGGTCATCTCGTCGAAGAAATCCTCGAGCTGGATGCGCTTGGCGATCTGCTCGATCTTCATGAACAGGCACTTCATGCCCTTTGCCTTTGCCACGCGGTACTGCACCTTGTCGGCGGTCATCAGCGTGGCATCTTCGTTGTAGGCAAGCTCCCGGATCAGGGAATCGATCTCGCCCATCTTGGCATAGCGGATGGCCGCGGGAGCAGGGCGCATCCCGGCAAACTTCAGGGCGAATTGGCGCTCTACCGAGAGGTCCTTGAGCGTGTCGAGCTCCTCCAGGCCGAGAAATCCGATCGCGCGGTTGGTGTTCGCCTGGTGCTCCAGCTCTGCCAGCACCGCCTCATGGATGATGACCTGCTCCGGGGCAATCTCCCCTGCCTTGATGCGCTTGCTGATCAGCCCCTCGATGATGACCGAGGTGTCCGGAACGAGCTTCTCGATAGACTCCATGGCTGGTGAGGGTGGCGGGGCTTTTATAATGGTTTCGCTTACACCACCGCTCCGGTGATGTCCCCAAGAACTGCATTGAAGAAGAGCTTTACCCGCTGCCAGGGGGTGACGTCGACCAGGTCCATCGTCGCTTCCCCCTCTGCTGCATACATCCTTCCGTTCTTGTCCTGATACGCAGCCTCGATCAGGATCCTGTTGGTTCCTGCCCTCAGGTCTTTTGCCCTGCCCTGGATGACGATCTGCTCGCTGTCCAGCAGCTCAGGGGATGCCCAGCGCTTCACGCTGCTCCCCTGCCGGAGGGTGATCTTCACATTTCTGGGGTTGCTGAACGACTCTTTTCCGAGAAGGAAGCTCAGCTCGTAGCTGTCCTTGTAGCGGACCGCGGCAGGGACGCTCACCTCTGCGATGCTGATTTTGGGCGGGTCATTGACGGTGTACTGCACATCGCTTGCCTTGAAGAGCTCGGCGTGCCTGACCGTCACCCTCCTCTCTTTCTTTCCCGGCGCCCTATCGGCGATGGTGAGGTTCATGCGCTTCTCCTGGCTGATGCCCAGGTCTACGGCCTGGCAGCTCTCGAAGCAGAGCTCCATCCCCTCCAGGAAGATATTGCCCTTGTTCCGGAGCAGGCAGCTGACCATGTTCTGCTCATCGTCATAGAACTCCGCCTTCTGCACCGCGCACTCCAGAGAGACGGACTTGGAATAGGCCTTCACCTGCTCTTCCTCCGCCTCATCGATGATCTTCTGCATGGTTGCAGCGGAAAACCCCGGCTCCCCCCTGCTTACGGATATGCTGGTAGATGCCGTCTGGTTCCGCGATGAGAAGATGATGATCGGGAAGGTATACTGGTAGCTGGGGTCCAGGTCATCGGCGACCTGCACTATCCACCAGGCCTTTTTCTCCTCTCCCGGGGCAAGGAAGAGGAATCTCCGGTTGTGGTCAACGCCCAGCCCCTGGGTGTTGGAGATGTCAAATGACTCTGCAATATAGTAATCTTTCGTGTTCTGTACGCTCGCCTCGATCAGGGCGGCAGAGCCGAAGCCGACCGCTGCGGCATAGGGGGCTGCGGAGAGCGTGACCAGATCCTCTGTTCTTCCCCCTGCCTGCTGCGCAGCCACCTGGAACTCGAGCTTATTTGTCCGGATATCCGCGTTTCTCGCCTTCCAGCGGTAGGCTGTCGAGGGCTCCTTGGAGTCTGCGCTCTCCCTAAGCTTGATGTGGGTCGCATCGACATATCCGTACTGGCCGTAGGTGATGTCGTACTCCACCCATCCGTATCCGGGGAAATAGACCTCTGCCCAGGCGTGCGGGCCCCAGCCGTCCTTCCCCTCCCAGTTGGTATATGCAAGGCCGCTGACATACCGCGCGGGGATGCCGACTGCCCGCACCAGCGCGATGAACAGGGAGGTGAGCTCGTCACAGACCCCCTGGCGCTGCTGCAGCACCCAGGATGCCGGCTGCGATGCCTCTGCGGTGAGCGTGTTCAGCGAGTACTCGATGTTCTGCTCGGTCCAGGCAGCAATCCTGGAGACCGCTGCATATGCATCATCCTCGCCCGAGGCCAGCTGCGACGCCAGGGCGATGATGTCCGGATCATCCGCGTCGATGTTCGGGGACGGCTTGCTGTACACCAGGTACTCCTGCGGGATCCCCTCCAGCGGAAACGGCACCCTCTCCCTGATCTTCACCGGATCATTCTTCCTGGTGACCTGCGCGCTGATCCTGAAACTGACCGTGCCGGACGGCTGGCTCCAGGAGAATTTCAGGATATCACCCTCCCGCACCGCGTCCGGGCTGGCGGTGAGCGAGCTGACGCCCTGGCGGTCATCTTCCAGCGGAAGAAAGGAGACGGCCGCCTCCAGGTCCTCAATGACTCCGCTGGCTGCCCGGGGCACTATCCCGATATCTGAGGATATCACCACGTCCATCACCATCTCCCTGCTGTTCTGCTCCAGGGCGAATGCCGCAGGGACCAGGAGGAGGAGCATCCAGGGGAATCTCATGCGATCCCCTGCATCAGAGAGGTATATATGCTTTTCCTATACCATAATCTATATATAGATGCAATCCCCTATGCGCGGCATGGCATTATTTTCCTTCAAGAAGAAAGAGCAGGATGAGGGCGCTGCGCAGCAGCTCTTCGACGACGGGATGCGCTTTGTGGAGCTCAAGCAGCATGACGCAGCCATCAAGGAGCTGCAGCAGGCGCTCCAGGCGGATCCATCGCCGGAGCTTGCCTACGACGCGCTGCACCAGATCGGGCTGTGCTATTTCTCCCTGGAAAAATACAAGGATGCGCTTTCCTTCTTTGACCGGGCGATGAAGAGCGAGTTCTCCGGGGAGAAGAAATCCGGATCCTACTACTACAAGGGAATCTCCATCCTCAAGAAGAACAAGCCGGAGCAGAAGACCTTTTCCGCAGCCTTTGACTGCTTCTACCATGCGGCAGAGCTCAACAAGGCAGACCTGGATGCCCGCTACATGCAGGGGTGCATGACCTTTGCGCTGGGGGAGGCGAAAGAGGCGACGCAGCTCTTTGAGGGGGTATTGCGCGACCAGCCGGGGTTCGAGAACTTCTTTGAGAACAGCCTCTTTGCCGAGCTGCAGGGGCAGAGGCAAGCCCCTCCACCGGGCGACGGTGAGCAGCCGGCGAAACCGAAAGAGTACAAGGCCAAGGTCGGGCTGCGCGTCACCAACTATCCGGAGCTGATCATCGCGAACTTCCTGTTCGACAACGACATCAAGTTCCAGTACAAGCCGCTGGCGACCTGGGCGGCGGAGAATTTTGAGCCGCTCTTCTACCTGCCGAAGTTCGACGTGTACCTGGAGCATTTCTCCGAGGAAGGGGACTCCATGCAGCAGCGGCTCCAGCGCTACGCCGAGAAGAACAAGACCTGCATATCCACCTCTGCAAAAGACGAGGAGGACCTGCCCGGCGTGCTGAAAGTGAAGCTCAAGGACTACCTGGTATCGCTGGCGCAGAAGCAGAAGCTCATGAAGCGCTAATCCTGGCGCGCTTCATCTACCTTCTCCTGTATCTGCGCGGTGATGTTCCGGACCGGCCCGCTCTCTTTTACCTTTTCCAGCCCTTTTTCCCCCACGTCCTTGATCACCGACCCGGTGACCTGCATGGCGTCCTTTGTGGGATTCGGGAAATAATAGAGCCCGATCACCAGCAGGACCAGCACGATAAACACGATGGTTGGCAGCAGCCGCATGGTCTCGCCTCCTTTTGTTTTGTGGTAAAACGCCGTGGCCCGGATTTGAACCGGGATATCCTTGCGGAAACGGGATTAGCAATCCCGCGCAGTACCAGGTTGTGCCACCACGGCAT
>DATDVW010000043.1:0-13030 GCA_035289865.1 Candidatus Nanoarchaeia archaeon
TCTTTTAGTGAATTCATATGACTAAACTTAAAACACTCTACGTAACAAACCGAAAAGATTGGCGTGCATGGCTACAGAAGCATTTTGATACAGAAAAAGAGATTTGGTTGGTGTATCCGAAAAAGTCGTCGGGCAAAGAAAGAATCTTGTATAACGATGCTGTAGAAGAAGCATCATGCTTTGATTGGATTGATAGCACGGTTAAATCTCTTGATGAAGATAATAGCATCCAGCGTTTTTCTCCAAGGAACCCCAGAAGCACTTATTCTCAGCTAAACAGGGAAAGGATAAAATGGCTTGTAGAACATGACATGATTCATTCCTCAATATTAGAAAAGATGAAGCAAATTGCCTCTGAAAAGTTTGTTTTTCCAAAAGATATCATTGATGCTATAAAGAAAGACAAAATGGCTTGGGAAAATTACAGTAACTTTTCAGATACATATAAAAGAATTCGTATAGCGTATATTGATTATGCACGCAAACTTCCTGACGAATTTAAAAAGAGGCTTAACAATTTTATTACCAAAACTAAAGAAAATAAACAAATAGGATTCGGAGGGATCGAGAAATATTATTAGATAATTTGAAAAATGAAATTCACCTCTAACCCCTCTTTCATTTTTCAGAACGGAAAAAATAAAATTTACTAAGACATTGATGAAAGCCTATCTAATAAATGAGAACGAAAAATATTTTTTGAACTCACTCCGCTACGCTTCGTGCCACGCTGCGCTCTCCTCCTTTCAGTCGTCGGGGCGTATAACGAGGATCCCCGACGTTATACGACATATTACTCGGGCAACACATTTATTAATAAATGAATTTTCCACTATAGTATTATGAGAATTAATGTAGGATCTAAGAATGATGTAAAGGTTAGTGCTGTTAGAGAAGCCATCCGTGATTACAATTTTTTGTCAAATGCGGATGTTTCAGGATTAGAGGTTAACTCTGAAATCTCTGAGCAGCCTAAATCTGCTGATGAGACTATTCGCGGAGCCATGAATAGAGCAAGAAATGCTTTTCAAGATTGCGATTATAGCTTCGGCATTGAAGACGGCTTAATGAGGGTTCCAAACACAAAAACGGATTATATGAATGTTTGTGCCTGTGTGATTTATGATGGCCAAAACTATCATATAGGCTTGTCTTCTGCATTTGAATACCCTCATGAAGTCACAAAACTTGTTTTTGATGAGGGATTAGATATAAATCAAGCATTTCATAAAGTAGGTTTGACAAAAAATCTCAATGTTGGCTCCGCTGAGGGCGCAATCGGAATTCTTACTCATGGCAGGCTGCTCAGAAAAGAATATACTAAGCAAGCAATCACGATGGCTTTAATCCACGTGGAAAATTCTAAACTATTTTAGACAAGAACTGGGGTTTCCTAAATTTGTGAAAAGGGAAAATCCCTATGCTGTAATTTCTATCTCTTTCTTTCCAGAACGTCTCTTCAAATCTTCCACCATCAATTTGTCATCAATTTCTATAAGCTTCTTTATTACGAAGTTATCTTTATTTAATTTATACAATTTAGCTTTCCCAATTATTCTTGTGGGCATTATTACCTTGTTCTTCATTAGGTCAGACCATACCCTGTACAAGGTAGTCCTTCCAATTCCTGAATTCTTTGCCATATCTGTTATAGAAAAATCTAAATCCCTTTCGGTCAATAAATAGTCCAAAACTCTTATGGTGGGGGAGTCCCCCATAAATTCTATAAATAATGATTTGTTTTCCATCGTAGTGAACAGTATATCTTCACTAATATATAAATGTTACTACTTTGGAACAATATTGTACCGAAATCTACACAATAATTTATATGCTTATTATTCCTTATTTTGCTAGATGGAAAATACTAAAGAAGAAGTGAAAAAGAGGATTATAATAAGGCTTGTTCGATGGAGAAAATGGGGCGGTTCTCACACTGAGAATATTATTGGTGGAATGCCATCTCATCTAAAAGGAGCTAAAATTACAAAACAAGCAATAAAAGAATTGGAGAAAGATCAATGGATAATTCCTGCTATGAAAACTGGAGAGATTCATTATTCTTTAAATCCTCAGAAAACTGATGAAATACTGCAATTCTATGAAAAAAATTGTACTGGCTAATTTGATTTCTCCTTTAATCTACTTACTAAATTGGGCTACGCTCCTGATAACGGAAACCCCCTAAAATACCAGTTTTCCACCATTCCGTCAAAAAGCTCGCAGCCACCATCGGTCACAGACCGGTGGCATGCTCGCTCCCTTCGGTCGCTCGGGCTGCTCGCTTTTTTTCCGCCTCGCACACCACTCGATTCCACCACTCCAAGAGCGGTGGTGTGCGAGACATCAAAAATGCTCGGCATTTTTGAGTGTGCTCAGAAACACAAGGTATTTCGGACATATGGATGGTGGTCCCCCTGCCGCATTTTGACTGTGTCATCCTCCGTCATACGCTGCAGATTTCTTTCAGAAATCCTTGGGGACGCTGCGCTTTCGTCGCTACGCTCCTCACCCTCGTACAACTGGGGGCCTCTAACGGTGTTAAGAACAAGAATCAAGTGGCAGTTTTCCATGTAGAAGAATATAAATAGCAGATTTGCTCAAACGGTCTTATGGCCAAAAAAAGAATTGCCACAGGCGTAATACATAAAGTGCCTGCGGATTTACGGAAAGCGCTCACTTCCGATCCGGATGTGCTTGCGAAATGGAACGGCCTTACACCGCTCGCGCGCAATGAGTGGATCTGCTGGACTACGTCCGTCAAGAAGCAGGAGACGAGGCGCAACCATGTCGGGCGGGTCTGCTCGGAACTCAAAGAAGGAAAGCGCCGGCCATGCTGCTGGCCCGGCTGCCCGCATCGCTGAAACATGCGAGGGTGCGGAGAAAATACACGGCCCCGACCCATCCCTCTGGACAATTCCGTCCTGAGAGAATTTAACAATGATCGCGATGTTTGACCCAACTTTCTGGCGGCCGTTTAGGCGAATTCTAGCAATAGGGGCAGGTGATCAGAAACGGGTTCTTGCAGTACCTTAAACTTCTTGACCTTAACATCTGACGATACAAGAACATAATCTGCAAATTTCTCCTCTTTAGCATAATGGTGGCTTCTTGTTGATTTTATGCCATGTTTCTTGATTAAATTAATCATATCACACTCAAGCATTTTCATGCTTTCTGTATCAGGAAGAAGATTAAAATCCCCGCATAATATCTTTGGATTACTCATCACAGACATAAACTTCTTTATCTTTTGTGACTGGGCTATTCTTTCTGGCGTATCATTCTTTCCCTTTCCAGTCCAAAGCCCATGCACATTTACAATGGAATATATCTCTCCGTCAACTTCTATCTTAATCCATTGGAGATTACGGGTATGATTACCGCCATGTCCGGTATAGTCAGGACTCTTGTATATGTCCATTTCACCCTCCTCTAATACAGAAATGTCTTTTTTTACAAATATCCCTATCCCATAAACGTTCTTAATTACCGGACGGAAATATGCTTTATGATTTGGCAGTAATTGCCGAAGGTCAGCGAGAAGATTTCGCCTATGTTCTCTCGGCACATCAGACATACCGTCTACTGCATCATTATATATCTCTTGGAAACAGAAAATATCAACATTGTCAACGTGTTCTTTTAGAAACTTCTCTAATGGCCCATACACTCTCCCTCCCCAGAGATTTAGGCTTATCAGCTTCATAGGCCCACTCACATCCGCCCTTTATAAATACTTTTCGCCGCCAGAAAGCTCGTCCTTCGGATGTCCTCCAAGCGTTCGGAGAATCTCACCCGAACCTTGACAAGATCCGCCGCCCCATCCCTGCAATATGCTCCCTAGCCTCCCTGCTTCCTTTGGAGGTGATGTGGATGAGGTATTCATCCCTGCTCGTCCAAAGATGATAATAGTGAACGGCCGATTCATTGCTCACATAAAACCTGCTCTGATCCCCATAATCATCCTCGCTGATCAGGCCCTCGAAGCCGCGCAAGTGCAGGGATGCATATTGATAGGTGCCATAGAGGTCTTCGCGATTTGTAAACTTCTGCAATTCAAGCACTATCTGGGTATCATCCAGGGTGTTGACGGTGTAGCTGCAGAAGCTGTACTGCGCCAGCGGCGACCGGTCATTCGTCGGATATCCCTCTGTTCGGCAATCCGTTCCATCGCCCGCCATCCCCAGCTGCTGGAGGTCCTGCTCATCAAGCACCAGATCCTGAGTTCCTGATATTTCCGGAGCCGGCCCTGACGGCGGGTCTTGCACTGCTGCGCATCCTCCGATGAATATCAGGAGCATTGCCAAAATTGCCCGTTTCATCATGCTACCGGCCTATGACCGACGGTTCTTGACTGTTCCTCAAAAGGACAGCATTTCCGCATGCTTTTTATATCCCTGCACAAGCCTTTTAAACTCCGGATTTTTCTCGGCAGCCATGGCCAAGCAGATCTTCATCAACCTCCCGGTGCGGGACCTCCGGAAGGCCATCGCGTTCTTCACTCAGATGGGATTCACCTTCAACCCGCAATTCACCGATGAGCACGCGACCTGCATGATCCTTGGCGAAAATATGTTCGCCATGCTCCTGACGGAGAAATTCTTCAAGACGTTCACCCCGAAGGAGATATGCGATGCCCGAAAAAGCACCGAGGTGCTGACCGCGTTATCGGTCGGAAACCGGGAAGAGGTGGACGACATGCTGAAGAAGGCAATCACGGCAGGCGGCAGAGAGCCCAGGGAAAAGCAGGACCACGGCTGGATGTACGGCCGGGCTTTTGAAGACCTGGACGGGCATATCTGGGAGGTCTTTTCCATGGACGAGAGCAGGATGCCGGAAGAGATGAAAAACAGGGGTTCAGGAGGAGCATGAAGCCGCGGATCAATGTTCTCACCATCGGCGTCAATGACTTACCAGCATCCCTGAGATTCTACAGAGAGGGCCTTGGCCTGAAGACCGAGGGGATCATTGGAACTGAATTTGAGCACGGCGCTGTCGTCTTCTTTGATCTGCAAAATGGGTTACGGCTTGCCTTATACCCCAGAAAAGAGATTGCCTGGGATGCCCAAACCGCTCTTGATTCACCGAGTGCAACTGAATTCACCATCGGCCATCTTGCCCATAGCAAACAAGAGGTAGACAAGGCAATGAAGCAGGCAAAAGAAGCTGGCGCCCATATCACTAAACCAGCCCAGGATACATTTTGGGGCGGCTATGCCGGATACTTCCAGGACCCTGACGGCCATCTCTGGGAGATTGCCTGGAATCCTGCATGGAAGGCTGAAGAATAAGGGAGAATCACCATGAGCAAGAGTGAAATTGCAGCATCGTTCCTGAGGCTTGCGGCCTCGGGAAGGGTCAGGGAAGCCTATGAAAAACATGTGAGCCAGGCGTTTACGCACCATAACCCTTATTTCAGGGGCGACCGGGAATCACTGCTTATTGCCATGGAAGAGGCCCATAAAGCGAGCCCGAACAAGTCCCTCAGCGTGAAGCAGGCCTTTGCAGACGGGGATACGGTCATCACCCACTCCCTGGTCATCAGGCAGAATCCGGATGAGCCGGAGGTTGCGGCGGTGCACATCTTCCGGTTTGCCGGCGATAAAATAGCGGAACTGTGGGACATCGGCCAGGAGATCCCCAAGGATTCCCCGAATGAGAACGGGGCGTTTTGAGTAAGGAAGTAAATATCTTATAGGCAGGAAGGAGGAAGAACATGAAAAACCCTATCGTGCATTTTGAGATACCGGCGGACAATGTGGAAAGAGCCATAACCTTCTACAAAGGCACCTTTGGCTGGAACATCAACAAATTTGAGATGGCTGACGGAAACGACTACTGGATTGTCCAGACCACTGAAGTTGGTGAGGACATGAAGCCGACATCTCCCGGCATAAACGGCGGCCTGATGCAGCGCAAGAATCCAGGGCAGCCCTTCATGAACTACATCAGCGTCGAATCCGTCGAGAAGGCGTGCAGGGCCATAGCCGCCAACGGGGGGACTATCATCATGCCGAAGCAGGAGATCGGCAAGGGCATGGGATGGATAGCGGCCTTCAAGGACACGGAAGGCAACATCATGGGGCTGCATGAAGAAGCGGAGAAGAAGTGAGGTGGAACCATGAACCCGGTAGTGCATTTTGAGATGCCTGCAGAGAACAAGAAGAGGGTGAAGAATTTTTATGAAACCGTCTTTGACTGGAAAATGACGCAGCTCGGGCCGGACAGGGGAGACTATCTCTTGGCTGCCACATCCCCGATGGACGGCAATAACATGCACAAGAACAAGGGAGCCATCAACGGCGGATTTTACCCAAAGGGCAAAGACGGCACTGTGCCCCATGTCGTTATCGCAGTAGACGACCTTAAAAAGAGCATGGGGCTGGTGAAAAAATCAGGAGGAGATATCATCGACAAGCCTATGACTATCCCGGGTATCGGTGATTTTGTCATGTTCAAAGACACGGAAGGAAACCGGGTCGGCATGCTGCAGCCTAAGGATATGTAAATTAGGGGAACATCCAGGGCTCACCAAACATGACCACTCACCACGAGCATCTTGATGGGCAGGACCTGACCCATGGCGCGATCCGGAGAGAGCTCTGGTCCCTGGCCTGGCCGATGATGCTCTCGGTCTTCTTCTACACGCTCTACAACCTGGTGGATGCGTACTGGGTGAGCAAGCTGTCGGCAGAGGCAATCGCGGCAGTCAGCATCTCCCAGATCACGCTGTTCATCATGATCTCGCTCGGCTTTGGCATCACTGTGGGATCAGGGGTGATCATGGCGATGCACATCGGCGCGAAGAACTTGCGGGAGGCGGAGCGCATCCTCGGGCAGTCCTTTGTCCTCAGCGCTATCCTGGGCGTCTTCTTCACCATAGTGGCGTTGGTCTTCAGGGAGGAGCTGCTTGCCGCATCAGGCGCCAGCGGCCTTATCTTTGCGCCGGCGCTCGAGTACTACACCATCACCGCCGGCGGCTCCGTCCTGCTCTTCATCATGATGGCCATCATGTTCGCCTTCAACTCGCAGGGGGACACGAACACCCTCACCAAGATGTTTGCGCTCTCGACGCTGGTGAACGTCGTGCTGGATCCGGTGATGATATTCGGCTGGCTGGGATTCCCGGCGCTGGGGATATCCGGCGCTGCGATAGCCACCCTCATCTCCCAGGCGGTATTCATCGTCATAGCGCTCCGCTCGCTCTCCGGCGCGCACCGCAGGATCCGGTTCCGCTTCTCCAACCTGACGTTCAGATGGGAATCGGTGAAAAAAATCCTGGACATCGGGTTCCCGGCTGCCCTGACCCAGGTCATCTTCCCGGTCGGGCTCGCCCTCCTCACATCCATCATCTCGCTCAGCTTCCTGGAGCCGGGGGCCATCGCGTTCAGTCTCGGCTTCCGGATAGAGTTCTTTGCCTTCCTGCCCGCCATCGGCTTCGGGTTCGGGGCCATGGCGCTGATCGGCCAGAACATCGGCGCGGGCAATGTCGGGCGCGCGAAACAGTCCTTCCGGGCGGCGCTCCTCTACGGCTTCCTTGGGGCTGCGGCTATCGGCATCCTGGCTGCCCTGTTTGCCAGCCCTCTGATCCGCATATTCACCGATGATCCGGCAGTGATCCGTTACTCGCTTTCCTACCTCTGGACCGTGGCTTTCAGCTACGGCTTCCTCGCGGCATTGATGGTGGAGGCAAGCTCATTCCAGGCCATCGGCAGGTCATGGCCCGGCTTCTGGATATTCCTCCTCAGAGTTATGGTGATCACGATCCCGCTCAGCTATCTCTTCACCCAGGTCTTCAGCTTCCCCATCACCGCGGTCTGGCTCGCGATCATCGCGGGAAACATCGTGCCGTCGGTTGCCGGATACTTCTGGATGCGCAGGGCGATGGACACCATTGACCTGGAAAAGGTCCCGGTCCACCATATGCAGGGGTAGCGGTGGAATGGGCAGTATCGCAACATCAGGTTCGATGTCTTTATTCCGCCGCACGCCATGCCATCGGCGGCTGACGGGCGCGCCCGCTCTGCTCGCGCACCCTACCAGCCACCCCGGAGGGGGCATCCCCTGGCTGGTCAGCGCCGGCGTGGCGTGCGGCGAAGGGTTTCCCTGAGCAGCCCGAGCGCAGCGAGGGCGTCGTATCGGAAATGTAAGACATTTCCGAGTATGCTCAAAAACCGAAGGTTTTTGACACACCGCCACAGCCGGCGCTCTCGCATTTAACGTTTCAGTTGACCTTACCTGCACTTACCTGCAGAACAGAAGGTTTAATAAGCATGACAGCAATCCTGCAGGGAAAGCACCATGGCATACCTTGAAACAAAGTACGGCAACCATCTGTATGTGATATTCCGCATCGGCATCGGCGCCTATTTCTTCCTGTTCGGCATCATGAAGCTGTTTGGGTTATGGGGCATGCCCGGCGGGCCTGCTCCTTTCGGCACATTCGTCTGGTACGCTGGCGCAGCTGAGTTCCTGATCGGATTGGCCCTGGTGTTCGGCGTCCTGACGCGCCTGGCATCGTTCTTCGGCGCCATCGAGATGATCGTGGCCTATATCCTCGGGCATGCATTAGTGGGCGGATGGAATCCCCTGGTGAACATGGGAGCGCCCGCCATCCTGTTCCTGCTGGCTTTCCTTGTCACCTTTGCGCAGGGCGCAAGGGCAGCGAGCGTGGAGCGGACAATCTGGGGCAAAGAGATATTCTGAGACCTTCTTTCGTCTTTCCTTTGTCTAGCCTGCCAAACACAATGCTTTTATAGAGCGTATGCGGGAAACGCGGCATGGCAGCGGCGTTGCTCGTCATCGCTTTCCTCGCAGAGGTGGTAGGCACCATCGCCGGGTTTGGCTCTTCCACCCTCTTCCTGCCCTTTGCCCTGTTTTTTGTCGATTTCCCGACTGCCCTTATCCTGGTCGCCTGCTTCCACATTTTTGGCAACCTGGGCAGGATAGCGTTTTTCAGGCACGGCTTGGACACCCGGCTGCTTCTGCTCTTCGGGATTCCCAGCGTGCTCTTCACCGTACTCGGCGCTCTTTTAATCGGCGCTATCCCCAGGAGATGCTCAAGCTTGCCTTAGGGATATTCCTGCTGCTTTTCTCCATCGCTTCGCTGGCAAAGCCGGGGTTTGCATTCCAGCCCTCCTCGCGCCATGCGGTCATCGGCGGCAGCCTGTCCGGATTCCTCGCCGGGCTGATTGGCACCGGGGGAGCCCTCCGCGGGGCTTTCCTCACCTCTTTCCGTCTCCAGAAAGAGCGGTACATCGCCACTGCCGCGGCCATTGCGCTTGCCGTAGACATCACCAGGATCCCTATCTATCTGGGAAGCGGATTCCTCGATCCGCAATTTTATTCCTTCCTTCCCCTCCTCCTTGTAATTGCTATCGCTGGCTCGTACGCCGGCAAGCGGATTGTCGATGCCCTCCCCCAGCAGCTCTTCCGGAAGATCGTCCTTGCTGCCCTCGCTGCAGTCAGCCTGAAACTGGTATATGATGGCATCCTGTTCTTCTGATGCTCAATCTGCCCCAACCGCACATTTTATAAAACCCGGAAAATTGCGGAAATGCATGGAGCTCAGGGAATACGCGCCTATCGTGACCAGGATCGGCCTGAGCGCTGTTTTCCTCTGGTTCGGGATCAGCCAGCTGGCTGACCCGGGCTATTTCCTGGGCTATGTGCCGGATGCCCTTGCTGCGCAGGGAGAAACACTGCTGCTGGCCAACGGCATCTTTGAGACGGTGTTCGGCAGCCTGCTGCTGCTTGGGCTCTTCACCCGGATCGCTGCCCTGCTCCTGGGGCTGCATCTCCTGGGAATAGCGGGCGGGTTGGGCTACAATGACATTGCGGTGCGCGACATCGGGCTGACGCTTGCTGCGTTCAGCGTCGCTCTCTTTGGAGCAGACCGGTGGACATTGGACTATCATCGGAAAAACCATCGAGGTGCATCTCCATGAAGTATGCATTATTGCCCATCTTGTTTATCTTGGTATTATCTGCCTGCCAGGGAGAGCCAGAGACCTGCCCGGCCGGGGATATCGGCGCTGCAGGGGACTGCGCTCCCGCTCCTTCGGGGAATCCGGCGTTGCTCGGCCAGGACCTGCCGGATGTTGACGGCCAGGATATCATCATTGAGGGAGCAAGGGGATTTGTGGCAGCGCCACGGCAGCCGGGGGAGTATCCCGGGGTGATCATGATCCATGAATGGTGGGGGCTGAACGACAACATCAAAGAGATGGCAAAAATACTCGCGAAAGAGGGATATACCGTATTTGCTATCGATCTGTATGATGGAGAGGTGGCTGCAGACAGCGCCAAAGCGCGTGAGCTTTCCAGCCGCGTCCGGAGCAATCCGGAGGGGGCAATAGCATCCATGCAGGCAGCAGCCCGCTACCTGAGAGAAGAGCGCCAGGCGGAAAAACTGGCTTCCCTGGGCTGGTGCTTCGGCGGAGGACAATCATTGCAGCTGGCGCTGAACGAGGAGCTCGACGCGACCGTCATCTATTACGGCCAGCTCACCAATGACACGGAGCAGCTGCAGAACATCGAATGGCCGGTGCTCGGCATCTTCGGTGAGGAGGATGCAGGCATCCCGGTGGCATCAGTCAACAGCTTTGCATCGGCGCTGGACAGCCTGGGCGTGAAGAACGAGATGCACATCTATCCCGGGGTAGGGCATGCCTTTGCCAATCCCTCGGGCAGCGGCTATGCCCCTGCAGAGACCCAGGATGCCTGGGGCAAGACCCTGGCGTTCCTGGATGCCCATCTCCGCAAGGCTGCGCTGGCAGCAGCGCCTGCAGCGCCTGCAGCGTCCGCCCGGACATTCACGCTGAGCGGAAAGAACTTCCGCTATATGATGGGAGGTGAGGAAAACCCGACCTTGCGGGTGCGGCAGGGAGAGCTGGTGCGGATCGAGCTGGATGTTGTTGAAGGGATGCACGACTGGGTGGCTGATGAGTTCCAGGCAGCAACCGAACGAGTGCGCGCGGGCAATTCCACCTTTGTGGAGTTTACCGCGGACAAGTTGGGCACGTTCGAGTACTACTGCAGCGTCGGCAGCCACCGCCAGATGGGGATGGCCGGAAAGCTGATTGTGGAGTAGCTTTTCTTCTTTCCCTTTATTTTCTTATTTACCTAAGAACATAATAATGGGGTTACCGGGATTTGAACCCGGATCGGTACCACCCCAAGGTACAATGATAGCCAGCTTACACCATAACCCCGCGGACGGCAGAAGCCCGCGTGCCCCTTATAAGCCTTTCGACACGTCGGAAATCGCCACTCGCCCGCTCCATGCTTCAGCTCGGAGCAAGAGGGCGATTTCCGAGCGCGCTCAAGAACACGCCCCGCCCTTCATCAGAAATCTATGATTTTTGACGAATCCCTGATTTCCGACATAGGGCGGGCGTTCTTGACAGGCACGGCTCTGGAGAAAATCTCACTTCGTTCGTATCGGAAATCCCGAGATTTCCGAGTGCCCGGAAACGCTCGGCGTTTCCCGGGGGCAGCACCGGTTCGCTCCGGCATGTCCATCCCCTATACCGACGAAAACGTTGTAAATGGAATATAAACGATATTGCCCTCTTTTTTAATCTTTGGGCATCCGCAAATAATTATCCCATATCTCGACTTATATTTCTTTATCGCCCTCTCAATTTGTCCTTTATCTTTCTTTCCAGAACCGACCTCTATAGGAATTATGTTCTCTTTTCCATCCTGAACTATAAAATCTGCTCCGCCATCATCAGAATCATAAAATATTCCTGTTGGCAGGTTGATCGTTTCTTTCATCCTTACCAGGCATGAAGCCACCATGTTCTCAATCAAAACGCCGAACATATCTTTGCTTGTCTTATCATATAATCCCAATCTAAATCTTATTGCGGCATTTACTGACGGGGACAGAAAATAATACTTCCATGGTTTCCTTACAACTTTCCCTGCGCCGCCATAAGGCTTAATGCTAAAAATAAGGTGTGTTTTTTCCAAAACGTCTAGTATATTTCTAATTTGCCTGGAAGAAGTTTCGAGGTGTTTAGCCAGTTTTGCGTCAGAAGTCCCCCCGAGGCTTTGTGAAGCCAAAAAATAAACTATCCTTTTTATAACCGCTCTTGTTTCTGTATTAAAAGATTGAATGACAAACACATCTTTTTCTATTACTCTTTCGATCATGCTGAAAATCCTATCGTAAACCGTTTTTTCTTCGAGTTCCAAACCGAATGGAAGGTCGCCCGAAGTTATAAACCGGGAGAATTCCTTATCCAATGGTTTGCCCATGGAAAGAGATCTTCTCATCGATTCATTTTCCCTATTAATCGCATCTTTTCCGTTTTTCTCTGTCGCATTGAAAATGAGAGTTGTAATCGATTCGCTTAATTCAGCTTCCATATTGACCCCATATTTTAGAGCGAGGTACTCCGAAAAACTCAGGGGGAAGACTTTCTCCTTTCTGGCACGCCTTGCTAAATCCATGCTCATCTCAATATTCAGCGCAGACGAGCCGGTGAGAAGCAAAAAGACATTTTTTGATTGGTCATAAACAATTTTTGCAGAGGTATCCCACTTTTCATCAAAATGAGTCTCGTCTATTAAAATAAATATCTTTTCATTAAGCATAGTGAAGGTTGTTTTTAAAATATCTTCTATAAAAACATTGATGACATCAGATATTGAAGCTCCCAAATAATCCTTTAACTCATCTGTCGAAAAATAAAGAATCTTGTCCTGGCTTATACCTTGTTTTTTTATAAGAAAATCATAAAGCTGTAAAAGCATTGTTGTTTTTCCAACACCCCTTAATCCCGGCAGGACTATAATCCTATTCTCGCTTGCTCCTTTTTCTTCCCGAATAAAAGACTCTGCATAATTCTGTAATCTTATTGCTGCCTGCCTAAACAAAAGAGGCTTTCCATCAGCATGTATCCGGTCTTTAACAAAAAATGGAGCTTGAGCTAATTTAGCATAAATATACTTCAATATCTCATTTCTCTTGTTTACTTCTTCCATTTTCTTATCTTTAGTTATTTCTTTTTGGAAA
>DATDVW010000044.1:0-11409 GCA_035289865.1 Candidatus Nanoarchaeia archaeon
AGAATGAGGGGCTGAATTCTCCTTATCCCGCAAGGACATCCCTGATGATCCCATACACTTCCGGATACCGCCCGATGTCCAGCATGGCGGTATGCAGGGGCTCGCTATAGGCACCAGGGCAGGTGCCGTTGATGATGAACTGCCGGGCATTAGGGATCAGGGCATGGTCCAGCAGGACGATGCCGTCGCCATCTTCCCCATCCATGCTGCAGCCGGAGCCGGCGATGATGTACATCGGCAGCAGTGGCTGCTGGCCGGGATCGTTCAGCTTGCTGAGGAACAGGCTTCCCTCCTGCATGTCCCTGCATTCCAGCCCCTCGCCGAGCAGGGGGCAGAAATCCCGGACCCTGCCGACAATGCCCTTATTCGGCGTGCCGGTCATCAGGAGGAGCTGCACCGAATCTTCCCCGAATATCTGGATGTACCGTCGGGCAACCAGGCCGCCCATGGAGTTCGCGATGATCTTGACCTTGGGCTTGCCGGTCTTTTCCTTCACCGCATCCACCAGCTCCCGGAGGCGGACGGCATAGGTGTCTATGGTCTCGCTCTTGGTGGGCACGACGATATACTCATCTGCCCTCTGGAAGGCATCGTAATAATAGCTCACCTTCACGGTGACCGGCTTGCCGGAGATGCCCCACTCTCCCGCGCTGCCCTGCTGCAGGGATGCGAGCGAGAGGATGCCGGCATTGATATAGCCGTCCTGCTGCAGCCGGTATTGGATCCTGTTGAAGGCATCCAGCGAGTATTCCGGCGAGCTGCCGGAGAGCACGGAATGACCGTGGAGCAGCACTACCGGAAAGGTATCCGGGTCATTCCTGCAGCTTTCGTCATGGCAGCAGGGCTGGCACTGGCCGAAGACGCAGCACACCGGCAATGCATCGGGAAGCACGGTCTCGATTGTGGAACTGGCGGCATACCTGGGGAATTCCTGGAGCGGCGGCGCATCGGGAATCAGGGGAAGGGGAGGTGACGGCGGGATGCATACCTCCCGGAGATACCCATTGATCGTCGGATCATGGGGATGCTGCGCGTAATAGTACAGGCTTACGTTATACTGCTCAAATTCCGGGTTTTCTGCAAACTCCACTGGGTTCTCTGGTGGAACGACGGATGCATAGCCGGGGACCGGGCGGTAGGCTGTACGGAGCAGCTCACGATAATGCCGCGCCTTATCTGCCACATACTGCGCAAATGCCGGATCTTCAGGGAATTCTGCTCCAGCTGTCGCGTTCTTTGCACGGGACTGATCCAGGTCATATGCCCCGACGAATCCCCGGGCTGCAGCGCAGCTTGCGTTCAGCTCCGGCTCCGCTTCCAGCATAGGAAAACTGGTGCAGTTCTCCAGCAGGCAGCGCAGGCCCTGCTCCTCGGTAACCAGATACTCGCCTTGCATCGCCTGGAGCATGCTCCGGTTGGCGATAGCTGCGGCAGCCAGCGAAAAATTGTCCAGAAGGGATGCGCTCTCCTGCATCAGTTCCGGGTATCCTGCTGTCTGGTTCTCCATGGCAGCAAGCAGCAGCTGATACTGCGGGCCGAGGCTTTCTGCGAGCTGGCGCTCTGCAGGGGTGCTGGTTGCATTGCCCATGCCGGCGAGCAGGTATTGCCGGTGGAAGGCCTTCAGCTGCCCGGCCACTGCATTGTGCTGGCTGAGGAGGGCGGATGCAGACTGGTTGAGCTGGATGATGCGCTGCCGGAGAGCCTGGACCTCTTCCAGGAAACTCTGGTTGAACTGCCTATCCAGGCCCAGATAGTCCTGCTCAGCCCAGGTGATGCGGAAATTTTCCGCTGCGATCCGGAGACGGTCAAATGAGGCGCTGATGCTCTCTTTTTCCTGGCGGAGCTGCCCCATGCTGACTGCCTTGCTCAGGGTGAACACCGCATTTCCCGACTGCTGGAGCAGCAGGTCTGTCTCTGCCAGGCCGGTGAGGAACGCGGTGATATCTCCAGCAAGCGCCTCTTTCCGCTGCCTTTGGAGCTCGTTGAGGTCATAATTGACGATCACCAGGGAGGAGCGGAAGGTCTCCTGGGCGGTTGCCGGGCAGAGCAGCGATTCTTTGGGGATGCACCGCACCTGGAAATTGTACAGGTCCTGCCCTGTGCCCAGCCTGGAGACCGCAAGCTGATATGTCCGCTGCACTGATTCCTGATCCTGGAGGAGGATGGTGCCGGCATCCCTGATCCTGTTCCCGCTGGTATCCTGGAACTCATAGGTACAGAGCGCAGCACAGGGGCGGGCATGCGCTGCGGTGACAGTGAACGTGATGTTCTGCTGCTGGCCATACTGCAGCTGCACCGAGGATTCCCCGGGTGAAACCGTGACGATAAGGCTCTTGCCCAGGAGGATCTGCGCCTCTGTCCAGATGCGGAAGGAGTATATGCCGATGATGATCAGCGCAATGGCTGCTCCCACGATGATCTTCCTTTTATGCAGTTCCCACACCCCTTTTGCATCTTCCTGCATGCTACATCTCTTCCAGGGCGGCGATGCCGAGCAGCGAGAGGCCTGCTGCGACAGTTTCCTTCACCTGCCGGGCAAGCGCCAGGCGCGTCTCCCGCACGGGCTGCTCTGCCTTCAGGATCGGGAAATGGACATAATAGCTGTTGAATGCCTGGCAGAGCTGGAGGAGATAGGTGCAGAGCAATGCTGGCTTGTATTCCTGGCTTGCCTTTTCCACCACCCCGGGGAAATTGAGGAGCAGCAGGGCGATGCCCGCTTCATCTGGGGAAACGCCGGCGAGCTTACGGGGCATCTTGCTCCGCTTCCCCTGCTTCCGGAGGATCGAGCAGATCCGTGCATGGGTGTACTGGATATATGGCCCGGTCTCCCCCTCAAAGGCGATGCTCTCCGCAGGATTATACGTGATATCCCGGAGATGGTCAAATCTCAGCATGTAGAAGGTGATGGCGGCCAACCCGATAGCTTTGCTCCGCTCTGCTAATTCCTTGTCCGGCAGCTGGTGCCGCTTCCTGATCTCTTCCCCTGCAAGCGTCTCCAGCTCAGCGATGATATCATCCGCATCCACCACCTTGCCCTCCCTGGACTTCATCCTTCCCTCCGGCAGGTTGACCAGGCCATAGGAGAGGTGATGGAGCTTTTCCCTGTCCATCCCCATCATCCCCAGGACGGCAAACAGCTGCTGGAAATGGAGGTTCTGCTCTGACGCGACCACATAGATGCTTTTCTCCAGGGGATAATCGCTGAACTTCCGGAACGCCAGCTCGATGTCCTGGGTGATATACACCGAGGTGCCGTCATCCCGGAGGAGCACGCGGTAGGGCAGCTGGAACTTCTCCAGCTCAACGATGATGTTGCCGGCAGCATCCATCTTGAATACGCCTTTCTTGTAATATTGGAGCACCCGCTCCTTTGCCTGGCGGTAATATGCGCTTTCATAGTATGTCCGGTCAAACCTCACCCCGAATTCGCTGAAGGTCTGGCTGAACCCATCCAGCGCCCACCGGTTCATCCGCTTCCAGAGGGCAATGGTCTTTTTGTCGCCCTGCTCGTACTTTTGCAGGAGATCATAAGCCTCCTTTTCCAGGGCTTCATCCTTCTTCTGCTGGTACATCACATAAAACTCACCGACAAAATGGTCCGGCTTCTGGTTGGGTTTCCTGCCTTTGCCCCACTTCTGGTAGGCAAGCATGCTCTGGCAGATGTGGATGCCCCGGTCGTTCACCAGGTTCGCCTGGATCACTTTGTATCCCTGATGCTTAAGCAGATTGCTCACTGCCCTGCCGATGCAGATGTTGCGGAGATGGCCCAGGTGCAGGGGCTTGTTGGTGTTCGGGGCGCAGTACTCGACCATGAGCACCCTCCCGTTTCTCTTTGCCGGCCGGACAGACTGCGCGACCGCCCGCTGCACCACCGCCTCTTTCCTGATAAAAAAATTCAGGTAGGGGCCCTTTGCCTCTATCCTCTCGATGAACGGGAGCCTGATCTCCCGGGCGAGATGCGCTGCGATCTCTGCCGGGTTCTTCTTGAAGTTCCTGCTCAGGGAGAAACAGGGGAACGCGAAATCGCCCATACCTGGCGGTGGAATATCAAGATGGACATCGTGCGCGCCGCGCTTCTGCAGCTCATGGATGATCGCTTCCCTGAAATCCATATTGGGGCTGAAGAAATCTTCCTATATTAATCTTCTGATTCAACGCCGCCTTTACGCCGGCGTCTTCATCGGCTCGTTCTTCTGCTTGAGCACCAGGATGTGCATGATCTTAAGGAGCTTGACCTCCTGCTTCAGGTCCTCCACCTCATCTTTCATCTCCTGGATCAGCTCATAATTATGCTGGATGTTGTTGATGTTCTCCTCGACGACCGCGGGGATGTCCTGGAATTCAGAAAGCTCATTGCGGATCTGCTTGATCCACGCATCCACGTTCTCCTTGAACAGCAGCTCGGCTTGCTCCATCGTATCACCTGCTTTTTAGCAGTATACTCTTTTGTATACTTATATATAAATGTTTTGATTTTGTATATTAACTGGGGAGAGGTAAAACAAAAGGGAACAAGTCAAAGCGCATCAATCTGCGCGGCGAGGTCAAAGTCTTTCTTCGTCAGCCCGCCGGCGTCGTGTGTGGTGAGCGCCAGGGTGACTTTGCAGTACTGGACCAGGATGTCCGGGTGATGGCCTGCCTGCTCCGCAATGCCTGCCACCCGGTTGGCGAAGGCCATCGCCGACGGGAAATCCGGGAAAGTATACACTTTCCTGATCGTGTCCCCCTCCAGCTCCCATCCCTCCAGACGGGAGAGCCTTCCGGTGATCTGGGCGAGGTCCATCCCGGCTATGGGACAGAGGGCATATTTAAATATGCCTCCTCATTTATGGACGGCATGGAGCTTACCGATTACCTCGCTGCCCATTGCAACCAGCCGCAGGGGAACAATGACCGGCTGCACCCCGCGCTCCTTACGGACATCACCAAAAAGCTCGGTCTCTTGGACACGAACATACCTCCATCTGCACAGGTATACCTTGAGGTTGTGCTCCTTGAGGGGATGACCTGCATCGGCCAGGTAGACCTCGCTGCGTATGATGCCGGCCCTCCTCCCCGTCTCTATCTTGTTGAGGCAAAGGTTGATCGGGTAGGAACAGGTAAAAGCAGAAAAAATCACCGAGACGGTATCCAGAACCAGCTCACGGTTGCGTATGATTTTTTCTACCGCAGGTTTGGCATGATGGCAGATACTTTTGGAGTCATCAGAAAGAGCGGCGTTTCATCATTTGAGCACTATCGGCTTGAGCACCGTAACGGTACTCTTATTGCACTGCCCGTGCACGACCATGAATCCATGCTCGACATCGCCGACCTGGTTCAGCATCCGCCCAGGGAGAAATAGATTCTCCGGTTCGCCTTTCCCTTGTTCTCTATCTTGTCCAGCAGGATGGCGCCGATCTCCTTTGTCGAGCGGACATGGGTGCCGCCGTCTGCCTGCTGGTCGAAACCGCCGATCGAGACGATGCGGACCTCTGCGATCCCCTGCGGCAGCCCCATCGCCAGCTTGGAGACCTGGGGGAGCTTCATGGCCTCTTCCCGGGGAAGAAAGCGGATGGTGACCGGCAGGTCCTGCCTGACGACATCGTTCGCCTGCGCGACGTAGGCAGCGACCGCCTCCCTGGTGAAGCTCTCCAGTGAAAAATCGATGCGGCTTGCGGTAACATCCAGCTGATTGCCGGTGATGAGGGCACCGGCCTGCCGGTGGAACACCTCGCTGAGGATATGGGCTGCGGTGTGCATCCGCATCAGGGCGTATCTCCGGTTCCAGTCGATCATGCCCCGGATGCTGTCTCCTGGCTGCAATCCCGTGATGCTCAGCTGATGGGCGATCTTCCCGGACATCCTGGTGGTGAACACCACCGGGAACCGCTCATTGCCGCGCTGCAATACGCCGGTGTCATGCGGCTGGCCGCCGCCCTCCGGATAGAAATAGGTCTGGTCCAGATAGGCGAAATTTCCGTCGACGGCAATCACTTTCGCGGCAAACTCTTTTTGGTAGGCGTCATGCAGGTATCGTGCATCCATAGCAGGGAATATCTGCAGGAGGTTTATATTGTTTGTGTTGAACAGCATCAGATACCTGATGACCGCCCTGTTCTGCCTTCTCCCCAATCACCAGAACAATAGTTGGCTATCTCTTTTTTATTCCTGTCTTAAAATCGTTCGCTAAACTTTGGAACTGGCTCTTGAGATGATTATGGTCCGCCTTAAGCTGAGCCACCATCAAGCCGATGGTGAATATCGCCCCCAGATTAAATATGAGCAGGCCAACAATAATATCCTCGGTGCTCCATGATCCCCCAAGTATCTGCCTGAATATCTGGACAAGAAGAAAGACCGCAAATATCGTGAGCAACAGGTTAATAATATGCTCTATTTTGATGCCTTCCAGCAGGCTCGTTATGCTAACCACCCACCCTTCTGATAATAAGCCAAATAATCAGCACTACTATGACCACTAAAATAAGCCAGAGGATATAGTTTTGCCCTTTTTTTTGCAAGTCTCCCATACCCTCCATCTGAGAAACGCCGTTTATATACTTTTTCTTTTTTTCCGTGAAACATCTTCGCGCTTGCATAAACCTTTAAAACATGGACGTATCCTCACCCTCATGCGCACCGAATCCTTCTCCGGCATCAGGGGAATCTATCCGGCAGACATCAATGAGGAGGTCTGCCGCGATTACGCCGCTGCGTACCTCTCCCTGTTCCCCAAACCGCCGAAGATCGTGGTGGGCTGCGACACCAGAAAATCATCCGCAGCCCTGAAGCAGGCGGTGATCAGCAGCCTTCCGCAGGTGATCGATGTCGGCATCGCGCCTACTCCAACCATCTCCTTTGCGGTCCGGCAGTATAACGCAGACGGCGGTATCATCATCACCGCCTCCCACAACCCGCCGGAGCATAACGGGATGAAATTCCTGAGGAAGAATGGGGGAGTGCTGCTTCCCCCAGACATGCAGCGGGTGATCGACGCCTTTCACCGGGGGAACCTTGCCCGGCAGGAGAACAGGAATGTTGTTGACCGGCATGCCCATGCGCTGGAGATGTACCTCCATTATGCGCTGAACCTCACCCGGAACCAGAATGTTGATGCCATCCGGAAGAGGAAATTCCGCATCGTGACCGATCCCAACGGGGGGGCGGCTGCGGTCATCCTGGAGGAGATCCTGCGGTGGCTGCACGTGGAGAACATCCCGGTCAATTACGATGTCGGCACATTCCGCAGACAGATCGAGCCGACCCCGGACGCGCTTCGCGGCCTTCCGGAGATCATTGCGCAGCATCATGCCTCCTTTGCCGCTGCCTTTGACTGCGACGCCGACCGGCTGGAGATCATGCTGCCCTCGGGGAAGATGGTGAACGGCCACCAGATCCTGGCGCTGCTGGCTGACGAGATACTGATGGAGGAAAAAGGGCCGGTGGTGGTGAACGACGCCACCTCCAGCCTGGTCAGGCGGATCGCGGAGAACCATGGATCGGCTGTCCATGAGGTCGAGGTAGGGGAGGTGAACGTGGTGGAGGAGATGCTCCGCTGCAATGCGCCGGTAGGCGGCGAGGGAAGCAGCGGAGGGGTGATCATCCCGCCGAGCACTGTCCGTGATGGCATCCTTGCGCTCTGCTTTGTGCTCCGCATCCTGGCGAAGACCGGGAAGCCGCTAGCAGAGCTGATCGCCGCGCTGCCCCTGTATTGCACCCTTTCCCTGCAGGTGCAGGTTGCCGCCGCGGACGTGCCGAAGATCAGGGAACATATCCTCTCCTGCTTCCCGGATCGCCCGATCCAATACACCGGCGACCAGTCTGGGGGCATCAAGGTGATGATTGATAACAGCTTCCTCTGGTTCCGGCAGAGCAAGACCGAGGCAGGGATGTTCCGGGTGGTGGCTGATGCGCCGGATGCGGACACCGCCCTATTGCTGCTTAACAAAGGAAAGAATTTAGTAAAGAAATTTGCTGTTTGAGGGGAAATCATCCGCTCTTTCGATTTTAATCCTACACCCGTTCTATTAAGGATGTTTTAATTTTACCCGTCTTGAGAATAGTTTTGATTTCAATCTTACATCCGTTCTATTAACCCCTCCTATTGACATCGTATCAACATATTTCACCAACGGCTTGCACAGCCTGCTCATCTTTTTGCCCTGCTCAGTAAATATTATCTTCACTTCCCTCCCCCCTCTTATCTTCTGAATCATTCCTTTCTCTTCCATCTCTTTTGTTATTTTGAATACATGTGCATGCGTCATCTTTAGCTTGCGCGCGACATGGCTGACGATCCTGCTTTCCAAAAGCGGCAATACCCGCATCCATGCCATCACGCCTATCTTTGTCATACCTCGCCCCGTCATATCTTTCCGCAAATTATGCGATACCCGCCTTCTGCCTCTTTTCAGCCTCTTATTCGTAAACTAATGCCTTGCTCGTACACTTATTTATATTTCAATCCTGCATTAGCACTATTAAAACCTTACGTTCCGCCGGCCCATTTCCGCAACGTTTATAAATCACTTGCGTATCCCCTGAAACAGCCGGGTATGCATCAGCAGATTCTGCTTTATACCCCGCACTGATCCTCTCTGAGGCATTTCCCATGAGAACACGACAACCTACCGGAATACTCGGCAAAGCGCTGCTGCTCGGCGTGACCGCGGCAGTGTACACCGCTTTGGGCGCAGCAGTGGTGAACAAGGCAGCGGAGCACTATCCTGACCTGCCGCTGCACGACCGCGCGGCATTCCAGGACATATCAACGCTCCCCGGACTATCTTATCCAGGGCTGCCTGATGCTCCTGACATCCGCGGATTCCTTGACTGCATCGAAAGCATCGAGCATGACGCGCCGGACACCATCACCGCACTGCCATTCTCACTGGAAGGGAGGCTGCAGCGCACGGAGCGCTATGCGCGGCTGATACAGGATGAAGAGCGGAGATACGGCATCCCGCAGCACCAGCTTTTTGCGCTGATCATGCGGGAGAGCGGCGGAGATCACCTCATGCTGAATCTCGGCGACGACGGCGGCTCTGGCCTGGGCAGCATGATGCCGGGCATTGCAGTGCATTACGGGATGAAGACCTACCGCGGGGCAGGGTTCACCAGCGCAGACACTGCCTACGGCAAGGCGCTCCGGAATCTCGTCGCCCATCACCAGGACCCTTCAACCCTTGCGCAGATCCACGAGCCGTTCGACCCGGCAAAGAGCATCTCCGCCATGGCCCAATACCTTGCTGACCTGCACCAGTATTTCTCCGCCAAGGGATATGCAGATCCTTGGGAGGCGAGCCTTGCCGCCTACAACTGCGGGCCGCAGAGGGTTGCAGCGTATATCCGGGGGGACACGACGCTGCCGACGATCACCCGGCATCATCTGGCGAAGGTCGAGGAATACCGCCAGGCGATACTCCAGCAGGCGGATTAGCATGCGGACGTATGCCTTTGTCTATGACTCTGAAAAGCAACACTTTTAAACAGGCCCAGTTATTTCTCCTGCATGGCGCGAGTCTATATCGAGACCTCCGGCTGCTCGCTCAACCAGTCTGACTCTGAGGTGATGGCGGGCCTGCTGCAGGAGGAGGGGCACCAGATCACCTATAACCTGGAGGATGCAGACACCATCATCTTCAACACCTGCAATGTGAAGCAGGCGACAGAGCATGCGTTCTTCAACCGGCTGGGGAAAGTGGAGGAAAGGCATCCGGGAAAAAAGATTATCATCGCCGGATGCATCCCGCAGTCAGCGCCAGAGAAGGTTTCCGGCTATTCGCTGCTGGGGACGCACCAGCTCACCCAGGTATCCCGGGTAGTCGCGGCAGCGCAGAACGGGCGGCCCCTCCAGCTGGTGGAGAAAACGCTGAGCTCCCGGCTCAACCTGCCCAAGCTGCGGAAGAACAGCGCCATCGAGATCATACCGATACTCTCCGGCTGCCTGGGAAGCTGTACCTACTGCATCGTGCCGCAGACCAGGGGGAAGCTGGTGAGCTATGATGCGGATGCCATCATCGCGCAGGCGGAAAGCGCGCTGCAGGGGGGCATCCGGGAGATCTGGATCACCTCCCAGGATACCGGCGCCTATGGGAAGGACTGCGGCAGCTCGCTGCCTGCATTATTGCAGCGGCTGATCGACCTGCCGTATGACTTCCGGATACGGATAGGCATGACCAATCCGAACCATGTCCAGGATATGGTCCCTGAGCTGATCGCTATCTACGGGTCAGAGAAGATGTTCAAGTTCCTTCACCTGCCGGTGCAGTCCGGCAATGACCGGGTCCTCAGGAAGATGTGGCGGGCGTACACAACTGGGGAATATACACATATCGTGGAAGAGTTCCGCAGGGCCATCCCGGACATCACTATCAGCACGGACATGATCGCCGGCTTCCCTACTGAGACCGATGAGGAATTCCTTGATTCCCTCCGCCTCATTGAGCAGACCCGGCCGGATGTCCTGAACATCTCCCGGTTCGGCCCCCGGCCAAACACCAGGGCGGCAGCGATGGAGCAGGTGCAAGGCTCGGTCACCAAAGACCGGTCACGGCGGATGACTGCCCTGTCCCGCAGGATATCCCTGGAGAACAACCGGCGCTGGCTGGGATGGCGGGGGAGCATCCTGATCGATGAGCAGGGGAAGGGAAATACGATGGTCGGCAGGAATTTCGCATACAAGCCGGTGGTGGTCGAGGGGAGCCATCCCCTGGGGAGTATGCTGGACGTGGAGATCAAGGAAGCGACCTATTATGACCTGCGGGGAACCAGAATATCCGGTATGCCGCTGCAGAGGCCATAGGCATCACTGCAGGTACTATTCGTATCGGTTATTCACCTTTTCAACCTTCTTTTCGAGCGCCTTTTCAATATCGATGTCCATCGATTTCGCAAGAAGCAGGGCAGTGATGATGACATCAGCAATCTCTTCCGGCAGATTCTCTTTATCATGATCGTCCAACTTCTGTTTTCTCTGCAAAGAATGATACGCTAACTTCTAATCCTGAAACTTCTGCATTTGACAAAAAATTATAATCGCGAATGGCTTCTCTAACCGCTCTAATTTTTACATCATTCTTAGATCCTGCATTAATTCTCATAATACTATAGTGGAAAATTCATTTAGTGACCTCCTCCCCGCCCTAAAGGGTTGGGCTTCGCCCAACTCCTCACTCTGCGGAGTTCGGAGCGGGGCTTCCTGACGCGAACGACGGAAGCCGCGTCTGGTGTATGTCTACCTGATTTCTCACATAGCTGTCGACAAAGTCAACAGTATTGTAGCCTACGCTGCCGGCATACGCTCCGGGGCTGAAGAAATGCCCCTGCGGATAGCGCAGACGAAATTTCGGCTGCCGCCGAAATAATTTGTGGCTCAAATTTCCTTTGAGCAGCTGAAGCACTTTGCTTTGGCTCATCGACATCGGA
>DATDVW010000045.1:0-5785 GCA_035289865.1 Candidatus Nanoarchaeia archaeon
AACTCTGCCGGTCGTTGGATTTCCCAGTCCTTCTGAACCATTGAACGGGCAGAACATTATAGTCACTCTTGAAAACCTTGAAACTCTTCCCGCTCTTGTTTCCGGGTATAAGCGCATGTGGGTGATTGAGCGATTAGTGCACGACCCGAACAAACTGCTCGTGCCCTACCTTGACACGCATTACACCCGGCTGTACTTCAACCAGTTCGTCTGGATTCGGGTATATTTATACCAGATTAACTAGAATCTTTTTAAACACCGCCTCGCTCCTAGTGCTATGCAAATCTTTACTATGGATATTGAGCAGGATATGGCTGCAGCATTAGCCTTTGCCGGGCTGCTCTCGCGCTACTCTCTCACCGGTGAATTCTACATCACCGGAGATATGCTCAGGAAATATCCAGCAGCGGTCCGCGCCCTTGCCAAGCGCCATATCATCTGCGGCCATGGATATCACCATGAGCGGTTTGCAGAGCTGAGCCTCAGCCAGCAGCAGGCTGTTGTGGAAAAGACCGTTGCCCTCTTCAAGCTCCACCGCATCCCGATCAAAGGCTGGCGCTTCCCCTACCTCAGCTTCACCGCGGAAAGCCTGGTGATTATTGCCGGGCAGGGGCTGTTTGACTCTTCGCTGCACAGGCACAGGATTCTCGGCCCGTTCTACTACAAGAAAGGAATTCATCTGCTCCCGAAACATCTCAGGGAGATGCCATGGAGCGCTACAGACCTGCAGGACACTTTGTTCTACCAAAAAGAGGGGCGCTTGCTGACTCACTGCTATCAGTTCAGCCATTTCCGCGCAGCACTGGAATCATACTTAGCTATGCGAACTTCTGAATCATCTTCTGCAGCCATTCCATCCGTATCCCGCTCTTCCGCTCGATCACCCTGAGGATTTCCACATCTTCCTCGTCCATGCTCCGCAGCACCAGCAGGCTGATGCCGTATACCCCAGCAAATATCACTCCGAGGACGATTATGCGGAGCAATCCCTTTCCCCAGGGGATATAGGCAATGCTCGCAAGCCCCAGCGCTCCTGCAGCAGCTGCCTTCAGGTAGCTCGGGCGGAAGGGATGCATCCCGGTGAAATGATGCGCCTGGAACACCACCATGATACCGAACAGGCTCAGGCTGGCTGCCGTGGCTGCCGCTCCGCCCATCATCCCATACCGGGGGATCAGCAGCGCGTTCAGGACGATATTGGCCAGGGCGGCGATCAGCGTGTCGATCATCACCAGCCGGGTCTTCTCGATCACCTGCAGCACCTGGAGCGACGCGGCAAAGGTCTGGTAAATGAGATACCCTCCAGCAAGGATGATGAGCGAGCTTCCCCCTGCAGCGTACTCCGCTCCGAACAGCAGGGCAAGTATCTCCGGGGCGAAGAATATGAGCAGGGCAAACAGCGCAAGGTTCATGAAGAATATCCATTTGCTGCTCGTCTGGTAGGTCGCGGAGAACTCCCTGGATTTCTGCGCCGCCAGCAGCTCGGTCATCACCGGGACGAACAGGGTGAGGATCCCGCCCGGGATGATGGAAAGCAGCGCTGCGGTCGGCAGGGCGGCATTGTATATCCCCACCTCTCCCGCTGTCCGGAAATAGCCGAGCATCAGCACGTCGGTCCAGGTGATGAGCTGCGCAAACAGAGTGGTGAACATCACCGGAAGGGAATAGGAGAGCAGCTCCCTGCTGACAGGACTCGCGTTGGCGCTCGTCAGGGAGAATGTTCTTGTCTGGAGCAGGTAGAGCCCCAGGAGCGTTGCCGCCGCCAGCGCGATGAGATGCGCCCAGGCAGCCCCCAGCAGGCCGAAGCCCAGGGAGACCAGCCCCAGGGTGAGCAGCAGCTTCACCCCGCCCTCAAACACGTTCCGGACGAGCACGCTGTCCACCATCTGCTTAGCAGCGGTGATCGCGGCAAGCACCACCTCTTTCACCGCGTAAAAAGGGATTCCGACGGCGAACAGGATCAGCACCGGAGCAAGCAGGTCCTCATGGAAGAATGATGCGATGGGCTTCCCGAAGATGATAAGGAGAGCGGCAAGCGCCGCCCCGAGCAGCGCGGTGATCTTCAGCGAGGAGAACAGCACTCCCCTTGCCCCCGCCTCATCCTGCTTCGCGCGGTAGAACGCGAAATAGCGCGTCACTCCCACATTCAGCCCGGCGACGGCAAATACGGTTGCAATCCCGAACAGCGCCAGCGCGAGCGAAAGGATGCCGTATTCCTCCACCCCGATCCGCGCGACGATGATGCGGTAGATATAGGTAAGGAGCTTGGATACGCTCACTCCGACAAACACGATCCCCGCTCCCTTGGCGATGGTCTTCAGGCTGTCCATGCGGGAGAGAACAGTAATGTGCTATTTAAACATTCTCCACGCCGTGCAGGTGCCAGAGGTTGCCGAACGCATGCGGGTCTCTCGCTTCCGTGTCCGCAGGGTCATAGGCCATATCCATGATATGCACGAGCAGCGCTTCCCCCCCTATCGCCTGGTAGCCGTGCCAGACCCCGGGAGGGATCTTGAGGAGCACAGGGGCAGCCCCGTCCAGGAGGAATTTTCTCACTTTTGTGCCGTCAGTAGCCACATACAGCACCCTCCCCTTCGCGCATAAGGTGAAGTCCGTCTGCTTGCGGTGGAGATGCAGCCCCTTGATCACGCCATCATGCAGCACCGAGATCAGGCATTGCCCGTATCTCCCCCCGAACAGCCCGTCGTCCGCACGCAGCCCCTCAAAAAGATAGCCGCGGCCGTCAGCGTGGACGATGAGCCTCTTGGCCTGGACATCAGCGATGCTCATAAGGCAGGAGAATGCACTATCATATTTAAATCATCCGAGCCCTCCCACCAGAATACTCCACCCGCATAATCCTTATAAATCTGCCCGCTACCGCTGCCGTATGCCCCCGGCGACCTCCAACCGATGCAAGATCTGCAGCACTCCCCTGTTCGCCTTCCTCTCCCTGGGCAGGATGCCGATCGCCAACGCCTTCCTCTCCGGCGAGGACCTCCTCCGGCAGGAGTTCTTCTACCATCTTGAGGCTGGCTACTGCCCCGGCTGCCACATGGTGCAGCTGCTGACCGTCGTTCCCTACGAGATGTACCTCCGGCCGGACCGGGAGCAGAAGCGGAAATACCTGTTCTTCTCCTCGACATCAAGCCGCATGGCGGAGCACTTCAGCGGGTTCGCCGCGGAGATCGCCGGCTTCCTCCGGCCGGATTCGCTGGTCCTGGACATCGGCAGCAACGACGGCATCACGCTCCAGGCATTTGACCGGGCAAAGTACCGGGTGCTGGGCATCGAGCCCGCGCATAATGTCGCGGAGATCGCCCGGGGCAAGGGGATCGAGACCCTGACCGAGTTCTTCACCGAGGGCCTGGCGCAGCACATCGTCAGCGCCAAAGGGAAAACCAGGGCCATCCTCTCCTCAAACGTCATCCTGAACATAGCAGACCTCAATGAGGTCATGCGCGCCGTCGCCATCCTGCTGGAGGATGACGGCGTCTTTGTCTTTGAGGACCCGTATCTTCCTGTCATCCTGCAGAACAGCACCTATGACCAGTTCTATGACGAGCATATCTATTACTTTACGGCACATGCGATCGCCTCCCTGGTGCAGCGCCACGGCATGGCGCTCTTTGATGCGAAGCCCCAGGACGTCCACGGCGGCTCGATGCGCTTTTACGTCAAGCGCAGGCAGAACACCAGCATCCCCGTATCGCCCAGGGTTGCGGAGATCATCCGCCAGGAGGAGCGGCAGGGGCTCGCCTCCTTTGACGCCTACCGGGCGTTCGCCGGCAGGGCGGATGCGAGCAGGAAAGAGCTGCTCGCGCTCCTCCAGGTGCTGAAGTCGCAGGGCAAGAGGGTAGCGGGCTATGCAGCCGCCTCCAAGGGGACGATCATCACCAACTACTGCAGGCTCACCCCGGACATCATAGAATATGTTGCGGACAGCACCCCGGAGAAGCAGGGGCTCTACACCCCGGGCATGCACATCCCTGTCGTTTCCCCAGAGCATTTCCGCCAGGATCAGCCGGACTACGCCCTGCTCTTCGCCTGGAACCACCTCCAGGAGATCATGGAAAAAGAGCAGGAATACCTGGACAAGGGCGGAAGGTTTATCGTGCCGTTTCCAAGGGTGAAGGTTGTTTAATTCATCATGTTGTTAGGGGCAAGGTTGATGTGAGGGGCGAAATAGCTTAATTTTATACTTAAATATCAATTCATTTATAAACAAGTTCATATCGCAATATGAAGTTATTTATAAATAGGTTTATATCTAAATATGGAAACATTTATAAATAAATACATATTACACTATTAAAATGAATATATCAGACATGCGAAAACAGAATCCTTGGTGGGAAGATCCTGGCAGGATACATGAAGACCTAAAGCTGCGGGAATTTGAAAACGCCTCTGTAAAATGGATGCCTCGCCTTTTGAAATACATCAATCTTGAAAAAAATGCAGTTTACAGCCTAAGAGGGCCAAGGCAGGTTGGAAAAACAACGGTTGTAAAAATTCTCATAAGGAATCTGCTTGCAGAAAAGAATGCTTCAAACATCATGTATTTTGCATGCGACAGCGTAAAGGACAATCAGGAGCTTATTGGGTTGTTGGAAGAATACAATGGCTGGGTAAAAAAGCAGAATAGCGGCAGAATATTTATTTTTCTTGATGAAATAACTGCTGTCAAAGACTGGCAAAAAGCAATAAAATTTTTCATAGATTCAAATAGCAGCGTAACCATGCTGATTACTGGCTCAAATGTTTTGGACATAAAAAAAAGCACAGAGCGCCTTCCAGGGAGAACTGGCGAAAAAGAAGGCGTCTCATCAAACAAAATACTCCTTCCGATGAAATTTGCAGAATACGTTGAGATGAGGAATCCTCAGCTCTATGAGCAGGTAAAGAAATGGGGCATTCATGAGCCGCAGGCCCGCAATGAGGAATTTAAGCAGATTATCTCTGGGAATCTCCCAAAATCATCTTGGGATTTGAGCAGATTGCTTTTGCAGCTTGATTCGCTTTTTGATGAATACCTCATTACGGGCGGAATAATGCTGGCGGTAAATGAATATGCAAATACAAAAAAGATCTCACCTCAGTTATACGACTTATATCTTAAGCAGGTTATTGGGGACATCACCCGCTCAGGCAGAGAAGAGAAAACTGCAAAACTAATACTTGCTTCAATTCTAAAAAGGATGGGAACTGCTGCAAGCTGGAATGGAATTAGAACTGAAAATGACATAGCCTCATCCTCCACTGTAGAGCAATATGCCTATATCTTAAGAGACACATTTGTGATAAGCATCTTCTACCTTATTGAGCTTGACGGAAAGCAAAAGCCATCAAGCAATAAGAAAATTTATGTTGAAAATCCATTTATTTTTCATGCCCTGCGCAACTGGCTGTATGAAGGTACAAGAGATCCTTTTATTACAACAAATGAGTATCTTGAAAACCCGCAGACTAAATCTGTATTGGTCGAATCAGTTGTTGCAAATCATTTATGCAGGATAGCTTATTCTTTTAGGCCGTCAGACATATTTGATCCTTCAGATAATGTGTTTTATACAAAAACAAAAAAAGGCATAGAAATAGATTTTATTTTAAGAACTCCTAATGGGCCGAGAGGAGTTGAAGTTAAATACCAAAACCAGATTAATATAGGGGATTTAATAGGAATTAAAAAACTTAAACAAGGTGTGCTGGTAAGTAAAAGCAAATTTGAGCAAAAAGATGGAATAGCGGTAATTCCCGTAAGCTTGTTCCTGCTTTATATATA
>DATDVW010000046.1:0-12617 GCA_035289865.1 Candidatus Nanoarchaeia archaeon
GACTGGTTAAGCAATAGAGATTATGAATTAGAAAAAATCAAGAATAAAATTCAAGCAATTTCAAAACAAAAAAGTCTAATGACAATCAATAAGATAGAGCAATTTTCAAAAATAGAAGAGGTAAACGATTTTAAAGAAGTAACACTAAAATCAAAATATAAAAAATATGAAACTTGTGAGCTACCGCAGAAAAGTATAACCCTACAATTTAACAGTTATGGAGACCTAAATAGTTATTATCACTCAAACGACCTTAAGCAAAGACTATTAAAAGTGATAGAAGCAGAAGGTCCAATAGAGAAAGAGCTTCTCTTCAAAAGGGTTCTTGATAGTGTTGGCATACAAAAACTAGGAAATCGTATAGAAAACTTATTTGAAGGATTCCTCAAAGAACTAAAAGAGGATAAAGGTGTCTATATCAATCAAAATACAGTTGCTCTAAATAAAATCAATGGGATATCTCCCGTGAGAATCTCTACAGAAGAACAAAGACCTTTTGTTTTAATCCCAAAAGAGGAATTAGGATCGGCTATAGTCGATATTCTCAAAGCTCATTTTAGCATTAGTAAAGATGCTTTAATAACGGATATTGCAAGAGAAATTTATAATAATCAAAGAACTGGCAACAAAATAGGAGCGAAGATGGAAATTACTATTAAGTATCTCTTAGCAAACAAATTTATAGAAGAAAAAAACGAAAAAGTGCAGTTAATAAAAAAATAGAACGCATTAAAATAAACGCCCCACCCGTAACGAACGAAACGACTAAAACAAAATGTTCTCCTCGATGTATGCTCTGGATTGCTCACCGTGTTCGCCTGATTGAACGACGAGCCATTAAAACTTACTTTGTGGTCGCAACCTTATCCAACTTCAAAAAGTAAACGCATTACACAGCGTCTAACTAGTCCCTACTCAAAAAAACCTTCCCAGCTTGCTCTGCTCCCGCTCGCCGAGCAGCTGCTCCCTGCTGTAGCCGATCACCTGCATGATCTTCTCGATGGCGGGAACCACCTGGTTGTTGATGTAGTACTCCGCATCGTATTCCCCCTCCTGCACCTCGCCGGGAAGCCGCGCCCGCTCCCGGATCATGGACCTGCCCTCGGTGATGATATACTTCACCAGCGTGCCCGGGCTGACGCGCATCCCCTGCTCCCGCATCCTCCTGGCTGCAGCGACATGGGGGCCGATCTGGTCATAGTCCTCGATATGCTTCTGGAGCTGGGTGTATATCACCATCTTCTCCTTGGGGACCTTCTTGGCGCGGATGTCGGCGATGGCCGAGCGGACGTATGCCAGCGCCTGCTCATGGTCGCTCTCCAGCAGGATGATGTGCAGCACTCTTTGCTGGACATCCTTGGCGATGAATGAGGTATTCCTCCGCACACTCTCAAATCCCACGATCTTGAGGCTGCCGTCTTTCCGGGCGAGGGCATACCGCTTCTTCGCCCCAAAGCTGCCCATCTTGGCAGAGACGAATATGCCTCTCGGATGCAGCCCCTGGTACTCGAGCTCCATCACGCCGGGCAGCTCGGCGTTGATCCTCTCGCTGAAGCGGAGGGCGTCCTGCTCATCTTTCTCCCCGAGTCTCAGGAACACGCTGTCGGTGTCCGAATAGATGACCGGAAACCCCTGCTCCTGCGCTGCGGAGATCACCTTCTTGATGTAATACCTGCCGTAGGCGGTGGTGGATTCCGCGCTCTCCACGCTATACCAGCGCGCGGCGAAGAAGTTGAGGTAGCCATAGAACGAATTGGCCAGCAATTTCAGGGATTCGGAGCGGGCGGCAAGGAAAACGTTCTTCTCCTCCCGGAGCATCTCCTTGATCCGCACCCTCCGGGTGATGATGTCCGAGATGATGGCGGCAAGGAAGCTGCGCTTCTTCCTGCAGAAATAGTAGCCTTTGCCTTCGATGGGGGCAGGGTCGCTGTCCGGGCAGCAGCTGCACCTGAGCGTGTCCGGACCGATGTTATGGCTGCTGATGATGCTGGGATAGAGGCTGCGGTAGTCGAACAGCACGATGTTCTCATACAATCCCGGCGTCGGCTCGTAGACAAACGCGCCCTGGATCGAGCGGAGCTGGCGCTGCTGCAGCTCCTGGTGATGGGGCTTCGGAGGAATCAGCTCATTGAACGCAGTGGTCTGCTTGATGATGTAGGATTCCACCAGCTGGGAATAGGCCATCCGGTTGACATCGGTGATCGGCATCCCCACCACCTTCATCAGCTCCACCAGGTTCGGCAGCAGCTTCTCCATCAGGAGAAGGGTGAGCCGGGCGTCATGGAGATTATAGCTGCAGTATTCCTCCAGCCCGGTGTTCATGTCCCAGGCAGCGCCGAGCCTGTCCAGGTCGACCTTGATCTTTTTCTCCCCCAGAAGCTCTGCCGCGACCGCATTCAGGCTGTAGGATTCGGTATCCAGGTTCCGGGCCACGATCCGCTGGACGAACTTGCAGAGGTCGATGTGACAGATGCCCGAGATCTCGATCGCGCTGGCCCTGCCTCTCCGCTGCTCGGGCATGCGATAGTCCAGGCCCAGCTCCAAGCGCACCTTGTTGATCCGGGCGCGGGCGAGCAGATAGGGAAAATCAAACTCGTCAGAATAATAGCCCACGATGATGTCCGGCTGCCGCTCCTCGATGATCTCCTGGAAGCGGCGGAGCATGCTGGCTTCATCCGCCACGAACTCGATCTCCGGCCTGCTGGTGTCAAAGCGCTTCCAGGTGAGCACCTTCTCGTATCCCGGGGCGCAGCAGGCGAGCATCAGGATAGGGTTCCGCTGCATGTCGATGGACTTTCCCTCATCCGTGTAGGTCTCGATGTCAAATGCCAGCACCCTTGGGGAGGGGTAGAGCTCATCACCCAGGGGAGCGACCTTTGCCGCTGCCATCACCGATACCTTGCTGCGCCGGTTGATGTACTCCCCCTCTGCCTCGAGGGAAGAGAAGGGGACTATCCCCCTGTCCACCAGATAGCGCTTCACCAGGTCGATGTCATATTCCACCACTTCCTTGACCGCAGGATGGCCTTTCAATCCCTCGCGGAGCGCAGGGAGGGCGGGGGCTGCGTTCACCGTCACCTTCAGCACCGGCGTTTCCCTGCCGATGTACTTCTTGCGCATGGGCTCAACCTTGAGCACCTTCAGCCCGTCGCCTAGCTGCAGGGAGAGGATGCCTGCCTCCAGCCCCTCATCATTCTCCCGGAGGGGGATGACGTAGCCATAGGGGAAGAATTCCTCCTGGACGCAGAGCTGCCTGCCCTCTGCGGTCCTGCCGTACAGCGTGATGCGGGATTCCCCTTCCGGGGCTGCGCTGATGTCCGTGAGGAAGAACTGGACCTTTACCATACCACTTAGTAGTGATGTAAAGTATATAAAGGTTTGGCGGGTTAGCACACCGAGCCGTATGTAGCATCACAGGGGATCCGCTCTGCCCATATGCCGCCGTAGACGCATGCCTTGCCTTCAATCCTTTCCTTTGTCTTGAGATAATCGATGTTGCTTCTGCACATCACCCAACTGCCCTGGCTACAGACGGTATCGCATTTCCCCGATATGCAGGCGCCGGTATCCCTATTTCCACCTTTTTCTGGATATGCACTGCCTTTGGGATAGCACCGATAGTTGTATATGCATGCACCGGCATCGCACTTTGCGCTGTCCCAGGTGCTGGTGGTCATCACTGCGTTCCCATTCCAATTCTGGAACTGCGCATACCGGACACTTGGAACATCATCAACTACCCCATTGCAATCATCATCGACAGCATTTACTGTTTCTGCCTGCGGCTCGCCAGGCGTACAATCACCAATCCAGGTGCCTGCAGCACATGATTGTGTTACTGTGCGTGCGCATGCGCCAACTCCGCAGTTGATCGTACGGGTGATATTGTCAATCTTGCCGTCACAGTCGTTATCCGCGCCATCACAAACCTCACTTGGTGGGACCGGGCAGGATGGGGCGCAGATCTGGAACTGGCCGCAGGCAGCGCCGTCATAGGGGCACTGCAGGCACTGGGCGATCGGCTTGAGCGTGTAGCGCAGCTGGCCATTGTCAAAACTGTATGCGTGAATCTCCTGGCCAAAGACTGCTGCAACTGCCGCAATGTCCAGGATCGATATCTGGCCATCATTGTTGAGATCAATCGCTGGGTCGTACTCTGCTGTATTGGCAAATACCTGGGCGATGATCGCCAGGTCCAGCACGTCCACCACCCCATTACCGCTCAGATCCTCGCGCCTGCTGTTGTCGATAGGCACTGCAAGATTCGGCCCGGCAAGGACCGACTGCCTGTTGCTGGAGGCGGCCTGCACCCAGTAATTCCGCGATGCTGCCGGGCTTGGGCCCGGGACAGAGACCGCGCCGGTGAAGCTGCTGGCAGGGACGGTCTTGATTTTCTCTGCTCCAGCAAAATCTCTGGTTATTCCTGCATAGATCCAGTATTCCTCTGCTCCTGCAACTGGGGAGAAATGCACATTAACGTAGCCGCCACGGTCATTGGGCTTATCAACCGCATGGACCTCAGCAGGGGCGGCCAGCTCTGCAGGTTCAGCCTGTTCGATGGTGATCTGGATAGATTGCGGGCTGCTCCACATGCCCAGATCGTCCTGCACTTTAAGGGTGAACACATATGTCCCTGGCCTGGTGAGCGTTGCCGGATATTCCTGCTGCATGACCATGCCTCCCTGGATGGTGTCCTGCTGGGCGCAGTAGAGGTGCACCTGTTCGTTGCAGGCGACCCATGTTGATGCCTGCTGGCCCGGCGCCTGGCCGACCATGATGGCGTCAACCTGGGCTGGCGGGCAGCCATTTGCGCAGCATGATGGGCTGTTCCATATCCTGGTATCTGGGTCTGTCCAACCGTTGCAGTCGTGGGAGCCATAGCAGCTGCCTTCAACCCGATCCTGGTTTTCCGCACACCCTCCCCTGGTGTACGTGACTGCCTTTCCTGTTACACGATTTCCGTTGGCATCAAGGTTCACTGAGCCTGCTGGTGTGCCATCAACCTGGTAATATTGGGCAGTGGTCAGCCTGTTCTGTACCACCAGAGCTGACTGGCACCTGTCTGTAGGATAGGGTAGGTCATTTGCCGACAAGAACGCCTTAAATGTGCCGAGCAGACCGGCGGCATTCGCTTCCTGCTGGCATTTGGCATCTGCTCCGGCCAAACCGCCAAAGCTGCCCGGCGCATAGGTGTTTGCCGAGACGAATATGACATTTTGCTGGCGCGCATCATAGCTGCTCAGGTCCCAGCGGTACGCGGTGATGTCATCCTCCGGATCCTCTCCACTTCCAGCCAGGAGGATTGTGCCACCAGCAGTGATGGTCTGTGGTGCGGTGATTATCCTGGCGGTCGGTGGTTCATTGCGCCGTATCTCTAATCTGAACTGCTGAGTTGCGCTGGTAAACCGATCCCTCACGGTAATGGTAATATCGTGCGAGCCGGCGTCTGCTTGGGTAGGGGTAAATGAGATGGCGCCATCGATGCCGATGTCAAACAGAAGAGAGTTGTCTGAAAATGTGAGTGCGTCATGGTCTGCATCCGATGCGCTGACCGTGTACTGATACGCAATACCTTCTTTTGCAAGCGCTGGAGGAGTGGAGGCGATCACCGGAGCAGCGTTGGCGATACATGTATTGCCCTGACATCCAAACGGGCAGCTCTGCGCCTGATAGCTGCACTGGCCTGCTGAACAGGCGCCTCCTGAGTATTGCACGCTGCCCTCGCAATAATCACTGCAGGTGATGCCCGCGCATGGGTCTGCCTTGCAGACATTATTCTCACATCCAAATGAGCACATCTCAGCCTGATAAGCGCACTTCCCGCCTACGCAGGCGCCACCGGAGTACCTGGTAGTCCCGTCGCAATAGGGATTACAGGTGATGCCTGCGCAGGGATCGGCAATGCATGCTGCCTGTTCGCAGCCAGCCTGGCAGGCCTGGGTGTTGTAGATGCAGATTCCCTGGAGGCACCTGCCGTTGGAGAAGAGCGTGCTGTCACGGCAGTAGCTGCCGCAGGTAACTCCTTCGCAGAGATTCGGCTGGCAGATAGCATCTTTACATCCATACTGGCAGTACTGGGACTGATAGGCGCATACACCTTGGCTGCATACTCCATTGGTGAAGCTCGTACCGCCGCTGCAGTATGCCTGGCAGCTCACCCCTGCGCAGGGATCTGCCTTGCAGGCGTTGTTTTCACAACCGAAAGCGCAGGCTTCCTCCTGATAGACGCACTGGCCGCTGACGCATGAACCGCCGGAGCGTCTCCTGTTCTCGCTGCAATAATCAGTACAGGTGACTCCCGCACATGGATCATCTGTCTCAATCACCGCGGAGTGCCGCAATCCGGTAACCCGTAACTTGTCTTCCGCAGCGGTGCAACTGTACCCATCTCTGGTGGCGCTGTCGCAAGGAATAATACGCTCATTGCTGCCGGCGCAGCTCTCTGACACTTCGGTTATGGACGACACATCCATGTCCTTGACGCACACGGCATCCTTGCCGCCGACGCGGTCAATGTACAGCGTTTTGGTCTGGCCGGCTGGCAACGATATCCCGGACACGATGAGCGAGCCCCTTTCGGCATCAGGCTCCTGCCGGGCAATCATGAGATTGCTGAGGTCCAGGCTCATGGCTGAGAAGTCAGCGGTGAACTCCACGATGGGGGCGCCATCATCCCTGATCTGCACCTGTGCAGTCCCAGTGAGCTCCTGGTCCAGGTCAGCCGAATCACCGATGAGCAGCTGGATGCCGGGGATGTTGGTGTCGATATTCCCGATGTTCCCTGCTACCTTGTCTAAACTATCCGGCACCCCATCATTGTCAGCATCTGGCTCTGCATGTACTATAATCGTAGTGTTTCCGCTCACACTGAACTCGCCATCGCTCACAGTCACGGTGACTGTATGCGTCCCTTCGTCACCTGGTTTTGTTGTATACACCGATGCAGTCATCCATCCAGAGTACTGATAGGTGAGCTGGTCTCCATCCGGATCAGAGGCGAAGGGGATGATGATTATGGTATCCCCGATACCAGCTTCAATCTGCCCCAGGGGCTGAAGCAGCGGCGGCTGGTTCTTGTCCAGAACAGTGACCTGTACCTCCTGAGTGTCCATGAGGGTGCTGTCTTTTGCGGCCACCGTAACCGTATAGACGCCAGCATCATCAAAACTGGTCTGCCAGGTGAAGATGTTTGCATCCTGCGTGAAACGCGAGTCATTGACGGAGTATGTTATGGCGTCGCCATCAGGATCGGTGGCGTTCGCGGTTATGGTCACCGCATCACCTTCATGTACCAAGATGTTTGGGACAGTATTAAGCACCGGCGCATGCAGCAAGCGGTAATCGCATTCTTTCGGATCGAATTCAGTATAGCCTGCGGTGTACTGTTCCTGGCAATTATTGGCATCAATAACACTGTTGCAGGACCTGGTGTTGCCCGGCTGGCATGCTGCCCATCCATTGCATTGCCATGATGGCGTGCAGGTGTCCACGGTGAAATAGACATGCTCGGACTGCATGCTGCCCGCTGTGTCTTCCCCATAGATGGTGATGTTATGACTACCTTCGGAGAGGTTGGTGAGCGCTGTCGGCTCTAGCACAGCAATCCTGAGATTGTCGTAATAGGTCGGATGACCTGACGTACCCCTTCCGCTATGCGCATTGAGGCGTTGTATTCCCTCAGAATAGTCTGCGCCTAATTGGTTGTCAGCGACCACTAAATTGCCGTTCATCCAGAGGGTATACTTGCTGGTGTCAGTATCTATCCTCGCCAGAAAGTGTGTCCATGAACCGTCGTAGTCGGCATAGGCAATGCCCTGCGGATGGTAATGCCATTTTTTCTGTTCGTTTGTGTGCCATATGTTGTCTACCCGGGTACCGGTACTGATAGCAAACATGCTGTTCGTGTTGTATAACTGCGGGCGCTCCCACAGGTCAATATCTACTATGCCTTTCGCCACTTCCGGAAGCTCCATATAGGCATCGAGATCGTAGCTGATCACCCCGCTTTGGCTGCCGGCATAGGCATCCTGGTCAGAGTAATAGAACTCTTTGTCCCAGCCAGGCACCAAGGCACCTGGCGCTCCGTCTTCGTAATCCTCGAACAGGATGACATGCGGCGCTGCAATGCTCATCTGCTCGTCATTGTCCAGGCTGTATGCAACCCACTCTAAATCATTGCTGCCTTGGTATACCCAATGGAGATCGATTGCGGAGGAATTGTATGTTGTTCCATTGATCGGTGAGAGTATTGTGATCGGATCGAGATTGTTGACGGTGATGGCAACTTCCTGGCTGGCAGTATGCTCGCCATCGCTTACCGTTACTGTCACCGTGTACTGGCCTGCCTCATCATATCCTGTCTGCCAGGTGAATGTAGGACCATCCTGTGTGAACCTGGAATCGTCAATGGCGTAGGATACGCTGTCATTGTTGGGATCTGCTGCGTTTGCCGTGATGGTGACCAGATCTCCCTCGTCTGCGGTTATATCCGGTATGGTATCCAGCACTGGCGCATGCAGGAGCAGGTAATCGCATTCTACTGGATTAAACTCAGTGTAATCTCCGGTGTACGCATCTGTTTCCGACCCTGTCTCTGCAAAGCAATTATTGATGTCAACAGCTGAGTTGCATGGTCCAGTATTATCCGGGTGGCATGCTGCCCATCCATTGCATTGCCATGATGTCGTGCAGGTGTCCACGGTGAAATGGACAGCGGCTGACTGCCCACTGTTTCCAGCTACATCTCTTGTATACACTGTCAGGTTATGGTCGCCCTCTGCAAGATCGGTAAGGGTGATATTTGCCGGTTTTAAGACTGAAACTTTAAGGTTATCGAAATAGCTTGGTTTACCTTGCCCCCCTCTTCCGCTATGCGTATCGAGGTATTGTATGCCATCGCTATAATTCGCACCCAGCTGATTATCAGCGATTACCAGGTTGCCGTTCATCCAGAGCGTATACTGGCTTGTTTGAGTGTTTATCCGCGCAAGAAAATGTGTCCATGAGCCGTCGTAATCAGCGTAATAAATTCCCTGAGGGTGATAATGCCATCTCCTCCGCTCATTGGTATGCCAGATATTATCAGCGTGATTGTCGCTGCCAATGGCAAACATGCTGTTGGTGTCATCCAGTTGTGGGCGGTGCCAGACATCTATCTCAACAATACCCTTTGCGACTTCAGGAAAGTCTCTGAACACATCGAAATCGTAACTGACTACCCCGCTCTGGCTGCCTGCATAGGCATCCTGGCCAGAATAATAAAACTCTTTTGACCAGCCAGGCACCAATTCGCCAGGGGTGCCCTCTTCGTAATCCTCATATAAGATTACCTGAGGCACTGCCAGGTTTGTGGCGTTCTCTCCACCATCCAGGCTGTATGCAGCCCATTCGATGTCATGGGCGCCGGCATACATCCATTCCAACGGGACTGATAAGGTGTTGTAGGTAGCTCCGCTAACCGGAGAGACGATGCTGATCTGGTCTTGATCATTAACAATGACTGCGACCTCTTGGCTGCTGATATACTCTCCGTCGCTGACCATGACCGAAACACTGTACTGACCTGCGTCCTCAAATGTTGTCTGCCAAGTAAATATACCATTCTCTTGTGCGAATCGGGAGTCGTTAATGCTGTAGGACAAGGTATCATTGTCAGGATCTGTTGCATGTGCGGTGATGGTGACCACTTCTCCCTCACTCACGCTGATGCTTTCGATTTGTTCCAGTATCGGCGGCCGGTTTTCCCGCTCCTCGTAGAGGATAGAGAGGTCGGAGAGAGTTATTTCTGCCGATGCTGGTGAAGAGATGGTTATGGGGATTTCGCAGTCATTTGTGGTGCACGCATCCAGGGCCTGCTGCAATATCAGCCCAAACTCCAGGGTATGGTCAGCTTGGTCCTGGGCAACCAGTATTGTACTACCCGCAATGGTCACCTGGATCATGTTCGCGCAGACACCGTTCTCATCAACTTCATCGTTGCAGTTGTCATCAGCCTGGTTGCAGGTCTCTGCGGCGTCTGGATTGATGTCTGCATCGGTGTCATTGCAGTCTATCACAGAGTTAAACCCGTCGTTGTCTGCGTCTTCTTCGCAGATCAGGCCTTCATCAACCTCATCGTTGCAGTCGTCGTCGATGACATTGCATATTTCCGTCGCATCTGGATGGATGGCTGGGTTGAGGTCGTTGCAATCTACTGTCTCGTTGTAACCGTCATTATCGCTATCCCGTGGCTGATATTCCAAGACGGTAATGAGGGCTGTTTTTGTCATGGTCGCTGTTCCATCGCTTACACTGTACCTGACCTCATATTCGCCAGCATCTCCCATCGCTGTCTGCCATTCGAACCAGTTGTCGTCAATCTGCGTGAAGTTTGGATCGTCTACAACATAGGTTATGTTATCGTTATCGGGATCGTCTGCGTACAATATTAATAAAACTGTTTCTCCTTCTTCGGCGGTTATAGCCCCTATACCCCCTAACACCGGCTCGTAATTTTCCGGCAGCACATGCAGCGTTATCGCTCTGGCTGCTGTCGAGAAAGCATCTGTAGCCTCGATATTGATGATATGCTGCCCGACATCCTGTTCTGTAGCGACTTTCTGCGATGCAAACCCGATGGGCGCTATGGTAACCGTCGTCGCATCACCATCCGGGTCAAACACTTCAATATTGAGATCGAACAGCTCCCCCACCCTGACAAACACATCTTCTGCTTTGATCACCGGCTCATGATTAGTCATGATGATATCCGAGAACACTTTTTGCCTATTCTCGTAAATGACATACGCCTTTATCCCATAGCTGATATCCTCCTTCTTCAGGCCATCGACGGTAAATGTGATTTCATTCCTGCCCGGCATCAGTATCCTGTCCTGGTTAAAAATTTCCGTAAATCCGCCCTTCACCAGTTCTGCTTTTATCGTTGCCGGAAGGTCTTCTCCTGCATGATTTGACAGATCTAATGCAACCGCTGCAGAGCCCCCATCAAAATCGCCCACGACAAGCGATCCATCGACAATTCTCGTCTCCATGTCAAATTTTGCTCTTGTTCGGACATCGCCCTCCTTGATATATTGCAATTCATAGCCTGAAATCCCTTCCTCCTCCCCCGTATAGAACGTGATGGTATAATTATTCGGCCTGGATGTTATCTCCTTACTGTAGATAGTCTCGTTGCCTTGCACCAACACTATTGTGCCATTTACCACATCATTGCTTACATAGCTCAGAACCGCGTTTATGGTCACTTCCTTGCCTGGCGCTGCAACTTCCCCATACACCAGACTATCAAAATAAAATGGCGATGCGGGGATATACCCGATATCATACAGGGCATCCTGATAGAGAGTAAACTCGCCTTTAGCGCAATTGTTTATCTCCAGTGGACTGATATACACCGCAATCTCATCATAATTTTCCTTTTCGTATACTTCCTTCGTTATCTGTGCCTCCTGGGATAGATCATAGCAGTTCCGTCCAGTATACTCTCCATTATCAAATGATGGATAATCTGGAATGGTCAGGTTGACCGGATTTGCAAATGAGGCAGTTATATCCTTTATGAAGCTCCCTTTTGGCAACCTATGGGTCCTGATAGTATACAATCCAACTGCGTTTGGATTATTGTAATCATATTCCAAATCCGTCGAGTTAATAATCCTGAATGCTGAATTGGGCAGGGCAATCACATCATACCCAAAACGTAACTGATTCTCAAATGCGGGGCTGCCCACTGATTGCACGCTGATGTCATACAGATACTCCTCCGGGGGCACGTAGTAGTTTCTGCATGGATTAAACCAATTATCCGGATTATACCATTGCAGCTCTTCTTTGATATACTCTTCGTAATCGTCTGGCACCTCTACTCGTGTTAATGGGTTCCCATACAAGGCGTAGGATTTCAGCACCAGGCCGGGCATATTCTGGTCAGATGGGTCTGTCGTCGCGTAATACTTTGACCGCGCCCTTCGATACACGTCCCCGATCTTCTGGTTATCGTGGAGATTGCAGAGGATCGCTTCGGCCAGTTCAGATGATCGAACATCCTTTGGCGCGATGATAGTCGAGTATCTTGTCAGCGGATTGATATAATTTGGCTGGTCAGGCAATGCCAGCCCTGCACCTTCGATGTTCAGCAGGAACAGGGGGTTTGTCTCTGCAAATGTGCTTTTCCACGACCGTACATCCTGTGGATAGATAATATCTGACCTGCTGAACCTATTGGCATAGATTCCCTGGTTATTTGCGTCGATATAGGATTCCAGCACGAACAATTCATTCGGCTGGAAGAGGCTGAGATCCTGGCTGATAGAACCATATCCGTCCCAGGGGAGCAGACCACCTTCATGGTATGTTGAGGCATCCCCTTTGATATTGTACTCCTGGAAGCCTTCCACGATCATCCTGCTGTTGGTCGTGTCTTCAAGAAGGTCCAGCCGGTTTGCCAGGTGCGTCGCGTGGTTGAGGTTGATCTGCTTGGTGTCCAGCTGGTTGATGATATCATACGGGGAATCGCCGACCAGCCTGGAGACTGAGGATGCCTCGGCTACTGTGCCCTCTGTCCGGATGGCTGCGGCTGTACTGATAAGTAGGAGAAAGGTGCAGAGTCCGATGGC
>DATDVW010000047.1:0-12180 GCA_035289865.1 Candidatus Nanoarchaeia archaeon
AGGATGTTGTTTTCTGAGAGGAATATTAGTTCTGTCATCAGATGACAAGATGCCTGAAAACATAGAGAAATACTTCGAGGTTACACATTTTAATGAAAGGATTTTTAGGAGGGAATATCATGCTGAAATTCTTTGTGAAGAGAGTGAGGATTCTAGAAACCTGCCTATAAAGATAATTGGATTTGGCGGTGCGGGAATACAGATGGTTGAAAGGCTTCAGGAAATCATCGAAGAAAGAGGGCCCAATCCTAAGGAAGTTAAGATAATTGCTGCTGACACCAACATCTGCCCTTTAAAATGGGTCCGCGTTAAAAATAAGATTTTTTGCGGCAGAAGTATAAACCACTACCTTGGTACGGGCGGAAAGCCAGAAATGGGGGAAGCGTCAATTAAGTCTAGCATAAGCGCAATAGAAAGGTTAGTCTGCTTTGAAAAGACTAAACTGCTTATCTTGGTTGCCGGCCTTGGAGGCGGCACTGGAAGCAGCGCTTTAGCCTACGTTTCAGGATTAGCGAAGGAAAACGGAATAAAAGTAATCGCTATCTTTACTAAGCCTCTTCAAGAGGAAGAAAAAAGAAATGAAATATTCAAGATATACCTAAAGAAGATATACTCAAATTCTGATAAGATAATCATATTAGACCTTGCCAAAATGGCTGATTTTTGCAAAAAAGAACGCAAATACTCATTTCAGATCGTATTTTGGAGGGCTAAACACATTATGGCCAATCTTGTAGTACAAGAATTATTAAATAATAACCCAAATTACAGCATCTGTGAAGTTATACTAGATAAAAAAGACGGAATAATGAATATGCACTATAATAAACTAAATATCGATAGAACCTTAAATTTGATAACTGACAACCTTTAAATAACCAGCACCCGTTCCTCCTTTCATGGCGCTCCTCTCCCTCATGGAAATCTTTGACTTCATCATCATGACCTTATTCCTCGGCTATCTCTTCCAGGACATGTTCGCGCGCAGCCCGCATGCCCAGCGCTTTGACTGGCAATCCTTCAAGTTTGCGGTGTATGTCACCGCCCCGGCGATCATCCTGCATGAGCTCTTCCACAAGCTTGTTGCCCTGGCCTTCGGCTTTGATGCGGTGTTCCATGCGTTCTACGCCAACATGACGACGCTCTGGCTGGGGCTCTTCGCGATCATCGCCAAGCTGCTGAGCTTCGGCTTTTTCTTCATCGTCCCGGGCTTTGTCTCAATCAGCGGCAGCGGCACGCCGCTCCACTTCGCGCTGATTGCCTTTGCCGGGCCTGCGCTCAACCTCATCCTCTGGCTGGGGGCAGCATACCTCAGCAGGCGGCACTCCCGCCACGGGGCATTCCTGGCAGTGACCGCAAAAATCAATATGTTCCTGTTCATCTTCAACATGCTGCCGATCCCCGGCTTTGACGGATTCCAGCTCTACCTCAGCCTCTGGGAAGCTATATTCTGAACAATAGCAAATGTTAAAAAGCGGACAGCCATCTGATTCCCATGCCTTCACCATTGTTCACCTCGGTCTCCGGCATCTCTGCTGACCATGAATACTACACTCCTCTGCCCAAGGGCTACCGGCCGGGAAAGGCCAAGTACATCATCGTCACGGGCAGCGTGATGTCCGGGCTGGGCAAGGGGATATTCTCCGCATCTTTGGGCAGGGTGCTGCAGGAGCACGGCTACCGCTGCTCCCCCATCAAGTTCGACGGCTACCTGAACATCGACGCGGGAACGCTCAACCCCTACCGCCATGGCGAGGTGTTTGTGCTGGATGACGGCACGGAAACGGACATGGACCTGGGGACGTACGAGCGGATGCTGGGCATCAGCCTCACCCGGGACAATTACCTGACCGGGGGCAAGATATTCCACAAGGTGCTCTCCCAGGAGCGCGAGGGCTCCTACCTCGGCAGAGATGTACAATTCATCCCCCATGTCACCGGGGAGATCAAGCGGTTCCTCCGCCACCTGGCTATGAGCTCCAAGGCAGATTTTGTGCTGATGGAGGTGGGGGGGACAGTCGGAGACATCGAGAACGAGTATTTCATCGAGGCCATGCGCCAGCTTGCCTATGAGGAGGGCAAGCAGAACGTCTGCTTCATCAATGTCACCTATATCCTGGAGCCCGGCTTTCTCGGGGAGCAGAAGAGCAAGGCTGCGCAGCTGGGGATCAAGCGGCTGATGGAGCTGGGGATCCAGCCGGACATCATCGCCTGCCGCGCCACCAATGAAGTGACGGAGAAAGTGCGGGAGAAGATCAGCATCTTTTCGAATGTCCCGGTGGAGAACGTGGTGAGCATGCATGACGTCTCCTCGATCTATCTCATCCCCGGGATGATCAAGCAGACCCGGCTGGACCGGCGCATCCTGGACATCATGCACGTCAGCCACCAGAGAAAGCGGCAGGGGGACGGGCGCTGGCCGCGGTTCATCAGGAACATCCAGAAGCCGGAGCGTGAAGTTGCGATCGGCATCACCGGCAAGTACACTGCCCTGCGCGATTCCTATGCTTCTATCATCCAGGCTGTCGAGCATGCTGCAGCTGCCCTCCGCTGCCGCGCGAACATCAAATGGATAGACACTGAAAAGGTCACCCCCCAGAATGCGGCTGAAATGCTGGCAGGCATCGCCGGCATCATCGTCCCGGGGGGATTCGGGAAGCGGGGGGCGGAGGGCAAGATCGCCTGCATCCAATACGCGCGGGAGCACCAGATCCCCTATCTTGGGCTCTGCTTCGGCTTCCAGCTCGCCCTGGTCGAGTTCGCCCGGCATGTCCTCAAGATGAAGGATGCGGATTCCACTGAGCTGGAGCCAAAAACCAAGCACCCGGTCATCGATATCCTGCCGGAACAGGAGCATCTTGCCAGCTTAGGGGGAAATATGCGGTTAGGAGGGCATGATGTGCTGGTCATGCCGGGGAGCAGGGCGCACGGGATATACGGCTCCGGAAAGATCCGGGAGCGGTTCCGGCACCGCTATGAATGCAACCCCAAATACATCCCTGCGTTCGAGAATGCCGGGCTGGTGTTCAGCGGCAAGGCAAGCGAGAATGCGGGCAAGATCATGCAGATCCTGGAGCTGCCCAACCATCCCTTTTTCATCGGCGTGCAGTTCCACCCGGAATTCCTCAGCAGGCCGCTGCAGCCGCATCCGCTCTATGCCGAGTTCCTCCGGGCATGCATCCCTTCAGCATAATCTTTTTAAACCGGACAATACCTATGTTCCCCTATGTCATCTCCTGCTCCTGGGCATCCGGCTCCCTCCGGAACGCCGCTCTACAAGAAGCTGATCATCATCCCCTTTGTCATTTTTGCCCTTGCGGTCGCTGTTCTGGTGGTCCAGCAGGTGCGCACCGGGGAGATCATCCATAAGGGCATCGACATCAAGGGCGGGGTATCGGTCACCATACCCTTAGAGCAGGCAGTGGACAGCATTGCCCTCCAGGGCCAGCTCTCGCAGGCATTTCCCGGATCAGAATTCACCGTGCGCTCGCTGACGCAGACCGGGCAGTCTACCGGGGTCATCGTGTCCGCGGATATGGATATCGCTGACCAGCAGCAGGTCGATTCACTCATCAGCACGCTGAGCTCCCTGCTGGAGATCCCCCTGGAGCCCGGGCAGTACACCCTGGAGGGAGTCGGCTCTGCCCTGGGCAGGAGCTTTTTCCGCGGCATGATAGTCTCGGTGCTGGTATCGCTTGTGCTGATGTCCCTGGTGGTATTCCTCTACTTCCGCAATGCCGTGAGCAGCACCTATGTGGTGCTCTCGGTCATCTTTGACATCATCATCACGCTCGCCATAGTCAATCTCCTGGGCATGAAGCTGGGAGCGGCGGGGATAGCAGCATTCCTCATGCTGATCGGCTACTCGGTGGATACGGACATCCTGCTCACCACCAGAGTAACGCGCCGGAAGGAGGGAAGCATCGCGGACCGGGTGCGGGAGGCGATGATCACCGGCATGACCATGACCGCCACCACGCTTGTCGCCCTGGTCCTGGGCATGCTGCTCACGGATTCCGAGGTGATCCGGCAGATCATGACTATCCTCTTCATCGGGCTTATGGTCGATGTGCTTACGACCTGGATGCAGAACGCCGGGCTAATCCGGATGCATATGGAGAAGAAGTACCATGGGTAAAGCGCTGGCGATATTCAGGAATGTCCGGGTGATTATCCTGCTGGTCGCGCTGCTCTTTTCCCTGCTTGCCATCCATCCGGTCCTGGATCCCGAGGGAGTGGCGATCCGCTCCGTCGCCAAGGGAAGCGCTTCCGCGCTTGCCGGGATCGAGCAGCCTGCGGAGCAGGGGGCGCTCACGAGCAGGGAGAGGATCATCGCGCTGCAGGGGGAGGCGATAACTGCGCTGGAGCAGTATGATGATATCGTGTCTTCCTTCGGGGCGGACACCCTGGTCACGGTGACGACGAACAGGCGGACCTATACCTTCTCCCCGATCCCGATCACCGAGACCATCATCCTCAATGAGACCGAGATCATCGCGAGGAACGTCACTGACCCGGAGACCAACATCACCTCCACTCTCTTTGAGGAAGTGAACAAGACCAAGACCAATATCCTCGGCATCCAGGACATCGGCATCCGGGTGGGTGAAGCGCCCACTTCCAATATCCGGAAGGGGCTGGACCTGCAGGGAGGGACCAGGGTGGTGCTAGAGCCGGAGAGCGCCATCAGCCGGGATGACCTGGAATTCATCCTGGAGAACATGAAGCAGCGGCTGAACGTGTTCGGGCTGACGGACATCACGGTCCGGGCCGCATCTGATCTTCCTGTCTATCTCGGGGGCACGGGCAAGGACTTCATCGTGGTGGAGATCGCCGGGGCCAATGAGGAGGAGGTCAAGGAGCTGCTCGCGCAGCAGGGAAAATTCGAGGCGAGCATCGGCAACCACACGGTGTTCCGCGGGGGCAACGACGTCCTGTATGTCTGCCGCTCCGCGGACTGCTCCGGGATCGACCCCTTTGCAGGCTGCAGCCCAGGGGCAGATGGATACTTCTGCCGGTTCAGGTTTTCCATATCCCTCAGCCCGGATGCCGCGGAGCGCCAGGCAGAGCTGACCCGGAACCTCACCATCTTCCCGGGCAGCACCGGCTCGCAGGGATACCTTTCCCAGCAGCTGGACCTGTTCCTGGACAATGAAAAGGTCGATGCGCTGAACATCGGCGCAGACCTCAAGGGAAGGGCGGTGACGGACATCGAGATTTCCGGCTCCGGCAGCGGGGTGAGCGAGGAGGCTGCTGTCCAGAACGCGCTCCGGGAGATGAAGCGGCTGCAGACCATCCTGATCACGGGATCGCTGCCGGTGAAGCTCTCCATCGTGAAGACGGATTCCATCTCGCCTGCGCTGGGCGGGGCGTTCATCGCCAATGCCGTCCGGCTGGCGCTGATCGTGGTGCTGGCTGTGGCCCTGGTGATATTCATCCGCTACCGCAGGCTGGTGGTCACCCTGCCCGTCATCATCACGCTGCTCGCGGAGATCGTGCTGCTGCTGGGAGTGGCTGCACTGATCGGCTGGAACATCGACCTGGCGGCGATCGCCGGCATCATCATCGTGCTCGGCACCGGGGTAGACCACCAGATTGTGATCACGGACGAGACCCTCCGGGGAGAGCGCTACCAGCTGCGCCTGAAGGACAAGATCAAGCAGGCGTTCTTCATCATCATGGCTGCCTATTTCACCACGGTCGTTGCGCTGGTGCCGCTGCTGTTCGCCGGAGCAGGCCTGCTGAAGGGATTTGCGTTGACCAGCATCCTGGGCATCAGCATCGGCGTGTTCATCACCCGGCCGGCGTACGCCGCCATCATCGAGATACTCCTGAAGGACTCCCCATGAGCAGGACCGAGCCCTGGGCGATCGCATTGGTGATCGGGATGACGGCGCTCACTGCGCTCGGGCAGCTGCTCTACAAGATGGGGGCGGACCGCATCACCGGTGATATCTTTTCTGTTCTCCTCAACTGGCAGCTGATCCTGGGCCTGGCGATCTATGCGCTGGCTGCACTGCTCCTGCTGATCGCGTTCCGCGGGGGCGAGCTTTCGGTGCTCTATCCGCTTGTCGCTACCTCTTATGTCTGGGTGGGCCTGCTGTCGATGTATTTCCTGGGCGAGGCGATGAACAGCTTCAAGTGGCTGGGCATCCTGTTCATCATCTTAGGAGTGAGCAGCATCGGGAGGGGATCACGATGAGCACCCCGCTCTGGTCCATGGGTGTCGTTCTTGTCGCGACTTTCATCGGCGCGTTTGGGGCGCTGATGCTGAAGAAGGCATCTGCGACGCTTTCGCTGAATGTTTCTGCGCTGCTGCACAACCACCATCTCCGTGAGGGGGTGGCGCTCTATGGCATCGGCACCCTTTTGTTCATCCCTGCGCTGCGCGCGGGGGAGCTTTCGGTGCTCTATCCCTTTGTCGCAACAGTCTATATCTGGACGAGCATCCTGTCGCTCTTGTTCCTGCAGGAACGGATGAACCTGTGGAAGGTCATGGGAGTGTTAGGAATCATCATCGGGGTGACCTTTATCGGGGTGGGGAGCGCGTATGGCTAAGCGGAAGCTGGTAATCCTCTCCCTGGGCGGCTCGATCATCGTGCCTGACCGGATTGATACTGCTTTCCTCAAGGAATTCCGCTCCACGCTCCTCTCGCTGCTCCCGAAATACCGGTTCATCATCGTGTGCGGCGGGGGCAAGGTGTGCCGGGACTATATCGCTGCTGCGAAATCGGTCAGAGAATTTGATGATAAAGTATACGACCACCTGGGCATCAAGATCACTGAGGCGAACGCGCAGCTTGTGCTCTCCGTCCTCCACGATGTCGCCCATGCTCCCATCCATCCGGACTACCGGGATGTCGTTGCGTTTGCAGATGTGCTGATCGGCTGCGGCTTCCTGCCGGGGACATCCACTGACTTCGACGCGGTGAAGTTCGCGGAACATTATGGGGGAGATACGGTGATCAACCTCTCCAATATTGCTTTCGTGTACGATAAAGACCCGAAAAAGCATAAAGAAGCGAAAAGGATCGAACGCATCTCCTGGGGAGAGTTCCGCAAGCTGGTCGGCGATGAATGGAAGGCGGGGATGAACCTGCCCTTTGATCCCATCGCCAGCAAGCGGTGCGAGGAGCTGGGGATACGGGTAGTGATCATGGACGGCAGGAATCTCCAGAACTTCCGGCATTACCTGGGGGGGAAAGGGTTTCAGGGGACGGTGATCGGGTAAACTTTTTTCAATACTTTTATATATCATCTCTGCCTGCAATCTCTCATGCCCTCCCGCCTTTCCCAGGACATTAAGGACATCAAGCGGCTGGAAGAGATCCTCCGGATACTTTTCTCCAGCGGGTTCGGCTACCTGATTGACCGGCTGAGGCTCATCCATTTCCTTCCCCTGCGCCACCGCATGCAGCGCGCCAGGTTCCAGCGGCGCGAGCCGAGCCCGGCCCGGGTGCGGAAGGTGCTTGAGGAGCTGGGAGGGACGTTCATCAAGCTCGGGCAGCTGCTCAGCCTGCGGCCTGACCTGGTCCCCCCGGAATACAGCGCGGAATTCACCAAGCTCCAGGACAGCGTCCCTCCGTTCTCCGGGGACGCGGCAAAGGAGATATTCTATGCGCAGATCCAGGGGAAGCGGAAGAAGATATCCTCTTTCAGCAAAAAACCGATCGCAGCGGCATCCATCGGCCAGGTGCACGAGGTGCTGCTCACCGACCAGAGGCGCCTGGCAGTGAAGATCCAGCGGCCCCATATCCGGGAGAAGATGCAGACCGACCTGGACATCCTCCGCAAGCTCGCCGAGCTGCTGGAGTCCCACTATGAGGAACTTCCCATAGACCCGGTGGCCATCGTGCAGGAATTCGAGCGGTACACCAGGAAGGAGCTGGATTACCTTGCGGAGGCAAAGAACCTCTCGGCGATGCATGCCTGCGCAGCGGCCTCTCATCTCATCACGGTGCCGGCAGTGCATCAGGAATTCACCACATCTACCGTCCTTGCCATGGACTTCATCAGCGGCACGCCCCTTGCCCATGCAGCGCTCACCAGGCAGGAGCGGCAGCAGCTGGCCAAGCGGCTTTCCCATGCGCTGTTCCACCAGGTGTTCGTGGACGGAATATTCCATGCGGACCCGCATCCCGGCAACATCCTCCTGCTGCCGCATCACCGGATAGCGCTGCTGGACTTTGGGATCGTCGGCAGGCTGCCCAGCGAGCTGCGCGAGGAGCTCGCCCGCCTGTTCATCAGCCTGGTGAACGGGAACGTGGACGGAATCACGGAATCCATCCTTGCGCTCGGCGCGGTGCAGGGGGAGCCGAACCTTTCCGAGCTGAAGGAAGACATCCATGACGCGCTCAGTCCGTACTATGGGGCCAGCCTGGAGCGGCTCAACCCCAAAGAGGTATTCACCACGCTCATCACCCTTGCCCAGCGCCACCACCTGCTCCTTCCCACCAACCTCCTGCTGCTGGCGAAATGCGTCATCACCGTGGAGAGCGTGTGCCTGGGGCTCGATCCCCAATATGACCTGGTCACGACTGCCCGGCCGTTCATCCGGGGCATGGTGCATGAGAAGCACAGCCCGGCATACACCTTCCGCCAGCTCGCCTACCACACCAGCAGGTTCAAGCATTTCCTGCTCCGCCTGCCGGACCAGAGCGCGGAATTCAGCTTCCGGCTCCGCCATGCGGACCAGAAGATCAGCAGCCTGGACACCGATGTCCGGAACTTAACCGCGGAGATGGACAAGTCCACCAACCGGCTGGTGCTGGGAGTCACGATGGCTGCCCTGATCGTCGCCTCTGCGCTGATCGTCAATTCCTACCGGACATTCGCCATCATCGGGTTCAGCGCGGCATCCCTGCTCCTGTTCTATTTCCTCCTGCTCACATTGCATGAAAAACAAGAGGTGAAACAGGTATGAGACTACGCAAAGGGGTTCGGATGGGGATTCGGCTCGCATCCCGGGCTGCGCGGCGGGGGATGAAGATGACGAAGCACCTTGCAGCAGGGAAGAATATCGACCGGAAGGCGGCGCAAAAGCTGATTGCCGAGGCGAGGCATGCCGCCCGCGCGGTATCCCGGATGGCCGAGGCCGCTGCACAGCGGCAGATCTCGCGGCTGGATCCCCGGACCAAGCGGGATGCGCGGGAGCTGCAGAAGCATATGCGCCTGCTCCGGCGCCAGCTCCGGACCACTGCGGCGATCGGGGCGCGGATAGCCAAGCGCATGATGCGCTAGCGCTTCCCGTGCTGCATCACGCGGTCATCCAGGCTCCAGCGGTCATTGCCGTCGGTGATGTATTTCATCTTCACGTGGAGCTTTTTGCCGCAGCCGCAGAGCTTCACCTTATACTGGTGCTCCAGGTGGAACTCCGGCTTCCATCTGCCCTCCTGCGCGCGCTTGCAGTACAGGCATACCTGCCGCAAATGGTGATCTTTTGCGATCCGCTCCATCGCTATACTACTTCTTTCTCCAGGTACGCGGCATATCCCTTGCTTACCTCAGAAATCTCCCCTGCGCAGATGCAGGGCACTTGATAACTATGATGCTTTCTGATGATGGCGGCAATCTCCCGGAACTTCCCTTTTTTTGTCTTGAGGAGCATGGCTGTCTCCTTCGCCTTCTCCCTCTTTCCCTTCCAGCGGTAGAGGGAGGTTATGGGAAAGATATTGGCGCAGGCAATCAGCCGCTTTTCCAGCAGGACAGCGGCGATGCGCTCTGCCTCTGCCTGGTCTTTGCAGGTGACATAGATGGAGAGCATGCCGAGAGGGCGGAGGGGTGGTTTAAATAGGTTTCTCCTTGCGCAGCCCGAAATACCGCTTCCTTGCAGAAGGGTTGCGATCGTTTATCACCCGCGCCCATCCTTCGATCTCCTCAGGCGATGCTTTGCAAAAATGATGCTGCCAAATCGACTGCGCCTTGTCCATGTCCCATACATCCTGGTGGAGGAATTCTGGAGCAGCTCCAATGAATTCGGATGCCAGCGGCGCTCCGGGGAACGGGAGCAGCACGGAGCAGTGCAGTTGGGTGAGGTTGGGATACTTGTTGATGTCCTGCACAAACCGCTCAGTCTCCCTGATAGTGTCCAGTGATTCTCCCTTTGAACCAACAATCACGTTTCCGGAGACATTGATCCCCCTTTCCCATAACCTTTCTATGGCGTCCAAAGAATGCCTCGGAGCATCCCTTTGTTCATATTCTTCAGCATCCTCGTGCTGCCGGAATCCAGGCCGATATAAACATACTTCACGTTTAATGCCTGTAGCATATCTGCCATCTCGTCTGTAATCTCCGAACTTCTTCCATAACATGAAAATTCCACGGCTTCCATGCTTGAAGGGCGGGCAGCAAGAAGATCCCACACCGCTTTAGGGTTTCCGGTGAGGCAGTCTCCATAGTCCTTAAATGATTTCACCCCAAATCTCTCCTGGACTTTTTGCAGGTCATCCCAGAATACTTTCGGGCTTACATACACGTTCCTTGGGTAGGAAATATCACAATGCGCGCATCCGCCGCTCTTGTCCCTCCAGCTGCAGCCTACATGGGTGAATCCCTGCATATACTCCCCGGACATCTCCGGATATTCTTTTTCATGCTCACGCCAGTATCTGCCCAAATTCATGAGCGAGAAATCAGTCTCGGCCAGCAGCGGCGGACTGGTCGGCAGCACCGCCACATTCTCTTGTATCTCCCCGTCCGGAGTCCGCCAAAATAAGTTGGCGATGGCTTCATAATGGGGATGCTTCTTCTGCCGTTCCTCCACATACCTGACGAAAGCCTCATCACCATCATAGACAACTACTGCATCGATATTCGGATCGTTCCGCAGGATATTCTCTGCCATAGGCATCCTGCCGCCCTGATGCCTGATGACTGCTGACGCATGCGGGCCGCCGACAACGACCGAGATGCCTTGCTCCTTGGCAATCCGCGCGCCTTCCTTGACATGCGGATAATTGTTGGTGTTCGCGCTGAAGCCGACCACATCACTCCCCCTGATGAGCTCTTCCAGCGGGCGGGAATCGATTTCACCGTCAATAACCGCGACCTCTGCGTCCGGAAATGCCTGCCGCAGCCGCGTGCCGACTGCCAGGATGCCCATGGGATAATAGATTCCGCTGGTGGCGCTTGTCCCATAATAATTTGTCGGGCAGATGAGCGTTATTTTCATGTTCTTTCCCTCTCTCCCGGAGCTTTTTCCTCCAGCCTGAATGTAATGGTTTTTACCATATCCGGCTGGATGTAGCCGATGTGCCTCTGGGCTGGGTCCCTGGAGTCCGCGCCAAAATGATGAAACACCCTCCGGGCAAGGTTCACCCTTACCGTCTCCACATCATCTCCAAGAGACATATCATATGAGGCGCCGACCACCTCTCCAGTCACCAGGTAATGGTCGCTTCTCTTTGGCTGATGGATATCTATGGCCTCACATTCCAGGTGGGCAAGGCACTCTGCTATCAATGGGGGATAAACTTCGTGCTTCTTCGGCAACACCAGCGGCTGCACCTTACCCAGCCCTGCTTTCTTTATCTTGTCCTCCAGATCCTTTCTCGGGTAGGGACGCGCGACGATGCCCAATACCGGCAATAGGGACCTGTCCGGGACATTCACAATGAACATGCCATTCTGCCGAATATTTGAGTAGGTGTTCATCCGCGCACTTGTCTGCGGCTGCCCATGCACCGCGTGCTGCCTCAGCGCAGCCGCGAAGGTGACATATGGCGGATCATAGCTGGTATCCAGGCATGTCGCGAATGGGGCAATGTTAGACATCATCTTGCCATTTACCCTTCCAATAGTCGTGATAAACTCTACCGGATGCGTCACGAGCAGGTACTTGGTCCACCCTACAGGGACCTGCACTTTTGTTCCCGGTTCCTGATATTCCATATTATCCTCACTAAATAGTAACAATCATTTACCACAATACTTAAATACTTGCCGTCAATTATTTACGACATGAATGATCCCCTGGCCAGCCTGGTGAAGTCCGGCCTCTCGGAGAAGGAAGCAAGGACATACGTCGCCTGCCTGGAGCTGGGGGATTCCACTGCCAGCGACATCGCGATCAAGAGCGGCCTGCCCCGGACGCTGGTCTATGACCTCCTCGAGCGGCTGATCGAGGCAGGGCTGGCTTCTTACGCGGTCAAGAACGGCAAAAAATATTTCCTGGCCGCT
>DATDVW010000048.1:0-4775 GCA_035289865.1 Candidatus Nanoarchaeia archaeon
TTTTTTTCGATCATTCCGGCAGCAATAGTGAAGAGGTAATTGAGCTTGATGACGCTCTCTTTTATTGCCCCCTCTTTCTTGGATAAGGGAATGCCCTGCATTTCAATATTGCTGGTGATGCCGGCAACAACAATGTTCCCATATTCTTCAAATAAGACAAGGGCGGGCCGCTTCTTCACTGCAAACGTGTCGGCGAATTGGATATGCGCAAGAACAACATCTCCGGGATTATGCATGCTCCCATGCCTCGTCTTCCTTATTGTCCCATAGCTCTTTCATCTTTGCCTGCTGTATTTTATGCAAAAATTCATCGTATTGGTTTTTCTTCTTCATGTTCTGGAACGCCAGTATCATGTTTTTGATGAGGTCGTTATAGGTCTGTCTTGGATATTCCCTCGCTGACTTGAGGGCATCAGCAATACCCTTGTCGATTTGTATGGTTGTGGTAGGCATTATATATCACCTATAATGAGATATAGCAAGTAGTATATAACACCTTCTACCTGTTTTAAGTAGGGTAGATCATCCAGCTTCAGGATGGAATATACCTGTAAATAGCCCACATCAGCCATAAATAAAAAGATTTATATAGGGAATATGCATTTCCAGAGGCATGGAGAGCAAAACAGCATTCTTGGAAATCTTCGGAGAGTCGCCGGTATTGAAGGTATTGGATTTTCTCGTGGTGAATGAGGATTTTGATTACAGCATGACGGATATCGCAGAACTCTCGGAAGTGGGATACTCCACGTTAAAGCTGTTTTGGGGCAGATTGGAGAATGCCGGGATGGTGGCGCAGACGCGGGCCGTCGGCAAGGCGAAGATGTACAAGCTGAACATGGCAAACCCCCTGGTGAAGAAGTTTCGGGATTTCTACTGGGCGACCACGATGCATCATGTCCGGGGGAAGGTAAAAGAGCAGGAAATATCTGTATAATCAGCGGATAATCTCCTCTATCTGGTTGAGACGCTTGATGTTCAGCCGGTATGCAGTTCCATGTTTTGTTTTCCCATAGAAGAGGATAAGCCCCCCCTGGTCAGATCATGGAGGACGTCCTGGACAAATCCGCGGAGATGGGAAGGAATGCTGCCCTGCAATCGCTCAAGGAGCAGATGTCCTTTGCTGAAAGCCTGTTTTGCGTACAGTTTTTTGAGGATGTTTTTCCGGATACAGCCATAATTGATGGCGCTCAGTTTGGCCATAGGAATCTGTGCGTTATATAATCCATGCCCGGTTATCCTTCCCCATCATCTCCTTCGCCGCCTGCGGTATCTCGCCCTGCGCATACGGATGGACCGTATGCTTCTTCTTCAGCAGCTTGTCCACAATCTTCCACGATTCCTCCACCTCATCCTCGCGGATGAACACCGACTGGTCCCCCCTGATGACATCCAGCAGGAGGTTTTCATACGCATCCGGGGTGTTCGGCCCGAACACGCAGCTGTGGCAGAAGTCCATCTTCACCGGCACGATATCCATCTTGCCCGGCGTCTTGGTGTTGACATTGAGGAAAAACCCCTCATTCGGCTGGATCATGATGACCAACTCATTGGACAGGAAGCTGCACTTCCCCTCAAACAGCAGGCAGGGGGCATCCTTGAACCTGATGTATACCAGGGTCTTCTTTTCCCTGAGGTATTTCCCGGCCAGCAGGTAGAAGGGCACTCCCTTCCACCGCTGGTTGGCGATGGCCAGCTTGAGCGCGGCAAAGGTCTCTGTCGCCGAGTCCGGGGTGACGCCCATCTCCTGCCGGTACCCGGCATACTGCCCCAGCACCAGCCCGTCGCTCTGCACGGATCTCAGCACCTTGATCTTCTCATCACGGATATGCTGCGCAGTCAGGTGCTTTGGCGCTTCCATCGCAATGAGGGCGAGCAGCTGCAGCATATGGTTCTGCACCACGTCGCGCACCGCCCCCTGCTTCTCATAGAATTTTCCCCGCTTCTCGACGCCAAAATCCTCGCTGAGGATGATCTGCACATGGTCAATATGCTTGCGGTTCCAGAGCGGCTCCAGCACCAGGTTGGTGAAGCGCAGCACCGAGATGCTCTGCACCAGCTCCTTCCCGAGATAGTGGTCGATCCGGTAGACCTGCTCCTCCCGGAATACTTCAGCGATGCACCGGTTGAGCTTTTTCGCGGAGGCAATGTCGTTGCCGAAGGGCTTCTCGAACACCACCCTGCTCCATCCGGCGGCGGATGATGCAAGCCCTGCCTGTTTCATGTTCCTGGTGATGCTCGCAAAGTGCTCAGGCAGCGTCGCCAGGTAGAACAGCCGGTTGCCGCAAAGCTTATGCTTCTTCTCCTCGCGCCCGATGATCTCTTTCAGGAGCGGGTATTTTCCCGGGTCGCTGAAATCCATCTGGAGATGGGTGAACCTTTGGATCATGCCCTCCCAGACACGCTCATCGATCCGCTTGATGTATTTTTTCAGCTCCGCGTGCAGGGCCGGGATGTCCACCGGGCTGAACGACATGCCGATGATGGCAAAGTCATCCAGCACCTTGTCCTGGGCGAGCTTGTAGATCGCAGGAAAGAGCTTTTTCCGTGACAGGTCTCCGGTCACTCCAAAGATGACAATGGTTGCGCAGTAGTGCGGCTTCATGGGCAGACAAGCACTGTAAGGTCTTTTGCCGTTGCGGCGAGTTTCGCCGGGCACTCATCAGGGGATACATCTGGGTTTATAAATTGTGCATACGCCTGCTGCTTCGCCGCTCCCGCAAAGAGCAGGATGACGCATCCCGCATCCTGGATCAGGCGAGGCGAGGCGGTGACGCGGTCTGGAGGGGGCTTGGGAGAGTCGTGCAGTTCCAGGTAGCCCTTTGCCCTGCTTTGCAGGTGCCGGTGACGGGGGAAAATGGCAGCGATATGCCCGTCCTCCCCTGCAGCGACCACTGCCACATCAAGATGGTTTCCCAGCTTTTTCAGCTCATGGGAATATGCCGCAACTCCCATTTCAACAAGGAACGGGTGGGGGATGAGTGGAATCCTGCGTATAAGCAATTCTCCGGTCTGCTGATAGTTGCTCTCCGGAGAATCAATGGAAACCATCCGCTCATCAACAAGAAAAAGATGCACCTGTTTCCAGAATGGCGCGTCAGCAACCAGCTGCAACATGCCTGTTACTGACCTGCCGCCGGGAATGGCAGCAACTGCATTCCCTCTTTGCTGCACCGCAGCCCGGGCAGCAGCGGCAAATAGTGCTGCCGATTTCCTGCTCAGCCCGGCATAATCAGCGCAGCGGATCGTTTTCATAACCCAAGCTCTTCGCACGTCTTCCCTTTCGGGGGTATCGGATGCCCGCCGAACTGCTGCCGGAGCATGGCAATGACTTTTGAGGAGAAGCCCGGCCGCTTTCGCGAGGCGATGCGCTGCCGCAGGGAAAGGGAAAGCACCGGCACCGGAACTTTCAGCTTTCGGGCAGCCTGCACCGTCCATTCTCCGGTGCTGCCGCCGCAGACTACCCCGGAATTGTTCTCCAGGCCAGGATCAGCGGCAAAACCGGCCTGCGCCAGCTCCAGCAGCCAGGAGCGGATAACACTCCCGTTCCGCCAGACTTTGGTCACCTCGCGCAGGTCAGGATGGAACGGCGAGGCATGGACAAGCTGGTACCCCTCCCCATAACTCTGGAGCAGTGCATATTCGATCCCATTGTGCACCATCTTCACGAAATGCCCGGCGCCGGACTTGCCCATATAGCCGTAGCCATCCGGGACAGCCAGTGCCTTGAGGAGCGGCTCGACCGCATCATACGCTTTTCTCTCCCCGCCAGCCATCAGGGAGGCGCCGTCCCTTGCCCCTGCCAGCCCGCCGGAAACCCCGATATCGAGAAGGTAGATGCCTTTTTTCCTGAGCAGGGCAGCCCGCTGCAGGGAATCCTGATAAAAGGTGTTCCCGCCGTCGATAAGGATGTCTCCCCTTGATGCCTGTTTCCCCAGCTCGGCAAAAACAGTGTCTGTCGCCCTGCCATGCGGCACCATCACCCAGATGATGCGGGGAGGGGGAAGGTTTTTGACAAGCTCAGGGATAGAGAATGCAGGCGTCGCTCCAGCTGATGCGGTTCGCCGGACTGCGTCGGGATGGATGTCCGTGGCAACAACACCTATCTTCTGCTCCAGCAGGCGGCTCACCATCAATGAGCCCATCCTGCCCAGTCCGATGAAGCCGATGCGCATGGGATTCCCTGCACGTGCCGGAATTAATAAAGGTTTGGGTTAACGATCTTGCTTATACACATTGCCGCGATGATCGATAGCAACAAGGTATACCGTAGAGGTTGTCTGATCAATCTGGAATATGAGGCGAAAACTGCTGTACAAGCGGGTAGAGCGTTTGCCATGCAGCGGCCCACTGAGGAAACCGCCAATCGCTTCCGGATTCTCGAGTAGCCGTTTGATTTTCTTGTCGATTTCCCGCAGCAGTTCGTGGTTATTCCTCAGACCCTTCAGTTGTTTAAGAAAGGTATCAGTACGCTGGACTGTCCAGTCAGCCATGGTCTACATCTCATCAAGCATGTCTTTCACTGAATGGGCCTTTTTTACCCGCCCGTGCGCAATATCATCCATGCTGTCTGCTATCTGGCGCATAGTTTTCGGGTTTCCCAAGACACCAATAGTTTCTCTGAAGACATCCATCTCCTGCTTAGTCACCATGGTCCGCTCTATCTTCTTCAGTTCATTGTATATCTGCTTCATAGATACTGTTTCAGCCATAGGCGGATTGAGCGGGGCAAGGTATTTAAAGTTTTTGATGGGCGAGTTTCAATGATCGGAGCG
>DATDVW010000049.1:0-10552 GCA_035289865.1 Candidatus Nanoarchaeia archaeon
TTTAGCCAGATCCTTCTGACTTGCCCCTCCATTTGCGTATCGTTTGAGACACCATTCAAGCCTCTTTTTGTTCTTTAGTTTCACCATCCACTCAGGGCGAACCCCTGAGAGGAAATTTTTATGGGAAAAGACACCAACCCCAGGAGGGGGAATATGTTTATAAAGAAAGGGCGCCGCCCGGGGATGCATGAAGCGGATAGTGATAGTCGAGGCGGATGATCCGAGGATGCGGGAGGCGGTGGAAATAGTCCGCCGGCAGAAGATCGCGGAGATTGTCACGCTCAGCGCAGCGCCGGGCACGCAGGAGGATCCGCTGGCCCGGGCAGTGGCCATGCTTCAGGCAGGGGACGCGGACGGCGTCGTTGCCGGTATCAATTATCCCAGCGCCGCGGTGATCCGGGCGGCATTCAAGGTCAAGAAAGGCCTGGTCTCCAGCTTCTTCCTGATGCAGAAGGGGGAGCGGAAGATGCTCTTTGCGGATTGCGCGGTGAACATCAGCCCGGATGCGGAGCAGCTCGCGGAGATCGGCATCCAGACAGCAGCCTCTGCCCGGCTTCTCGGGATCTCCCCGGTGGTGGCGTTCCTCTCGTTCTCCACCAGGGGATCGGCGCAGCATGAGGAGGTGGATAGAGTACGGAAGGCTGCGGAGATTGCGCGCGGAAAGCTCGATGTTCCGGTGGACGGCGAGATGCAGCTCGACGCAGCCATCAACCCAGAGGTATGCAGGGTGAAATGCCCCGGATGCCGCGTGCAGGGCAGGGCGAACGTGCTCATATTCCCGGAGCTCCAGAGCGCGAACATCGGCTATAAGCTGGTGAAGGAGCTTGCCGGGTTCCAGGCGGTCGGCCCCATCCTCCAGGGCCTGCGGAAGCCCGTGAACGACCTGAGCAGGGGGGCTGGCGTGGATGAGATCGTGGAGGTCATCCGCATGACTGCCGCGCAGGCAGCGCACGCAGGGTGAAGGGGAAAGCGGGGTTGATGCGAAAATCAGTGCGTATGCGTGTCTGCCTATTGGTAGATCTCCGCAGGATGTGTTCTCCGACCTGAGCGAAGCGAAGTGGAGAGGCATATCAGGCCCCGCATACGCACGAATGAGAGTTTCGCACCAACCCCCGGGAAAGCGAAACATATATATAGTAAAATGCGCGGTGCATCGTGCATGGACAAAAGAGGGCAGCCGAGCGGGTCAAGCGCCGCGTCATTGGTGCTGTTTATCCTGCTGATCATCATCTTCTATATCCTGTTCCTCCCGCCGGACGACCGGAAGGAGCTGCTGGACAAGGAGGTGGAGGTCCGGGGGAGCGGCGCCTCTGCCAAGTCGGACTACAACAATACCCTGCTCCAGGTGCATGTCGGCAGGATAGACTTCGTGAGCAGGACTGCATTTGAGCATAACGTGCCCTCGGTCTACCTGGTCTCCAGCACCGGCGGCCAGACGATCAAGAGCATCAATCCCTTCTATATCAAGAACGGGGTGTTTGACGAGCAGAGCAAGGAAGTGACATTTGCCGTCAGCGACATCCCGAACACCAATAACGTGCTGCTTTCCTTTGCGGCAAAGGTGCATACCGGCAGGCTGGTCATCCACCTGAACGGCGAGCAGATATTCGAGAGCGACATCGGCCAGTTCACGGTCGATCCGGTGGAGCTGCCGAAGGAGCTGCTGGCGGAGGAAAACACGCTCATGTTCAGCGTGTCTTCGGTCGGCGCGGCCTTCTGGCGCACCAATGAGTATGACCTCACCAGTGTCAAGGTCACCGGGGACATCACGGACGTCTCGGGCCAGGAGAGCAGGAATGTCTTCCAGATGAGCGGCACCGAGAAGTTCAACCTGGATAACGCGTATCTCCGGTTCGTGCCGGACTGCGTGCAGAGCGAGGTCGGCAGGCTCGATGTCCTGGTCAACGGCCATAACGTCTTCTCCGGCATCCCGGACTGCGGCAGCCTCTCGCGGAAGATCACCATCGACGGCGTCTTCCTGAACAGCGGGGAGAACTCGGTCACCTTCCGGACCAGCAAAGGGACATATCTCATCGACCAGGTCCGGGTGAACACGCAGCTGAAGGACACCAAGTCCGTCACCCAGTTCTTCCTCGCGAACCAGACGGACATCGATTTCTTCGTCCCGGGGAAGAAGAACCTCTTCCTGCAGGTGGATTTCGTGGACGACAACGAGCGGAAGGAAGGGGTTCTGGACCTCAACGGCAAGTGCAAGTACAGCTTCAACCAGCTCTCTCCCGTGTTCAAGACGCAGATCCGGAACGACCTGGAATGCATCAAGAAGGGGAGCAATTATCTGGACATCCAGCCGGAAGCGACATTGAGCATCGTGGAAGCGAAGATATTCTTTGAGGATAAATAGGGAAGATAAGATGCAGCCGGCCTATATGGTGATGGTCGGGGGAGCGCCATAGGCGGCGGTGCGACGGCTTCGCTACGCTCAGCCTGCTCGCGGAGACCGCTCGCCGCACGCCGCCATGGCGCTGGATGCCCCGGGGGATGCCCCCCCGGGGTGGGGCATAGGCGAAGCCGTCCAGCCGCCATGATGGCGGCGTGCGGGAGAAAATAGGGATAGTCGCACCGAAATTCCTTTCGTAAGGTTTATTAAGGCAGAAAAGGGCTTCTGGGAAAAAGGGACCATATGGGATTCAGGAGCTTTTTGGGGAGGACGTGGGGCAAGGGTGTTGAAGTAAAGGATACGACGAAAGAGGTGATGAGAAAGCATGTAGAGAATGCGGGCCTTGCCGGCCTCGCGCTCGCCACCCCCTGGCGGGAAAAGAGCAGGCTGCATCTCACCGAGCACGCCTTTGATTGGGTGATCTGGATCGGGCTGGCGTATTATCTGTTTGACCGCTACCTGTGGGGGTTCCAGCCGACGGTCTTCAAGTTCTGGATTAACTTCATTATCGCGATATTCATCCTGACTATCACCTTCGGAAAAGGGGTTCTGGTCGTCGCGACCAGCGTTTTGCTGATGGTGCTCTGGGGGTCGGCGATACAGGGCATTGCGGGATTCGGCTTCTCGTACGTGTCGAGCGATATGATCACCGCAGTGGCGGTGATAACCGCGTTGGCGTATGGCATCGCCAGATGGAAAGGGGCTGACGTCCAGGGCGTGCTTGCAGTGCTGATTTTCTTTTTTCTGCAGACGGATATCCTTACCCTGGCCATCGCGTTTCTCCCGGGCCTGGTGACCTCCCCGAGCACGAATTGGCTGTTCCTTCCGGAATTCTGGCCGTACTGGTTTATCCTGGGCATCTGGTACGGGCATCGGACAGAACGGACGTCGAAAGTAGCGAGTTTTTTTACTATCGTCTTCATCCTGTTTTTCTTCTTCTCGTTCGTGCAGATGGCATATGTCAGCGGCGGATTCGGCTTTTTCGGCCAGGAGACGCTGCTGAAGAACCGGGCAGCGTTGGAAGAGCGGAGCAAGGAGCTGGAGGAATCGCGGACGCGCAACATCGGTATTGTCGCTGCGCCGGCGACGTGCTTGTTTGATGTCCTTATCAATCCCAAGAAGTATGATGGATATTACGACTGCGTCGAAGCCAAGCAGAACCCCCCTCCCCCACCCTCAGAAGAGGACCTGCTCCGCGCCTCCAAGAAAGACAAGCGCCCCAGGATATTCCTCTTCTTCATCAACAATGATGAGGGGAAGCGCGTGGACAATCTCGAGAATGCCCCGGAGAGCATCGGCAAGGTCAGGATCGAGGCGACATTGACCGGAGAGGCGCAGGCAGACAAGAATGTGCTGCTCTCCTGCAGTATCAACAACGGAGGGAATGTGACTCCTGCAGAAACGGTTGCAGAGCAGGGGGCTGCCTGGAAGGAGACTGTCAGCTGCCTGCCCACTGCCCCGCTGAAGAAGGGGAGCAACGAGATAGTATTCCGCGCAAGATGGGCGCAGCTCGCGGAATCCGATTACCCAGTCTATTTCATGGGCAAGGAGGCCCTAGATAGTATTCTGGAACGGGAGTTCAGCTGGCTGCCCTATCTCAATGCGCGAAGCGCCTGCAAGGGCCAGCCCCTCTGCCTGCGCGATCTGCAGAGGGATGTCTATCGCCGGATCCCGGAGTTCAAGAAGATGTTCGCCGACAATCCCGGCTGGAACATGGAGAGCAGGTACGATCCGGAAGCGGCCGCCCTCCTGATCGGCACCGAGTTCCCCCCCATCATCCCGCTGGCAGTGGGCCAGGAGCTGGATTTCCGCCTGAAAGTGGCAAACCTGAATCCTGAGGGCAGGATAACGGCGATAAAGAGTGTGCGGATAACCATGCCGGACTGGATGGAGCCCGCAGAGGGATGCACTCTTCTCGAGAAAGCAGGCGACTATTATGGGGTCCCGGAAGAGAATCTCCAGGCGGACTGGAGCAGCGTGCTCGCCAGCCCGGGGCTGAAGACCCAGAAGGACGTGCCCGGTCTCTGCAGGCTGAAGGTCATGAAGATATCTGATGAGTATCCTGATCTCTCCACGCTCAGCTCGGTGGTCTTCCGCGCGACCATGGATTTCGATTACGAGCTCCGCACCGAGTTCATCGTCAGGCAGGGATGATATGAAAAACACCGTGTTCATCGTGATTATCGGGGCTCTGGCGCTCATCGGATGCCAGGGTGGAGGGACGGCAGCGACTACTGACTTCCGCTCCGGCACCAGCGGGCTGGAGATAGAGTTCCTGGAGAACGCCCCTCCGCGCGAGCTCTTTGCCGGGACAGATGCAGCCCCTTCGGAGTTCCAGATAGGCATCGGGCTGCGGAATGCAGGCGCCTCGGACATCACTGACGGCGTGCTCTTCATCGACTATGCGGAATTCCTCACCGTGGAGGGGAAAGAGGCCGGAGGAAGGAAATTCTTTGCCCCGCTCGCGGGAAAAAGCATAGGCAATCAGGAGGGCGAGTACAAGGTCATGTTCATCGACGCGGCGAACATCGGCACGGACGCGGAGGAAAAGATCGCCACTCTCTCCGCCCATGCCTGCTACCGCTACCGGACCGCTGCGACCGTGGACATCTGCATAGACACCACCAAGCAGGGCCCGCTCAATCCGGTGGAGAAAAGCTGCGAGTCCAATAAGGTGAATTCCCTGGGCAGGGGGCAGGGTGCCCCGGTGGCGGTTGCCGAGGTCAGGGAGAGCATCATCCCCCGCGCAGAGGGGAACGAGCTGCGGCTGGACATCGCGTTTGAGGACAGGGGCGACCGCAGCAAGAACGAGAAGGTCCGCGGCTATGCCGGCACCGGCTGCACCGGGGAGAGCAGCATATTCGTCAGGGAAGTCCGGTTCTCAGACTATAGCACCAAGGAGCTCGGCAGCAAGCGCATCGAGTGCAGGGGATCAAACTTTGACGGCAGGGAGCTGCGGATGGAAGCTGGAGATGATCGTGATCCTACCAGGGAGGACAAGATCGTCTGCAGCGTGCTGCTGGAGAAGACATTGAACCCGTACCTCACCCCCCTTATCATCGAGGTGGAGTACGGCTACCAGACTGCGGTAGAGCATACCTTCAAGCTGATCAGCCCGGAGTACATCTCGCCGGACACCATCAGGCTGCCCGCGGCGTTTGCAGAGGATGAGTTCTGCACCACCATTGCCCCGCACTATGATGATATCATCAGGGAGCATGCGATCCAGTTCAGCATCGACCCCTGCCTGATCATGGCAATCATCCAGCAGGAATCAGGCTTTGACCCGTATGCGCAGGGCCCGCCGATCCCGCCGAGCGGGAACCGGCCGACGAGCGAACGGGCGACCGGCCTGATGCAGATCCGCCCCTCGACAGCGGAGGAGGTGGGGGTGACTGAGCTGAAACTTTTTGACCCGAACTCGAACGTCTTTGCGGGAACCGCGTATTTCGCAAAGAACCGCAAGCGGTTCATGGGCAAGGGGTTCAGCAGGGAAGAGAGCACCAAGATGGCGATCGCAGCCCACCATGGCGGGCCCAATCGGGTGGAGGACATTGCCGTAAAGTATCCGGACAACTGGCTGGACCATCTCACTGCGGCAGATCCCCTGGGCAAGGCAACCAAGGATTATGTCCGGGAGGTCATTGCCCGATGGGATGCCTTCCGGCAGCAGAAGGAAAAGGTTTAAATACGATGTCACCCCGAGGCAGAATCATGCAAAAGAAGTGGCTGATGCTGGCAGGTGCAGTCTTTGCGCTCTTCATCATCTCCGGCTGCCAGTCATTGGGCAGACAGCAGGAGGCAAGCCTGATCGATACCCGGTTCCACCAGGGGACTATTGGCATGCAGATGCAGTTTGTCCCGGGAAATCCGCCTACTATCATCTATGACGATCCTGCATTTGACCTGCGCCAGCCCGAGATGCAGGTGCTGCTGGAGGTCCGCAACAGGGGCGCTTTTGATGTCGGAAAAAGCACAGAAGACCGGCCTTTTGGCCTGGGCTATATCGCGCTCTCCGGCTATGATCAGAGCATCATCCGCTATCTCCAGCCAGCTACTCCCAGCGGCATCGTCAGCCTGGCGGTGGAGGGGAAGAGCAGGTTCAACGCAGAGGGAGGATTGCAGATCATCGAGTTCCCGCCCCAGGACCAGATAGCTTCTATCATCGAGCTTCCGGAGGGCGTCAATACCTACCGCCCCCGGCTGCAGGCGACCGTATGCTACCAGTATGAGACTGTTGCGGCGCCGGTGGTCTGTGTGGACCCGGACCCCTACCGGGAGGTGATCGACAAGCCCTGCAGGGTAGGGGGCATCGCCGGCTCAGGGCGCGAGCTGGTCGCTGCAGTGGAGGGCATCGCCGGCGGCCAGGGCGCCCCGGTGACCATCACCAATGTCCAGGAGGAGGCGCAGCGCAACCGGGTGCAGTTCCAGATCACGGTCAGCAATACAGGTGGCGGAAAGGTGGTGGACCGGGATTCTATCAGCAGCCTGGCCTGCCCCTTTGGACTGAACTACCAGCAGCTCGACAACATCCAGTATGAGGTGCGCATGGTCAATCCCCTCACCGGGCTGGAAGAGTCGCTGGTCTGCGAGCCGCTGCAGCTGAAGATGTACAACAACCATGCCATCCTGTTCTGCAGGACCGGCAGCAATTTCGATTTCTCCGGCCAGACCGCGTACCAAACACCCCTCTACATCCGCCTCTCGTATGGGTACATGGATGCGGTATCCCGGAACATCGAAGTGAGAAAGACGTCATAGATAGATTTAAATAGGAATAGTGTTGGAAGCATCGCTGATGAAGGTCGCCTATGCGTTTCTGATTGCCCTGGCCGCGCTCGCAGTAGCAGGATGCACGGAGCAGGATGTGCCGACAGCGCCAGACCCCTTTGTCGGCGGCGATGATGGTCTGGTTTCCGCATTCCAGCCGATGGGGCTGGATGAGGATGGCGTGGAGACTGTCTTTGAGGAGGATGCCTTTGATGTAGTGGTGAACCTCAAGAACAAGGGGGAGCATGATGTCCCTGCGGGCAAGGCGGCCGTCCGGGTTCTCGGTATAGACACCGCCTTGTTTGGTATCACCAATCCCGTGAAGGGAAGCGCAGCCACCCTGGAAAAGATTTCCGAGTTCAACACGATCGGCGGCGAGGAGGATGTGGATTTCGGCAAGGCCAAGCTCCAGTCCATCATCGGCAGCTTCCTGGACGCGACCTTCTTTGCCCATATTGATTATGAATACGCGACATTCGTCAATGTCCCCGCAGTCTGCTTCAAGTATGATGTGAACGATCTCACGGTCTGCGATCTCCAGGGAAGCAAGGAGGCGTTCTCCTCAGGAGCGCCCATCAGGGTGAGCAGCGTCGAAGAGGATATCGCGGGAAGCAAGCGCATCGCGCTCACCTTCCGGGTGGACAATGCCGGCGGCGGCAGATCGACGCTGCTGAACAGCGAGTTCCTCTCCCGGTTCGACCGGGCGGGATTCAGCCTCTCTGAGCAGAATTGGGAATGCAAATCAGCAGGCTCCTCTGCAGAAGCGAGGTTCACCGGAACAACAGCAACCATCCGCTGCGTCTCCCCGCCCTTGAACCCCGGCGACCTCTTCACCAAGCAGGTCACGCTGCGCCTGGACTACCTCTATCGGGACACGATCCAGCACACCGTCAGGGTGAAGAAGAACCCGAGCAGATAAATAATGGATGATAGGAGGATTATAAAGCTATTTCTGTCCCGCCAGCACGATTTGGCTCAGCAAGGCTTCCAGCTGGATGAACTGGTCGCTCCCTTCGGTCAGCCGGAACTCGATCTCCCCGCATTTCTCGATCAGGTGCATCTTCCTGGTGTTGTCCAGCGGCAGCTCCCAGAACTCCTTCTGGATCTGCTTGATCACATCCAGGCCGGACAGCCCGTAGCGCAGCATGACGTCAAGCAGCTTTTTCCTTGCCTCGATGAATTTGTTGGCCAGGGCAAGCTGCAGCACCTCGGTGATCTCTTTCGGCTCGGCGATGGCAGCGATGGAGAACACCGCCTCCTCGGTGATGTCCGCCTGGAGTGAGGCTGCCGCCTGGAGCAGGTTTTCCGCGCGCCGGCAGTCTCCGCCGGATGCCTCGAACAGCGCCTCTTTCGCTTTAATGGTGATCTGCAGCCCCTCCTGTTTGCATACCGCGTCGATGATGGTGATGATGTCCTCCTTGCGCAGGGGGGAGAACCGGAAGAAGGTGCACCTGCTCTGGATGGGATCGATGATCTTGCTGGAGTAGTTCGCGCTGAGGATGAACCTGCAGGTAGTGGTATAGTTCTCCATGGTCCTGCGCAATGCCTGCTGCGCCTCGCGCGTTAAGGCGTCACATTCATCTAAGTAAATAATCTTAAAGGGGACATCCCCGATCGCCCGGGTGCGCGCGAAGTCCTTCACCTTGTGCCGGACCACGTCAATCCCGCGCTCATCAGAGGCGTTCAGCTCCAGGAGGTTCTGCGGCCAGGTCTCGCCGAAAAGCTGCTTGGCGATGACCAGTGCAAGGGTGGTCTTCCCCACTCCCGCCGGGCCCGCGAAAAGCAGGTGGGGCATGTTCTTCTTCTCCACGAACGCCCTCGCCCGCGCCACGATCTCCTGCTGCCCCTTGATGTCTGCAAACGTGCTCGGGCGGTACTTCTCGGTCCAGATAGCAGAATCCATCAGGGGGAAGAATGGAGGATAATTTAAAAAAGTAGTGGTTGCCCGGCCCTAGATGATGTCTTCTTCCGATATCACCATGAAGTCGCCGACCGCGATCACCGCGCTGAACGGTATCAGGAGATTGTTGGTCTTGTCCCGCTCCAGCTCGAGCTTCTCGGTGTAGGATGTCGGGTTGACCAGCACCATGTGAATCAGCTCGCCGGATCCGGACTCGAATATCACATCGCCTACCTCTCCGAACCGCTTGCCGGTCTTAGAAACGATCGTCTTGCCGATGATTTGCCGTGAAAATTTCTTGTCCTCTTCTGCCACTGGATATCACCTTTTGCTGTACTCCGCATTAAATCGAGGGATGTATATAAATGTTTCGGAATTCCCTATTTTTGTAACTGTTCCCGGATAGTGAAGGATTCTGCCAGGCGTTCGGTGATGAAGGGCTGGTCGTAGCACTGCTCGCGCAGCCCGCAGCTCGCGCATTTGTTGCGGTTGGCGGTGTAGGGGGGGATCTCGGAGGAGCGGATCAGGGCAGCGGCCTGGTCGCGGATATGGAGGATGGTGTGCCGGAGAAAGGGATTGAGGATGACTGAGCGCTCTTCTCCCTCGTCAACGTAGCGGATGAAGCCGGTCGTGATCTGCTTCTGGTGCTGCTCGGAGAGGAGCAGCAGGTAGGCGCCGAGCTGGACCTGGTGCGATTCCCAGGCGCCGCGTTCCGGCGCTCTCCCGCTCTTGATCTCGATGGGGATGATGTCGCCGTCAGAGACCTCGATATGGTCCACTATCCCCCGCAGCCCGAGCGCAGCAGAGGACAGGGCGACCTCAGACCGGGTCTGCGGAAGCAGCTGCCAGAGCGCAGAGCCATGCGCCTGGTGTGCCTCCATCAGCCGGAAGGCAAAATGCGAGCGCTGCTCCGCCTCGCGGAGAGCCAGGCCCCAGAGTTTGTAGAAGACCTGGGGAAGCGAATATCCCAGTGATTTAAGCTGCTGCTTGCGGCGCAGGATCGTGTCCCGGAGGGCCTGGGCGTAGGCTGTCCGGTAGCGGAGCTGCAGCTCTGCAGGAGGAAGCACGGCCTCTGTCTCCAGGATCAGGCGCTCGTCCCCCTGGTGCATCGCGGCAAGCGCCTCATGCCGGATCGTGCCCAGGAGGGTTGCAGGCTTCTCCGGCTCCCGGAGCTTGAGCGCCCGTTGGAGGAACAGCTTCCTGGCGCAGAAGAGATACGTGGAGAGGGCGCTCACGGAAAGCATGGGAGGGAGTAGGGCAGTCAGGATATAAAAATCCACCGCCAGGCTTTGCTGAAATCTGGAGGCAGTGCCGTTACTGCGAGGCTCTGCAACCCCACTGCAAGCTGACAAGGGGGATGTCCCTTACGGGGAATGTCAGCCTTTGATGGATACAACAAAGCCGAGCCTGGCACTGCCCGAGCGTATAGCGAGAGGATTTCAGCAGAGCCCCGCCTCCCGAAAGCTTTTTATAACGGCAGGGCG
>DATDVW010000050.1:0-6926 GCA_035289865.1 Candidatus Nanoarchaeia archaeon
AGACAACAGCCTCACGCTGCAGGGCGCTGGTGCATCCGCAGTCACCCTCACCGGCGGCATCACCACGACAGCAGGCAATGTCACGGTCGCTGGATTTACCATAGCCCCCTCAGGATACGCCTTCACCATAGATTCATCTTCCTCTGACATCAGCAATATCTACTTCACAGATAACCTGGTCAGCATGCCTACATCCCCGAGAGTCGGCGTCTGGGTGGGCGGCAGCTCGCCATCCGGGGCAGTTTCAAACATCTTCATCAGCGGCAACACCTTCAACGGCCCGACAAACAAGGTTGCCAACCCCTGGAAGATCGGCGGCCAATCCGGCTCTCCGCTCAATGTCACGGTCAATCACCTGGAATTCAGGCTGAATGCCGTGCTGCGTGCCTCGATACCCATCAATCTGGAGGATAAAAACCTTACCGATATCACTATCGACAGCAACACCTTTACCGACACCGATGGGGTAGTATACGTCTGGGCGCAGGATGACGGCGTCTCTCCGGCGGGCGTGCTCTCCGGCTTCAAGGTCATCAATAACACGATCAGCAAAAATAACTCCTATGGCGTCGCCATCGGCCTGAAGAATGCGGGCGTAGCGCCGATCTTGGGCGACAGCAATCTCGGCGCGGGAATAGCGATCATCCGCAACAGTTTTGCAGCGAACATGGTGGATCCCTACGGCTTGCATGCGGTCCGCCTGCTCTCTGCGGTAAGCAGCTTCCAGCTCAACGCCACCAGCAACTTCTGGGGCGACTCCACCGGCTCCAACCGGACCGGCTCCGGCGCAAAGGTGGCGGGCAATGTGCTTACCGTGCCATGGCTTGATAGCAGTGGCGCCGCACGCAGCTTTAATGTCATGAACACGAATACCGGTGAGACGTTTAATACCCTCCAGGAAGCGATTGCAGACAGCAATACGTCTGCCAGACACTCTCTCACCTTGCTGACCGGCACGTACAAAAGCACTGATGTGAATAAAGGCGTGAGTATTACTGGCGCAGGCGCCCTGGGAGCCGTCCTCATTAGCCCTGGCGCAGGAAATTACGGCTTCAAGATTACCGCAGACAATGCGGCATTAGTGAATCTCAAGATACAAACGCAATTTATTCTTGATGATACTGACGATACGGGCATCATGCTTCTCGACGCTGATAACATAAACATCACCGGCATACAAATTAATTCTTCGTCAGGCACTGCCGCGAACGGCAGCGAAGGCAGCCTGGGCATCTGGATTTGCGGAACAGATTCCGGCTGTGCTGGCTCGCATAACCTGAGCATAACGCAAAGCGCCATCACGATTAACGGCGTATCCACAGGAATCTATGCTGAACAGGCAAATGGAGCCCATTCGGGATGGCGCCTCTTGAGAAACACCATCACTGCAAATGATGGGGTTACTGTCGAGCTCTATGACGTGAACAACTCAGAAGTCATCAATAACACCCTTGACGGCTCAACATCCAACAGCAATTTCATCTGGAGCAGCCAGCGGGCTAATCTCAGGGACTTGGTATTCAGGAACAATACCATCCAGGACAGCAGCGGCAGCATGGTGGCGTTTCTCGCTGATTTCTCAAGTCTGGGAGATGGACTAGCCAATACCGCGGTGGACAAGGTTACGGTTACCGGGAATAGGTTTACGGAGTGGGGAGCACGGGCGTTCCGCGCAGGAGCACGAGTGACCAATGTCGTTGTTGTCAACAATGATTTCCTTCTCGGAGTCCAAGCGGAAATCTTGAAGAATGAAGATGCTGCACTCCTGAATGCAGAACGGAATTATTGGGGGACAGGGGATAACACAACTATTGCGCCGCGTATGGTGAGCGCAGTGGCAAGCAACATCGACTACACCCCCTGGTACACCGACTCGTTAAAATCCCTCCTCCGCGGCGAGACCAGTACTGCTGCATCAAGCCTCACTGATGCGCTGATCACAGGCGCGAATGCAGACCTGAGCAATGTCATCACCGGCCTTAACCTTATCCTCTCCGGCAGCCTGGACACCAGGATAACCTGGACCAGCAACAATAGCGCTTTCCTCACCGCTCCCCGCGGCAACATCACCCGCCCGGCGGCAGGCGCAGGCAATGCCAACGTCAACCTCTCCGCGACCATCACCAAGACCGGCCATGAGCCGGCGAAGAGGGACTTTGCGGTGGTCATCCTGGAAGAGGCAGAATCCGATGCGCAGGCGGTCGCAGATGCAGCGGCAGCGCTTACTTTGGCAGTCATTAACCCGGACAATACGGATGAGAACGCCACGGTCAGCAGCCTCAACCTCACCACCAAAGGCATCAAGGGGACATCCATCCGCTGGGCATCCGGCAATCCCGGGCTGATCAGCACGACAGGAACCGTCTTCCGGCCGACCGGAGCCAACCAGAGCGTTACTCTGACCGCAACCGTCACCCGGAGGGCGGCAAGCCAGGCAGCATCCTTCACTTTCATCGTGCCAGGCACCGCTGACCCGGATGAGATCGCCCTCTCCAGCGCGCAATCAGCATTGACATCAGCCCTGCTCCTCAACGGCAATACCGCGGCAGACAATATCCTGGGTGACCTCTTCCTGCCCGGCAATCTCACCAGCCCCCTAGTCAATATCACCTGGGCATCATCGGGCACGGCAATGGTGGTGAACAGCACCCGCGGCGTCGTTGCCCGGCAGGATGCCGACACATCCGTCACCCTTACCGCCACCCTTTCCAGGAACCAGAAGCAGGCGGAAAAGCCCTTCTTCTTCACAGTCAGGAAGCGCGCAGGCCCGGCGGTTGCCGACAGCGCAGGGAAGGTGGCGGTATCCGCAGAGGAGAATGAGATCGTGATAGACTCCTCAAACGCGGCGGGCATCTCCGCGATCGCCGTCCCATCAACCATCGATGAGAAGGCGAACATCACCCTCAATCTTGCCTCCCTCAAGTCAGGCAACAATGTCACCTTAGGCGCAAACCGGCTCAACATGTCCCGGGCGACCGCGACCGCAAGGTACGACGTGATTATACCTGCGTCGACCGTAGTCACCGGCCCGGACGGCTGGAACGGGCTGATCAGCCTGCCCGCGGTCAAGGCAACAAGTGAGGTGACGCCAATAGCCGCGGCAGGCAACCAGATTACCAGTGTCAACGCGGTCGTTGAAGTCGGGGCGATCGGAGTATCCCTCAATTTCACCAAGTCCGTGCAGATAATCCTGCCCGGTGTCGCCGGCAAGCGTGCGGGGTTCGTTGATGCTGCAGGGGGATTCCACGCCATCCCCTCCTGCAGCCCGCAAGAGGCGGCTGACCCGGACCTGCTTCCGGCAGCAGGAGACTGCTACCTTGACCAGGGCGGCAACCTGCTGGTCTGGACCAAGCACTTCACCAAGTTTGCTGCATACACAGAGACTGCCGCACCATCAGCCGGGGTAACTGGTGATGGCGGCGGAGGAGGAGGCGGAGGAGGTGGAGGCGGCGGAGCAGCAGCTGCGCCAGCGCCAGCACCGGTTCTTGAGCCAGAGGAAACCCCTGCAGAGCCGCCCGCAGAAGAGACGGAGCTTCCGCTTCCGGAAGAGGCTCCTGCGGCAGCGCCATCCGGCCTGGAAGGGATCACCGGGGCGGTCACCGGATTTGCCGGTAAAGCCGCATCTTTCCTCAAGGCAAGGGTGACGCTGTACGTGCTCATCGCCCTGATTGCCCTCTACCTCATCTACCTGCTCTTCATCCGCGAAGGCGGCATGGGTGGCATCCACAGCCATGAATGGTATTACCGAAAAGCGTCGTCCTACCACCGGAAGGCAGAAGACCTGTACCGCAAAGGAAAGCGGGAGGCTGCAGAGGCGCTCTACCAGAAGGCCCAGCTCTACCGCGAGACCGGGGAGAAGAAGCACAAATAATCGCCTATCATACACAGCCATCATATATAATACATACGCTAAATCATTAAAAAAGAGAAAAGGGGTGAAAAGGATAGTGCGAGCAGGATGATCCCATGTGGTATGAAGAACTCGGATATGACGACAATCCCCTGGAGCTGAACCCCTTCCGGGCGAATTTCCCCCTGGTGAACCGCACCAAGGAGGCGGCGGATATTCTCTATGCGATAGATGCGGGCAATATGCTCGTGATAGAGGGCAAGGATGGCATGGGAAAGACCATGCTCCTCAGGCACGCCGTCACCAGGCACCGGGGGAAAGGGAAGGTCATCTATATCGACGGAAATGCCATCAGCAAGCGCCTCAATATCGAGGCTCTCCTGACGCGCCGCTCCGGATTCTTCCGCGGCAGGCTGCTCAGGCACAAGCCCCAGGGCATGATACTCCTCTTTGACAATGTCCAGCAGCTCACGAAAAAGAACTGTGAGCACCTGAAATATTTCTATGACCAGGATTACCTGAAATCCGTCATCTTCACCCTGCAGGACTACAAGGGGGCGCCGTTTACCGATTCCCTCCGGGACCGGATCGGCGACCGGATCATCCGGCTGAAGCCGCTGGACGACCAGGACGCGGCCCAGGTCATCATGCAGCGCCTGCCGAAAAGCTGGCTCACCCCGGAGATCATTGCGGACATCATGGAGGAGTCCGGCAAGAGCCTTTCCGCTGCCCTGCAGCATACCGCATACCTGATGGAATATACCTTAGATACCAAGAAAGAGAAGCTGAGCAGGGCAGAGGCCAGGAAGCTGCTGAAGGAGCACCCGGTGGCCGCAGCAGTCCAGCAGGCAGACCGCTGCACCGAATGCCAGACCGCGCTGGTGCACATCGGCGAGTACTGGCGCTGCGCCCGCTGCGACACCTATTGCACGAACTGCGGCGCCCTGGTCGGAAAGGGCGATGCGGACTGCCCGGAATGCGGCATCCGCTTCACCGGCGCCGCCAAGGCAGAGGAGGATGACGAATGACCTGGTACCAGTCCTTGGGGTTCTCCAGCAACCCCTTTTCCATCAAGCCCGCCGCCTTCCACGACGAGCTGTTCGGGTATGAGGGGACGATCGATGAGATCAACAAGAAGATCGCGCAGGGGAGCGTGCTCCTCCTGACCGGGGAATATGGCACCGGCAAGACCACTGTCCTCAAGCGGATCATCTACGCCTTCCGCGGGCAGAAGAGCGTGATCTACTACTCCTGCAACGAGCGGGAGCGGAGCATAGACTTTGATGCCCTGCTCTCCGGCATGACTTTCTTCCGCAGGCTCTTCGGCATCCGGAAGGCCGGTGCTATCCTCCTGCTGGATGAGGCGCAGGACATGGGCAGGAAGGACGCGGACCAGGTGGCTGATTATTTCCACAAGGGGTTCTTCAGGTCGGTCATCCTCGTCACCCACCGCCAGGCAGACCTGGTGCTCACCTCCGCATTGCGGGAGCTCCTGAAGGACAGCATCTTCCGCCTGAACAAGCTGGACCGGAGATCGGCAGTCGCATTGGTGAGGAAGCGGATCGGCAACCTCCAGTTCCTCCCGGATGACATCATCGAGAGGGTCTATGCCCTGAACAGCAACCCCCGGCAGCTCCTCAAGAACTGCGAGGCGGTCTGCAGGAGGGCTGCAGAGGAAGGCGCTGACCGCGTCTTGGTCAAGCACGTGAAGGATGTTCTGGATTAGCACTCCATTATACAAATGATTAAAAACAGCGGGATTTCTGCCTGCCCTATGGTAGTGCTCAGCGACCGGGAGATTAAAGAATATCTGAAGCAGGGAAGGATCGTGATCCAGGGGCTGGACGAGTCCTATATCGACGCCTGCTCTGTTGACCTGCGGCTGGGCAACAAGTTCCGGACATTCCACCATTCCAACATCACCCATGTGGATACCCGAAAAGGGCTGGACCCCAGCCATATGCAGCTCATCGAGAAAAATGATGATGAGCCGTTCATCGTGCATCCGGGAGACCTGGTGCTTGCGACGACAAAGGAATACCTCAAGATGCCGGACGACCTGGTTGGGACACTGGACGGCAGGAGCTCGCTCGGCAGGCTGGGAGTGGTTGTCCATTCCACCGCCAACTCCTTTGACCCGGGATTTGAGGGGTTCCTGACATTGGAGGTCTCGAACATCTCCAAGATCCCGGTCGCCCTCTGGCCCGGCCAGCGGGTCTGCAGGATCACCTTTACAACACTCTCCTCTCCTGCAGAGCGCCCCTACAACAAGAAGCCGGACGCCAAATACAGCGCGCAGCAGGATCCGGCGTCGAGCAGGATATTTATGGATAAGTGATATCCTTGCCGATGCAGCCCAGCTCCAGAATCAGTTCACCACAACTTCCACGGGCAGGTCTTGAATCTTCGTTTTGTCCTGGTTAAAGTTCAGTTTCTCAAAGCCGATGACTTTCTTCGTTCTCGGATCTTTTTTGAGGATAACCTCTTCTCCGGTCTCCTCGCAAATGACCTTTCTCGGCTTTTCGAACCACACATCCAATGTGTTCCCTTCCCGGTCAAAAAATACCCTGATCTTCTTCATGGTTGCCTCTGGTATGCCCGTTTTCCTTCTTTTATTCTGTCTGTGTAGTACGCAGTGACCATAAATCCCTCACCATTTTTGTGCTTGACGACGACGGAAAGTGATAGTCCGCTGTAATATTTGTAATAAAGGTAAACCGTTGCATCACTTTTGCTGAGCCGTATCTCATCTGGATTGTGTAACGTTTCCCTTATCTCTCCTTCTTTGCCGCTGATCTCCGGATGCTTCGTTTTGGCAATCAAATCCCACCTGGATATGGTCACCAAAATCCTTTTGCCGAGTTTTGATATGACTTCAAAATGAATGCCATCCATTCAGGACATAAGCAGGCTTGCGAATATATAAACCTTTTTAATTCTAAACTTTTGCGTTTTTAACAAAAACCAACTGATTCAATATTTTTCTGAATTCTACAATATCTTTTGCTTTCTGCTTTAGCCAGAAAGTGCCCTTTAGGGCAATTAATCTTAGATACCTGCAACCTTCTCCTATCGT
>DATDVW010000051.1:0-5213 GCA_035289865.1 Candidatus Nanoarchaeia archaeon
GCAGATGAAAAAGCAGACGAAGATGCTGCCTGCGGTGGAGCGGGAGATTTCCAAGAAGCTGCGGCTGCTGGAGCAGAGCAAAGAGGCCGGGCTGATCAGCGAGGAGAAGTACCAGGACCGGAAGGAGGAGCTGGAGCTGCAGCGGATGAATTTAAGGTGAGGCAAACAACAATATTTAAATACGGCGGGTTGCCGGAAGTGGCAGAAAAAGAGGGAAAAAGATGGTGAAAAGAAAGAGGGTGAGTGGAAAGATGGTGAGGGCAGGGTGAGCGGATGGTGAACGGCTACTGGACTGCGGATCTGGGAGAGATCGCCTTCCTGCTGCTGAGCATCCCTGCCCTGGTGTTCTGGTACTGGGCGGCGCGGCGGAAAAAAAGCATTTATCTGATGCTGTGCCAGCTCGGGCTGGTGTTCATCATCCTCTCGGTCGGGCTGGAGATCATCAACGGAAATGCCCTGATCTCCGATATCGCCACGGTCGGGGAGCACCTCTTCATGCTGCTGGGATCGGCCATAACCAGCATGTTCATCATCACCATCGCGCGGAGGCTCTAGGCATGGCAGAGATCATCACCACCATCCAGGTCGCCACCAGCATCATCTCCAGCCTGTTCCTCTGCATAGCGCTGGGGTTTAGCATCATCCTCTACCGCAGGCTCAGGGGGGTATCGAGCGTGGGGATGCTGCTCCTCATCATCTTTTCCCTGCTGCTCGCTTTCAATGTGCTGGAGGCGCTGGAGCACGGATTTGCCATCGCTTCCCTGGAGGATGTGCAGGATGCTATCCTGATCGCGCTCGGGGCGTTTTTGCTCGCGGTGTCCGTGGCGCTCTACTACCAGCTTCCCGCGTTCCCTGCCCTGATCCGGGCGGCGCGGCAGCAGGATAGCCGCCTGCTTTCCCGCTGGCTGAGGGAGCTCTAACCAATGATAATCAACAGAATCAACAGAGGTGCACCATGATCGTCTATCCATTCATCAGTGCCGGGATCTCGGCAGCGATCGCTGCCCTGCTCTTCTGCAGATCCGGAAAAAAGCGCAGCCCGTCAACGCTGGCCTGGGCGATCGGCTTCCTTTCCTATGCCCTTTCCCATATCCTGGAGGTGTTCCACCAGCTGGGCTTCCTTCCCCTCAGTCTGCCCTGGTATGGGCCGTTACGCGGAACATTGGTTATCATCATGATCCTCTTGGTCTATATCGGAGTGGTCCGGCTGTTCACCGGAAAGCAGATTATCGTCTATGGGATCCCGCTCTTCATCTTCCTGTACAACCTGTTCCTGCTGAGCAGGTTTGCCCTGCCCCAGTATTTCACGCTGGCGATCACCACGGTCACTGCGCCTGCCAGCCTGCTGGTCGGATTCCTCTTCCTGATGGCATACCTGTCCTCCAAAGACACGGGGACGCTGCTGATCGCCATCTCCTGGCTGCTCTATTTCATCCTGCTGCCGTTCTTCCCCATCGTCATGGGAACGCCCCTGATCGATTCCTGGTTCATCGCACGCATCGCCACCGAGCTGATCCTGCTTGCCGGGTTTGTGCTGGTCATCAGGCGGAAAAATATCGGGAAGGCGAGGATCGGGCGGGGGAAAGGGAGGAGAAAGTAGATGGCCAAGATCGCGGGATTTGAGCTGGAGCAATGGGAGCAGGGCTACCTGCGGGAGAGGTTAGGAAGGCACCGGTTTTTCCTCACGCGCGACCATAGCCTGCTGAAGCACCTCAAGCAGGCAAGGGATGCGGAGATCCTCACCATATTCATCAACACGCCGATCACCAAAGAGGCGCTGGATAAGCTGCCCAGGCTGCGGCTTATCGCGACCATGTCCACCGGCTTTGACCATATCGACCTGGCGGAATGCCGGAGAAGGAAGATTGTGGTCTCCAATGTGCCGTTCTACGGCGAGAACACGGTGGCGGAGCATACCTTTGCGCTGATCCTGGCATTGTCCAGAAGAATCCTGCCGGCTGTGGAGAACACCCGGAAGGGATATTTTGACCTGAAAGGGACCAGAGGATTTGACCTCAAGGGAAAGACGCTGGGGATCGTGGGAGGGGGGCATATCGGGATGCATGTGGCCAGGATGGCTGCCGGGTTCGAGATGAAGGTGCTGGTATATGACATCAGGAAGGACAGGAAACTGGCGCGGAAGATGGGATTCCGGTACAGCTCCCTGAACTCCCTGCTCCGGCGCTCGGACGTCATCTCGCTGCACCTGCCCTACAACACGCATACCCACCATATCATCAACAAGAAGAACATCTCGCTGATCAGGAAGGGAGCGCTGCTGATCAACACTGCGCGCGGGGGGCTGATCGAGACCGATGCGCTGATCAAGGCGCTGGCGAGCAAGCGGATCATGGGAGCGGGACTAGATGTGCTGGAGGGAGAGGCGGAGATCAAGGAGGAAAGGCAGCTGCTCAGCGCGGTGTTCCAGAAGAGCATCGACTACAAGACGCAGCTCGAGATCCAGCTGCTGCTCAACCAGGAGAGCGTGCTGGTGACGCCGCACTCCGCATTCAATTCCAAGGAGGCGCTGCACCGGATCCTGGATACCACTGTAGCCAACATCAGGGGCTTCCTGCAGAACAGGGTGAGGAATAGAGTGCGGTGAACCGGAGAAAGATGCTTGCCACGATGTATGGGATCCTGCTCAAGATGGAAAAGGCCATCAATGAGAAGGGGATGGAGGCGTATCCCTTGGTGATGCAGCTGAATGCCGCATTTTCCAAATTGGAGACCAGGGCATTCGGCAGCGGCGTACTGACCGCAGAAGAACAGTCGTTTGACCTGGCGCGCAACAATCTCCTGATGAGGCTGACGCAGGGCATTACCGAGCAGGAGCGTGAAGGATTCCGGAGAAAAGCGAAAGCGTGCATGCAGGCTGTCCAACGCGAGGTGAACAAATGATACGTGTGGCAATCAACGGGTTCGGGAGGATAGGCAGGATGGTGCTGCGGGCAGGCATCCATGAGCCGGGGATGGAGTTCGTGGCGGTGAACGACCTCACGGATGTGCCGACGCTTGCTCACCTGCTGAAATATGACTCGGTGCACGGCAGGTTCAATGGGAGAGTGGAGGCAGGGGAGGGGAAACTGGCGGTGAACGGCAAGAGCATCCTGGTGCTGTCCGAGAGCAACCCCCAAAAACTGCCCTGGAAGCGGCTGAAGATCGACATCGTGGTGGAATCCACCGGGAGGTTCCTGAAGCGGGAGGATGCCGCTCTCCACCTCAAGGCAGGGGCAAAGAAGGTGATACTGACCGCCCCTCCGAAGGGAAAGGGAGTGGAGACCTTTGTCAAGGGAGTGAATGACAGCCTGCTCTCCGGCACCATCATCTCCAACGCATCCTGCACCACCAACTCCCTGGCGCCCCTGGTGTACGTGCTGGACAAGGAGTTCGGCATCGAGACAGGCCTGATGACCACAGTCCACAGCTATACTGCCGACCAGCGGCTGGTGGACGCTCCCCACAAAGACCTGCGCCGGGCGCGGGCAGCGGGCATCAATATCGTGCCGACCACCACAGGAGCGGCGACTGCCGTGGGAGAGGCGTATCCCAAGCTGAAGGGAAAGCTGGACGGGATGGCGCTGCGCGTGCCTACTGCCGACGGCTCATTCACGGACTTCACCTGCATCCTCAAGAAGAAAGCCACAAAAGAGCAGATCAACGCCGCCATGAAGGAAGCAGCCTCGAACGAGCTTGCCGGGGTGATGCAGTATTCGGAAGAGCCATTGGTGAGCTCGGACATCATCGGCAACCCGGCATCCGTCGTCTTTGACGCGGGGCTGACCAAGGTGCTGGGGAGGCTGGCCAAGGTGTGCGGGTGGTATGACAACGAGTGGGGGTACAGCAAGCGGGTGGTGGATATGGTGAAGGAGATGGGGTGAACTATCCTAGATGGATAAGACAAAATGTTTATAAATAAACCTCAGAGTACTATTGAATGTGATGCAAGAAAAGAGCAGGTCAATAGATTGGGTGAAGAACCTCACCCTTGTGGTAGCATTTTTTACAGTAATATTCCAAATATACCAACCAGAAGATCAAGAAGAGAAATTGTCCAGTTTGCTCTGGTTCGTAGCAATTTTGATTTATGCGGGTATAGCGTATGCCATTATCTATTATAGTGGGAGGGTAAAAGGCTTGGTTGTTAAGATAAACCGCCATGAAGAAGATATTGAACAAATAAAAGGAAAAATGAGAGAAACAGAAAGATTTGCGGAGATAGAAAAGAAGATTGCAGTATTAGAAGCGATAAATAAAAAGAATAAGAAGGGCCAGATAGACCCGAAGATAGTATTATTTATTATATTGCTTATTTTGCTATATTTTTATTTACGTTCAATAGGGGTCTCTCCTTGATACCCAAGTAACAAAAATCAGCCCCAGGGCTACGGAAGCTTAGGTGCTAATATGTACATGATAATGAACCGAACAATAAGCATGACTCGGTGAGGAAAGGCTATGAACAAGCGCCTTGATGAGTATCGCGTCTTAACCGAAAAACTTGATGAGATTGCCTGGGCGCTGGAAGGCAAATGCAATGACATTGATTGTGACAAGTACATGTATAAGGACCTGCTCAAGAAAAAATATAAACCGGCCTTAGCGCATCATTATTCCTGTATCCCCAGTCTGCACAGGGAGAAGGGGGCATTGATGCGGTTGTTGTCATTGCGGAAATTCAGAAGATTTCGGTATAAGAAATGCGCGATATGCGGCAGAACGGCCGATTCTCTGGGAAAAGAGTAGATTATTGTCTCCTTCACGCGCCCGGTATTCTCACGGGGGAGAAAATATTATGAATGGAAAGGAATACCCGCCCATCGGAAATGCAAACACCGGGCGCCTTCACCCCCCGGCTGGCAGAAAGGATTATAAATGCCGGATGCCGCTCTGCATATGCAATGAAGCGCCTGCTTCGGGCATTTGTGTACAGCATGTTGCTTGCGTTCCTCTCGCTGTTCAGCGTGGCTGCGCTGTGGATATCCCCTGCCGCGCTGGCCGCAGCCCTTGCCGCCATCAGCGCCATCATGCTGCTGGTGTGGCGCAGCAGAGAGGACCTGTACCTCTACATCATCGTCGGCATCTCCGGGGCGCTGGCAGAGCTGGCTGCCGTCGGCTCCGGCGTCTGGTAGTATGCGCCCGATGTCCGGGGAATTCCGCTGTGGCTGCCCTTCTTATGGGGGATCGCCGGAGTCTTTGTGCAGAAGATCGGG
>DATDVW010000052.1:0-15551 GCA_035289865.1 Candidatus Nanoarchaeia archaeon
TTTCCGACAACTTTATTAAGGTCTTGGTCGTAAGTCCTTTTACGCATTGAAGGGGCTCCAACCACCCCCATCTTGAGAGACAGATGGGGGCGAAAGCCCCTTAAATCTTTCTAATTATGAGTGAACTTGCAATCGAGCCGCTATCGATCATTTATCCAGAATGTCAAGAACCCCCCACCCTTTAGGGTGGGGCGTGTTCTTGAGCACGCTCGGAAATCGCTCTCTTGCCCCTATCTGAAGGATGTAATGTGCGAGTGGCGATTTCCGACGTGTTCAGAAGCTCTTTGGCGGTGATGATTTTCGCCCTTTTGAAGGTTTTGAGCTTCAACAAATGCTTATCACCGGAAACGATGTAGTCTGCATTGCTTCCTGCGGCGCAGCGCAATATCATGTCATCATCTGGATCGTCTTTGACGACATTGCCCACGTCTTTCGGCGTGATGACATAAGTGTAGGCCAGAATTAAGCTGATTTGGCGCGTAATCATCTCTTTGGGCTCATTGAAATCCCGCCGCATGACCTTCGCAACGTCTTGAAGGATTTCCAAGGAGGTGAAGACCTGGATCTTCTTGTCCAATGCTTTCTCTACGATCTTGTGGGGATTTCCAAGCTCCCAGAATACCGAAGAGATATAAATATTTACATCCAAAACGACCTTAAGCACCCGGGATGCCCCGGCCCTTGTGGATGATGCTTTCCATATTTTCCTGCTTTAATCCTTTCTTTTTGGCAAAATCCCGGCCCCATTTGGTGAGCTTTTTGAACTCCTCTTTCGGGTCTGGGATGTCCAGCTTTTTTAAGAGGATGATGCCGTCCGCCCTGCTCACCGCTAAAGCGGTGCCTACGTCTAGCCCCAAATCCTTTCGTATGCCGAATGGGATGACGACCTGCCCCTTTGAAGATATTTTGGTTATTTCAGTCATGGGATCACCTAGTTGGAAAGTAATACTCTCTTACTTATAAAGGTTTCGGCGGAGGGGGTTGGTGCGAAACTCCTATTCGTGCGTATGCGGAGCCTAAATATGCCTCTCCACTTCGCTTCGCTCAGGTCGGAGAGCACATCCTGCGGAGCATTACCCATGGGCAGACACGTATACGCACCGATTTTCGCATCACCCCCGGCGGAGGGCGTTTACTGCAGAAGCTGATTTGCGCACATTACGGATCGTCATCAGCGATATGGTGTGTATGAGCTGCCTATTGCACCAGCCTCTTCAGTATCTCCGTCACTTCCTTGGGGCTTGCCCTGCCTTTGCTCTTCTTCATGACCACGCCCATGAGGAAATGCAGGGCTTTCTCTTCCCCGTTCCGGTAGTCGTCCACCGCCTTCTGGTTCTCCCGGATCGCCTCCCGGCAGAGGGCGTCCAGCTGGCCGGCGTCGGCAACCGCCTCCAGGCCCTGCTGCCGTACATGCTCCTTCACGTCGAACGGCCCCTCCATCAGCCGCTCCATGATGCGCTGGGCGGTGGCCTCGGTGATCCTCTTTTTCTCGACCAGCGTGAGGAGGTCGATAAGATGGGATTCGTCGATCTGCAGCTCCTTCATGGTCTTCCCGCTGTAGTTGAGCACCCGCACCAGCTCACGGCGGAGCCATTTGGCGGCGAGCTGCGGGGAGATTTTGGCAGCGACTTTCTCGAAGAGCCCGGCAAGGAGCTTTTCCTGGGCCAGCACCCCGGCGTCAACCGGGCTGATCCGGTGCTCCCTGATGAACCGCTTTGTCTTTTCCTGCGCAAGCTCGGGAAGGGCTGCCCGGAGCCTGGCGATCCATTGCGGGGAGATGCCGACGGGCACCAGATCAGGATCAATGATGTATCCGTAATCATCCTCGCTTTCCTTGGTGCGGAGGGAGTAGCTCACGCCCTTCTCCGCGTCCCAGCCGCGGGTTTCCGCGGTGATTTGCCTGCCCTCAGAGAGCTCATGCTTCTGGCGGTCCACCTCATAGAACAATGCGCGCTCGATCTCCCGGAAGCCGGTGATGTTCTTCACTTCAACACGGACGTAGCCGGATGCCCTGACGGATATGTTGGCGTCTGCCTTGATGATGCAGGTATCCACGTCGAATATCTCCAGGTATTGCAGGACGGTGATCAGGGCGTTCATGAACTCCCGCGCTTCCTCGGGAGAGGCCAGGGCGGGCTCGGTGACGATCTCCAGCAGGGGGGTGCCGGAGCGGTTGTAATCTATCAGGACGTAGGGGGCGGAAGCGATGCTGCCCGGGTGGAGCAGGGAGGCGGGATCCTCCTCTAAGTGGATGCGGATGATGCCGATCTCCCTGCCTGAGCTGAGGGCGAGTTTCCCTTTCTGGCCGAGGGGCAGCTCGTACTGGGTAATCTGGTAGTTCTTCGCCAGGTCAGGGTAGAAATAGGATTTTCGCGAGAATACCAGCTGCTTGGCGACGGTGCAGCCCAGGGCCAGGCAGAGCTGCACCGCCTGCTCCACGCACCGCTTGTTGAGCACCGGCTTGCTGCCCGGCATCCCGAGACAGGTCGGGCAGGTCTGGGTATTGGGGATGCTGCTCGGCGCATTGGGGCAGCCGCAGAACAGCTTGGTCCTGGAGTTGGTGTTGGCGTGGATCTCCAGGCCGATCACGATGTCCGAGGTGAATGGCTTCATCTGCGCTTCTCCTGGCTCTTGACCTCGAGCCATATCTTCCTGGCTTCCTCCTTGGTGACGCGCCTGTTCTCTTCCAGGTACGGCCGCCGCCGGCGGATCTTCTGCATTGCGCCAGCGATCACCTCGTCCACCGCCAGCAGGCCCTGCTGCTCTGCCAGCACGCAGAGGGATGCCCAGTCCATCAGGATATCACCCAGCTCTTCCCTCAGGTTCTGGAGATCCTGCTTGGCGATGGCTGCACGGACCTCTTCTGCCTCGCCGATGATCTCGTCGACATACCCCGCCATCCCCCGGTCCGCTATCCAGGGATCCAGGCGGACGCTTTTCTTAGTCAGCTCCATGAATTCCTGAAAATCGGATGCCATGTCAGTTCCACACCATTTCTTCCGTCGTCTCCTTGATCTTGGGCTCTCTAAACTTGGTTACAAACCGGTATTTGCGCTGGGAGGGGGTGGTAAGGTACAGATAGACCATGCCATCCATGCGGATGTCTTTTACTACCGGAGTCGGGTCTGTCTGGTCATCCAGCAGCTGCTCCGCGAGGAAACTGGCAGCTGCTTCCCGAATCTCAGGGTGAGGGCTATAATGAAGATTAAGGCATGCTTTCCTGCAGGCATCGAATCCCCTGATGATGCGCTGCTCCAATGTGTCTGGGTAAATCGGCTTATCCAAATGCTGCTCAAATGCCCATCCCGTGCCATCCATGCCCGAATATCCGCTCATTGCTCCAGGCTGCTCCCTGCCTGCAGCAGCTTTCCCTCCTCAAAATGGTTCGCGATCAGCAGCATGCCGATGGGCAGCCTGCCCTTGTACCCTATGGGGACGTTCAGGTGCGGGAGTCCGGCGAGGTTCGGGCCGACGGTGAGGTTGTCGATCATGTAGTTCTGGAGGAGCGTGAGTTTTTCGATCTCCTCAAACCTCGGCGGAAGGATGGGCACGGTCGGGCTGATCAGGATGTCGAGCTTGCTGAAGTGCTTCTGGTACTCGTTGATGATCTTGGTGCGGACCTGCGCCGCCTTCAGGTAATAGGCATCGCGGAACCCGGACATGCGGGCGAACGTCCCGAGAAGGATCCTCCGTTTCGCCTCCGGGCCCAGGTGCCTGCTCCGGACCGCGGAAAAATAGTCGTTGAACCCCCCTTTCAGCTCCTCCCCTTTGCCGTAGCGGATGCCGCAGTACTTCGCCAGGTTGGTGGAGGCCTCGGAGGTGGCAAGCAGGTAATAGACGGCAAGCCCGTATTTGACCGTGGCGGGCAGGGATATCCTCTTCACCTTCGCGCCGTTGGATTCCAGCAGGACGACAGCGTCCATGAAGCGGTCCTGCACCGCCTGATCCACCCCCTCCTGGAGGGACTCCTGGATGATGCCCACCTTCATGCCCTTGACATTGAGGCCGAGATATTCATGGTAGCGCTCGGCCGGGGCATCGGCTGAGGTGGATTCTTTTGCATCAAATCCGGCGATGGCTTCCAGGGCATAGGCAAGGTCTGCAACCTGCTTGGCCATGGGGCCGATCTTGTCGAGGGAATTCGCGTAGTCGATGAGGCCGTACCTGCTCACCCTCCCGTATGTCGGGCAGAGGCCGGGGACGCCGCAGAATGAGGCGGGGTTGACGATGCTGCCCCCGGTGGACTCTGCCAGGGCAAGATGCGGAAAAGAGGATTTCTGCGTGATGCCGGCAGCGCCGCCCGAGCTGCCACCGCAGCTCCTCTCCCGGTCAAAGGGGTTCCGGGGAACCGGGAAACCCAGCCCGGTGTTGGCGGAGAAGCCGCCGAAGCCGAACTCATCCTGGCTGGTCTTGCCGACGATGATCCCCCCTTCCCGGATGATGCGCTCGACAGCGGTCGCGTGGAACACCGGCCGGTACCCGGAGAGGATGCGCGAGCCGGCGCGCGACTCGACACCCCGGACGCAGATGTTGTCCTTGACGCTGACCGGGATCCCCGCGAGCATTCCTCTTGGATCCCGGGCGAGCCGCTTCGCCTGCTGCCGGGCAAGCTCCGGCGTGATGGCAGTGAAATAATGGTATTCCTCATCGAGCCTTGCCAGCTCCGCAAGGACCTTCTCGGTGTGCTCGACAATATCGATCTCCCCGGCGTGGACCTGTTTGACGAATTCGGTGATCATGGTCGCCTGATTCTCCTCTGGAAGCGGGATATTATGTCCGGCGACAGCTCAGCAGTCCTGCCCTGGCTGCGGCAATCCCGGCAGGAAGTGGTGAGCAGGCAAAGCTTGGTGTTCATGCGAAATCGATGAGGTAAAACCCGTAGGTTTCAATTTCATCAAGAGAATACATCTCCGCAGGATTGACCTTTATGGCCCGGTTGACCGTCTTGGTGATCTTCCTGCCGGTGAACGCCTGCGTTTCCGGATCGAATTCCTTGAGGACCAGCGTGTCGCCGGGAGCAAGGTCGAAATCCGCCAGGCGGAGCTCCACCTGCTTCTCCCCGGAGAGCAGCAGCTCAAAGAACTTCGGCCAGACTTTCTTGGTAACAGTTGCCATCAGCGTAAGCGTATGGGGAAATGCACCCCCTCATAAATGTTTCTGCTCCACCACCCGCGGCCCCTGGAAATAGCCGTCTTTCTGGTGCGGGGCGTTCGCCAGCGCCTCCTCCTGGCCCAGGCAGGGCAGGGGAACATCATCGCGGAGATTCGGCTGCAGGGGGATGGGATGGAAGCTCGGAGCAATATTCTTGGTATCGACCTTCCGGAGCGCGGAGAACGCATCGAGCACCTCGGACAGCTGGGGGAGCAGCGCGTCCATCTCTGCCGGAGAAAGATGGATGCGGCAGAGGGCAGCGACATGGGAAAGCAGCTTCTTATCCACCATAGCGAGGACGTGTATGTGGGGTTATATAAAACTTTATATAATGCGGCACCCTCATCCCTCCATGAAGGTGCGGTTCTGTGCCGGGTATGCGGTGTACGAGGCGCCCGGGGACATTGTGTTTGTGACGCCGCATTCCGGCCCGGCGTTCGAGGCGAGCACGAGCAGGGACGAGTACAGCGAGACCGTCGCATCGCTCTGCTGGCAGCAGCTCAGCGGAAAGTTCGTGGTGGGGAACGTCTCCCGGAAGATGACCTGGGGGATCGACCTCAACCGGGGTATCCCGCCGGAGCAGGAGGCGATCGCCTTCTATCCCCGGTTCATGATGGACATCGATGCCGACGACCTGTTCCATTACCGGAGGAAGTACGCCTGGGCAGCGAGGGATGCGGCGGACCACCAGCACCGCCTCCAGATCTACAGCGGCTTCTGGAACGAGGTGAAGACCGGGAAGATCATCGTGCTGATCCATCGCGCATTCAGCAGGCTCAAGGTCATGCCCAGCATCATGGACCTCACCACCTTTGACAGCCAGGGGGTGGACCGGGAGACGCTCCAGGGGATTGTCGACCAGGTCAACCAGAAGTATGACTCTTTCTTCAGCCAGGTGGAACGCGAGTATAAGGAGGTGATCCGGCTCGAGCAGGAGCGCATCATCAGCAATGTCATCCGAAGATACGGGACATTTGACCTGCAGAAGATCGGGATCGAGTTCCGGACGAACCTGCTGCGGGACATCCAGGCCATACAGCTCCATGCGGAGCAGGATGCGGTGGAGCGCCTGGAGCAGGAGTTCACCCCCCAGAGGTTCCTGGATGCGGCAGACAGCGCCCTGGCGAGGGCAGGGAAGCCCCGGATAACGGTGGAACGGGCGTTCCATGGGCTGCTGGCGACCGGGCCCCGGCAGCAGCTGTTTCCCACCACAGACAAGATCATCATCCAGTTCGAGCCGACGAGCTTCCTCAGCTTCTGGTATCCCGCGATCGGCGCCGAGCTGATCTGCGAGATCATCCAGGAGGTCAGGAAGGCCTCCGGGAGATGATCCCTATTCCTCTTCCGGTGAATCCTCTTCAGAATCCTCGTCCATTGTCCTGACCTTGTGCTTCTTTGCCAGCTCTGCCGCAACCCGTTTCTGCACGCCCATGAGCTGCTGGAAGGTCAATGCCTCGATCTCCCTGACCTCCTGGCGGTGGCTGGCGATGTCTTCCAAAAGTATCTTGAGGTCCTGGTCTTTCTTCTGCTGCGCGCGCTTTGCCTTCTTTGCTTTTGCTTTCATCGGCTTGTCTTCTTGAGCGGCTTCCACCAGTCGTTCATGGATGAGCGCTCGATCTGCCTGAGGAGCGACTTTGCGGAAGTGGTCCGGAGCAGGCCGCGGATGTTGTCTATCCAGTTCTGGGCGTCAGGGAATCCCTGCCCCAGGTATTCTTTCGCCTGCAGGGCATTCTCCAGGAGGTCGGCATCCCGCGCCACCAGGGATTCTTTCGTCTTCTGCCCCCGGAATTCCCGGTGGAGCAGCCAGACGGGATCCCCCTCATCGCCCAGAGAGCCTGCCTGCTCGCGCAGTGCGGCGGTCTCTGCCTGGCGGAAATCAATGTACCTATGGCCGACCTTATGGAGGTCATTGAGCCTGGATTCGTGGATGTCGTGGAACAGGCAGAGCGCCGCCGCGTGTTCCGCATCCCCCTTTTCCCGCCGGGCCAGGAGATAGGCGAGCGCTGCCGCGCGGAAGGCATGCTCAGCGACAGATTCCGGATAAGTTATGCCCAGCAGCCACCATCCCGAGCGCCTGACTCTTTTGAGCTGGCCGAGCTCAAACAGGAAATTGACGAGCGGCTTATCGTTTCCTGGTGTCATACATCATCTCCTCCAGGCGCTGCAGGTTGTACTTGATGCTGTCGCTCTTTTTCCTCAGCAGGCCGTTCCGGAAATCAAACTGGAGGAACTGGCCGTAGAGCTGTTCCACCATCTGCGCCGCCTGCCGCGCCTTTTCCGGATGGCCGGCGATGATGGCGTTCGCCGCGAACCGGACCATCTCCCCGGTCAGGTCGGCGATGCCGGCAAGATAGTCCTCAGTATGCACCCCGATCTCCTTGCGGCTGGCCAGGGCGCCGGATCCGTGGAAGGTGAGGAAGGCGATGGCCTCCGCATATTCTTCCAGCGCCGCACGGTAGGAGCCCTCATCCTCCGCCCCGTCCCGGGCAAGGGCGTCCAGCCTGCGCTTCTGCTCCCGGAGGGCCTTGGCCAGGGCAGGAGCCTGCGGATCGTTCCGGTGGACGGCATAGATCAGCTGCTTTGCCTGCTTGAGGACATCACGCGATGCCTTGATGACCTGCTCCCGCGCGGCGTCACCGGCAGCGAGCTCCTGCTGCATCGCGGCAAACTCCTTCCTGTCCACCATCACCATAGAAGGGGCAGGGGCGGGTGAATTTATAAATGTTCCTTTACCGAAAGGTTTATATAGCAAATTCCGCAAGAGCACGCCATGGCTGAGTCTGCGTTCCGGGGGATGATTGGGTTTCTGGATTCCATCGGCATCTATGACGTCATCCTGCCCTTTGTGCTGGTGTTCACCATCACCTTTGCCATCCTGGAAAAGACCAGGATCCTGGGCAGTGAGGAGATCGACAAGGTCAAGTACACCAAGAAGCCCCTCAATGCGCTGGTCGCCTTTGTCATCGCGTTCTTTGTGGTGGGGAGCGGGGAGCTGGTGGGGATATTGACGACCGTCTCCTCGCAGGCGGTCATCCTGCTGATGGTGTCCATCCTGTTCCTGCTGCTGGTGGGCAGCTTCTGGCAGGAGAAGGACCAGGGGGTGTTCCTGGAGGGGGCATACAACAAGCTGTTCATGGTCATCATGTTCATCGGCATCGTCCTGATATTCCTCAACGCCATCAAGACCAAGTCCGGCAGGAGCTGGCTGGACTTCGGCTGGAACTGGCTCACCCGGAACTGGAACAATGACGCGGTGTCTGCCATCATCTTCCTGATCGTCATCATCCTATTCATGTATTTTGTGCTTCGGGAACCGAGAAAGAAAGAGGAGAAGAAAAAGGAATAGGCAACCATCAGGTTTATATATTACTATCGCGGCAAATTGAAAAAAGGTGACCCATGGCAAGCTGGATTTTCCGGGGAGATTGGTTCGGGCTGACCGATGCATTGCTGCCGTTCCTGCTCATCTTCACGGTCATCTTTGCGGTCCTGCAGAAGACCAAGGTGATCGGCGGCACGGACAAGAAGAACCTCAATGTGGTGCTGGCGCTGGTCATCGCCCTGATGGTAGTCATCCCCCACCTGACCGGGCAGTATCCGCCGGACAAGGATGTTGTTGAGATCATCAATGCGGCCATTCCTTCTGTCTCTTTGGTCATCATCGCCATTGTCATGCTGATCCTGCTCATCGGCATCTGGGGGGTGGAAGTCAACTGGGTCGGCGGCACGGTGACCGGCTGGATCGCCCTGCTCTCCTTCCTTGCGGTTGTCTATATCTTCGGCTCTGCCGCCCGGCTTTGGGAGGTCGTCCCCTGGCTCTGGTGGCTCAGCGATCCCAATACCCAGGCGACCATACTGGTGATACTGGTGTTCGCCATCCTGATATGGCTCATCACCAAGGAGCCCAAGCAGACTACCGGAGAATCAATTTTCAAGAAGCTCGGCGACATGTTCATGAAGCCGAAGTAGACCATGGCAGACTTTTTGCAGGCAGTGGGAGCATTAGAGGACTTTTCCCCAATATTCATATTTGTCCTGGTCCTTGCGGTGCTCTACGGCCTGCTGCAGTACACCAAGCTGCTGGGCGGAAGCAAGGCGCTGCATGCGCTGATCGCATTCGTGATCGCGCTGATTTTCCTCTTCTCCCAGAACGCCGGGGAGGTCATCAAGATCATCACGCCCTGGTTCGTGCTGCTCTTTGCGCTGATCCTGTTCCTTCTGGTCGGGATCAAGATGTTCGGCGCAACAAAGGATGCGGAGATCGACCTCTTCGCCATGTTCGATAAGCACAGCAACATCTCGTACTGGATCCTGGCGGTTACCCTGGTCATCGTCCTGGGGGCGATCGCGACGGTCTATTCGCAGCCGGGAGAGGTGCTGGCAGAACGGGGGGATGCGGGGCCGGTCGCTGACGCGGGGAGCGCCCGCGGCGATACCGGGGGCGTGGGACTGGGTGGATTCTTCGGCACCATCACGCATCCGAAGGTGCTCGGGCTGATCGTGATCCTGCTGATCGGATCGTTCACCATCAGGTATATGGCGCAGCAGAATTAAGCAGCTGGTTTTCCTTTCATCGACTTCGTGATCCGCGAGAGCTCATTGATGTTCTCGGCCATCTTCGGCAGCATCTTCGCGAATACTGATTCCATGGCCTTGAGGTCGGTGCCAACCGTAGTGATGTTCTTGTCGTAGAGGGAAATGCGCTCGAGGATGCTCTTGTGGAGCGACTCAAAGTTCTCCTTCAGGTCCTTGAGCTGCTGGGTCAGGGTATCGATCTGGGTCTCCACCGCATCCTTCCACTCCACCATCTTGCGGATGTCCTTGACCAGATCATTCCACTTCTCGCTGATGATGATCTCCACCAGCTCCTCGACGTGCTCGCGCTCGCTGCCCATGGCGGGGGCGGAAGATTGCTCGAACTGCGACTGCTCGTATTCCGGAGGCTGCATCGGGTTGACCTGCCCCTTGATGTCCGCCTGGTTCATGGCGTCAAAGATCTGGTCTGAGCGGTAGCCGTCCCGCTGCAGGGTCTGCACGATCTGGTTGTTGGTGTAGCCCTGCTGCCGCATCTGGATGACCAGCTCCACCGGGATGCCGGCAGGGGGCTGCTGAGGCGGGGGGAAGGGAGAATCTTTCTCTTCAACTTTCTTGAACGGGAACATGCATCACTCCCTTTTCTGGGCGTATATAAATTTTGTGCTTTCGACCGCCTCCTGGACGATCTTCTCCACCTCGCTGCGGGTGACGAAGTTCAGGGGCTCCCAATAGGAGATGTATTTTGCCAGCACATCCAGCTCCTCCTTCTTGGCGGTGGCCTGGAGCTCCCGCACCAGCAGGAGGAATTTTTCCTGGAGATCGTTCATCCCCTTCTTGATATCGGTCAGCTCTTCCAGGATAGCCTTGATGTCCGCATGCGCCTTCCGCTGGGAAGCGAGCGTGTTCTGCTCGACCAGCTGCAGGCGGTTGGTGACAGAGGAGTAGCGCTCTTCCAGCATCCGGATGCGCTGGGCAATCTCCGGGTTCTGCTGCAGGGGGGGCGGCTGCTCTTTCCTGAAGAAGCCCTTTTGCTCAGCCATGGATGGATTTTGGTGCAGGGGCATAATAAGGTTATGTGAGCATCAGGGAGTGGTGTTGAGTGTTATCGCTTATGCAGCATGCGCTCTTTCGCTTGCTTATCCTTCTTCTTTGCTAAAATCTCCTTGGAGTAATAGCGGGCGAGCCCGGTGTTGCCTTCTTTTTCTGCCCGCGCTAATTTTTCTTCATGAAGCGCGATCTGCTCTTCAAGAGAGGTGATACCCTTCCGCAGCCGCTTATTCCTATTGGTCATGGAGCTCCGCCTCGAGGGCGTCACATTCTTTTTCCAGGATGTGCAATGCTTTCTCTGCAGTTATTACTGATATACGCAGGCCTTTGGTGCTCTGATCATCCCGTACCACCCGATATGCCGCATACATTTCCCTAAATTCCGCGCTGTCCATGCCCTGATCCAGCAGCCAGTGCTTGAACTTCTTGCTGGAAAAGGCGTCTTTTTTGAGGATACATCTGGTGATGTATAGGCCCCGGAGCCTGAGCATGGCTGAATACAAAACAGAGTAGGATGTGACGTGCCTGCCGCCCATCTTATCCAATTCCAAGAGCTCCCGATTGCTCCGGAGATGCTCTTTTGTCTCGCGGAGATACGGGATAAAGCTTCCCTTGGACGGCTTTGTGTTCCTCAACTCCTCGAGAGCAGGCGCATTGATCAGCGGCTCTGCCTCCCGCACCATCTGATAATAGATAGCAGGATATCGGGTTATGGCATTTTTGAGCGCGGCCAGGGAAAGTGAAGTTACGTCTATGTTCTTTTCTTTCGTGCTCAAGCGGATGCCCTTGCCCTTCGTGATGACCAGAACGTCAATATCAGATGTTGGGGTCTGCTCGCCTCGCGCGTATGAGCCGTAAATGGCAGCGGCGATCACCTCCTGCAGGCAGGGCTCAAGCAGATGCACAACCCTCTCTTTCCAGGTGAGCCTGGGCCTCTCGGGGAGGATAACCACTACCTCCTTCCCCAGCCAGCCCCTCGGAACCCAGACCGCGCCCCCATTGCCTGAGCGCACCACGGTCTTCACGAGCTGCTCCCGCACCGCCAGCTTTGCGATCTGCATAGTATAGACAAGGTATAGACATAGTATATAAGGTTTTCGGTGTCCGGAGGGCGCAAGGCGATTTCCGGCTGGTCAAGAACCCGCGCCGATCGGAGGATGGTAGAGAGTAGCTGCGTGCTACCGCTTATCGCCGATGATAACGTTCAGCTCATCAGCGAGTTTTTGGGTGCTTGCTATTGCTTTTTTCGCGACCGCAAAATCCATCTTCCTTCCATAATACGTCAGTGCGTTTCTTTTCAAGCGGCAATCATCAAATAGCCTGAATAGATTATTTTTATTCAGTACATCTCTCAGATAATATCCTAAACAGATATGGTTTGCCACTTTATACCCCTGCAAGATCAGCAGCGCATGAAGCATTTCCAATACTGAAGAATAATACCCCTCAAAGAGGTAATTTGCATTGTTCTCCCTTACCTCGTGTTCCCCGAGAAAAGCATTTCTGCCGACCGCAGTGTCCAGAAGTGACTGTGCTTTTGCCCGGTCTGGACTCATGGTGATCGAAGAACCGCTCTCCATGCACTCTTCCCACGAACCCTCTTTGTTCATGTGAATGCCTCCAAAAAGCCGTTCAGCACCATGCCGTTGATGATATTGTTCGCAAGCTCTTTGTGCCCTATACTACGGATATCTTTATACATGAAAACCTGAATTTTTCTTTGCAGCAGTTTTTCAAACTTTGCCAGCTTCAGATTTTTCTGCGCCGGGGCTTCTATATAAAGGTCAATATCGCTGCCCTCCACGTCCTCGCCCCGGGAATAGGAACCGAAGAGAACAATCGTGGGGTTGCTCAACTCTGCAATAAGATAATCCATCATGCCCGAAGCGTATATCTGCCTTATGTTGAAGAGCTTTTTCTCTGTCAGATACTGGGGAGATGCCCGATCCGCTGAATATACAGTAATATTGGCTATGTGAGAGATTTTTAATATGCGCTCTTTTTCCAGCTCTTTGGCATACCGGATAACCGAAGGCAGGGGCAATTGGAGTTCCCGCTCCATCTGCCTTACCCTTTGTTTTGCTCGAGGGTTATGGAAAAAATACTCTTTTATTTTTCCCTTGATATCGGTATTTTTCATTTGATATTGTAATTTATCAATTGATATTTAAAACTTTCTATTTCAGCGAAAGCAATTTAAATACTTACATTGTAAGTATAGCTGGGAACCGAAAGCATTAAATAATGGATACTTACATTGTAAGTATAGCCGGGAATCGAAAGCATTAAATAATGGATACTTACATTGTAAGTATACTTGTTCTTGAAAAAAGCGGAAGGTTTATATATTATTCTACTTACAATGTAAGTATATAAGCTAGCATTGGCCGGGCAGCGAAAACCATGCGGGGGGCATCCTGCTTTTCCCTGGTTTTTAGGGCCCGGCAGAAGAGGGAACACCATCAGCGAGCGTGCCGGCAAGCCAAAGGGGAAGATCCCTACAAGCATCCCTCTTCCGGTTTCTCTGTTTGTGGACCGGCAAGTGAGCGTCCTCGAAGCGATTTCTGAATACCTGAAGGACGAGAAGCAGTACACCTATCGGCAGATTGCGGAGCTGCTCAACAGGGATGAGAGGACGATCTGGACCTGTTACAGCCGCGCCAAGCAGAAGCGCCGTGGGAAAGGCGGTGTCGCATGACATCTCCCCCAGACTGGCGCAAGCGGATGGCTATGGCGCGGGAGCAGAAGCAGCTGCTGATGGAGCGCTTTGCGGCGCTGGACAAGGCATACGAGACCGGCAGCCTCTCTGCTGAGGAGCTGCGGGCTGCGTATGAGCGGCGGATGCAGGGAAGGGATTTCTCCGAGTGGATGGGGTATTATGACCTGTATATTGCCGAGTGCAGGAAGCACAGCCAGGAGGCGCTGTTCAGGCAGGCATTGCCCTGGCTTGCCATTGCGCTTTTGGGGGTTGTCTGGATGCTCGGATATCACCAGGCAGGAGAGGGAAGAGAGGTGTATGTGGAGCGGCTCGGCATCATCACGGACAGCAGCAGGAGCTACCTGCTTTCGCTGCAGGGGCCGCCGGAATCCTTCCGGCTGAGCGGGCAGATCACCGGAAGGGGGGATGTGCAGGTGTACCTGGGCGGCGTCCTGGTCCTGGATATGCGGGATCTCCAGGCAGGGCGGAACGTGATCACCGGATATGTGGTGAGCAATGAAACGAACGGGACTGCGGAGAACGGCACGCAGGTGATTGTATTCAATGACCTCTGCGCAGACAGCTGCACGCTGGAGACGAACGAGACGAACCTTACTCTGGATGTGGTGGTGAACGGCACGACGGTGAACCTGACGCATGCGGAGTATACCGTGGATGCAGCAGCTGCGGAGGAGCGGAGCATACGCAGCCATCTCCGATACCACCCCGGGACCCTGTTCGATGCGGATGATGACGGTATCGAGAACCTGAGCGGGGTGATCGACTTCGCGGTGAGCGCTGATTTCAGCTGGCAGGCGAATGAGTCGCTGCTCTGCACCCGGTACTGGGTGGAGCCTGCTGGAGGGGACAGCTCGTTCCTCTGCTATGGGAATGCGCAGTGCTGCAGCCTGGCGGGCCTTGCGCCGACACTGGAGCAGTGGGATGATCCTCTGAACGTGTTCATCGGCAGGTATGGGGCTGCGGAGAACAATACTGTCAGGGCGCAGGTGCTGTTTGCTGATTATGGGACTGATTATTCCAATATCTATTATTCCGGATGGGATAACCTAAGCGCGGTGTTCACGAATAAGACTGCTCTTGCGGTGCATGAGAGCAATATCAGCGCGCCCCCGGTGCTCAACAGGACCGTCAGGCAGTTCGGCGCTGTCCTGGGGAAGCCGGTGCGGTGGACGCAGCGGATCGTGCTCCGGGAGCCGGGAAGGGTGAATGTCACCCTGCCGGAGGAGACCATCAATGTGACCGTGAAGAAGATCAAGGACGGCCGGGAAGAGGACATCAGCGGGAAGGCGCATGTGGGGAAGGGGAAGCAGGAGGTTGCTGCATTCAACGAGGAGGGGCTGGCGAAGATTACCGGAAACGCGGCGTTTGGCAGCCAGATCCTTGCCTGGATACGCTCGCTGGCATCCATCACTGGCTTTGCCAGCGCTGAAGCAGGGGATGCTGCGGAGCTGGTGATCGAGGAAGCGGTTGCAGAGATCGAGATCGAGTATTTCACTGAGGGGCCGAGCGCGGCGGAGAGCGGGGATGAGTACCAGAAACGGATCACCATCACCGCTCCGCTGAACTATTCGGATATCCTCTCGTTTACTTCCCTCCCTGATGTCCCTGCCTCTGCCGTACAGCTCTACTGGCATGCGACAGAAGAGGATTACCAGAAGTATGTTGATTCTGAATATCGGGTAACAGGCAGCGGGCAGAAGATACGGGTGGACATCACTGCCAGCGAGGCGTTCGGGACGTCTTTTGCCGATGAGGACGGCAACGGGCTGATGGATATGGTGTACTGGGTGACGCCGCATACCTCTGAGCAGGAATATGAGGTCTCTATTGTCTTACTCAACCTGAAATCGCATCCGCAGCTGGGCAGCAACTGGACGGTGTCGTTCAATACTACCGGGTTTGCGAACCTGAGCATTATGGGGATTGATGGGACGGCATTTGGGGAAGATTTGCTCTTCGAGGAGCTGCGGTGCGGGGGGGATCTGGTGGATGCTGTCCATGAGGGGAACTCGGTGTTCGTAGAGAACTATTCCTGCAGCGGCGTGGGGACGCACCGGGTGCAGGTGATCACGACGGGAAGCCATTTCCAGCTGTTTAG
>DATDVW010000053.1:0-5651 GCA_035289865.1 Candidatus Nanoarchaeia archaeon
TCAGCGACGCGGATATTGTTCTTCTCTTTGGTGTAGACGGCATAGATCTCCTCAGCCTTCTGCCGGGAGAACGTGCTCTGGAGATACGAAAACAAGGCAGCCTTGGAATAGGGCATATTGCTCCGCATCAGCCGGATGATGAGCAGCCCCCGTATCCTCAGGATGAGGGAGTACACCAGGCTTCCGGTATCGAAGCCCAGCTCCAGCCCCTTCTTCTGCAGGCTGAGGACCGAGGCAGTATGGTCCAGGAAGTGTCTCGTGTTTTGGGAGGTAAGCCTGCAGGTCTTGTATTTCTCCAAAAGGCCGGGATTGATGATTGTCTTTGCCTCCTGGAGCAGGGGGAGCAGGAGCACCGCATTCTTCTGCAGGGTCTGTTCGATCTCCGGGATAGTTACGGAGATTATGGAGTATTCATGGTCGGCAGAGGCGATTTTCAGCCGGGCATCGGTGACTGCCAGGATGTCGATGTCTGAGTCCAGGGACTGCTCATTCCGCGCATACGAGCCATAGAGATAGATGCCGAGGATGTTTCCGAGATGCGGCCGGAGCATCTCCAGTACCTCAGACTGGATGTCCGCAAATGCCTTGGGCTCCGCGATGAACCGTATCCTTCTGCCGACATACCCCTTGGGCAGCACCACATGGCCGCTGTTGCCGAACCGCTGGACTAGTTTTATCATGTATATATGTATATACAACTTGTATTTAAAGGTTTCCCCAGGCAGCCCGGGGCCGGGGTTGGTGCGAAAATCGGTGCTTATGCGTGCCTGCCCATTGGTAAATCTCCGTAGGATGGTGCTGTCCGACCTGAGCGAAGCGAAGTGGAGAGGCATATTCAGGCTCCGCATAAGCACGAATAAGGGTTTCGCGCCAACCCCCAGAGCCATAAGGTTTAAAACCAGCAGCCTCTCCGCTGCTCGGATGAAGCTCATCCAGGTCCCTTTTTGCAGGAACAGCGGCGACAACGAGGGCTGTGAGGATGCCCCTGCTGCCATCGTCGAGCAGCTGGGGCTGGTCTACGGCAGCGAGGACAGCCATCTCGTGCATCCCCAGCTCTTCCGGGTGGAAGAGGTAGCGGTGACCGACGACTGGAGCTCCAGCAAGGACAGCATCAGCAGGCACATCGCCCAACTGGACGAGTTTCCCATCGCGATCGGCGGCGACCATTCCGTGACATATGCCCTGTTCAGGGGATTTTGCCAGCGGCATCCCCGGAGCGGCCTGATAGTTTTTGACACCCACCCGGACACCTACGGCGGCGAGGATTATCCCCATGAGCACGGCAGGTATCTCCGCAGGCTGATCGACGAAGGGATAGTGGATCCTACGCAGGTTATTCTTATCGGCATCAGGAACGCGGATCCGGAGGAGATCGCCTATCTCCGGGAGAGGAAAGTAACGTTCTTCACCATGAAGCAGCTGTTCCTGAACATCGAGAATGCCTGCGATGCGGTGATGGAAAAGGCCAGGGGATGGGAAAGCCTCTACATCTCCGTGGACATCGATGTGCTGGACCCGGCATTTGCGCCAGGCACCGGCTGCATCGAGCCCGGCGGGATGTCCACCCGGGAGCTGCTCTATTTCATCCAGCGCCTGAAGCTGCTGAAGAACCTGAAGATGCTGGACATCGTCGAGGTGAACCCGCACAAGGACGTGAACAACATCACTGCCATGGCAGCGGCAAAGATCATCGGCGAATTTTTCTGAGGGCAGCTATTTTTTCACATGCACTGTCTGGGTTGGGAATGCCATCTCTATCCTATGCCGGGCGAACTGCTCCTTGATGGCAAGGTTGATCTGCTGCTGGACATCCATGTAGACTTCGTATTCCCGTGAATTGAGGTAATAGACCACCTCATAGTTCAGGTTGAAGCTGCCGAACTCCTTGAAATGCACCCGGTCCAGGTCCGCATGCTTGGTTTTTTTGAATATCTCCGCGATGATCCTGTTGATCAGCTGCAGTTTCTCGACGCTGGTGGCATATTCCACCCCGAAGGAGAAGGTCACTCTTCTCCGCTGCATCCGCTTGTAGTTATGGACACGGGCGCTGGTCAGCTCGCGGTTGGATATCACCAATTCATCGCCCTGGAGGGTGGTGAGCCGCGTGCTCTTGATGCCGATGTTCTGGACCGTGCCGGAATCCTGGCCCACCACGATGAAATCGCCTTTCTTGAAGGGCTTGTCGAAGTAGATGGTGAACGAGCTGAAGAGGTCCTCGAGCACGTTCTGCAGGGCAAAGGCGATCGCGATGCCGCCGATGCCGAGCCCGGCGACCAGGGAGGTGATGTTCACGCCGAGATTGGAGAGCAGGAGCAGGCCGGCGATGACCCAAACAATCACCTTGATGATGCCGCTGAGGACGGTGATGGCAGAGGTATCCTCATTTTTGTCATCCTCTAGCCGCCGCTGGATCTGCTTATGGGTGATATAATCAATCCCCCGCTGCAGCGCCTTGGTCCCGTAATAGACGCCGATGATCAGGAGAGCATAGCTGAAGGCCCGGTCTGCTGCAGGCGGCAGCGCCAGCGAGCGCGCAGCGGCAAAGAGCGCGATGAAGGTGTAGAATGGCCAGGAGAGGCTGCTGATGAACGCGACAACCGCATCGTCAAGATCGGTCTTGGTCTTTGAGGAGACTGCGCTTATGGCGCGCAGGATATATGACTTGAATATCCTGAACAGCAGGGAAAGGATGATGAATATCCCGATAGCAAGGAGATAATCCAGGCCGGAATTGCCGCCGATATCCAGGGAGAGTATCTGCTCAGCCATTTTTCTGCGGCAGGTTCTGCGTTCTCAGCGGCCCTCCCTGCCGATATCGGCTCCGCCGCTTCTTCCTCCGGCGCTCTTCCGGGTGGACAGTGTAGGCGTCGTCCATGCAAGAGATGAGAAAAGCAATCATATAAAAATGTTGCGCAAAGCAGGGCTGCGTTCAAAAAGCAGGTGAGCGGCCTGGGGTCGAGCTTCTGCGTCTCATTCGGCATACCGACAAGGGGGTTGTCCCATCCGGGGAATGTCGGTACTCAGGAATTCCGGTGCAAGCGAGAAGCCGCTCACCCGGAGCGCAGCGGAGATGTTGAACGCAGCCGCAAAGCAGAGGAAAAGAAAAGCGTGAGCCTGCGAGGATTCGAAGTTCGGAAGCGTTCAGCTTTCCCCGATCCGCCGGTATCCTTAAGCAGTTCGCTCGTGTCATCGCTGCTGCTTCCCGAAGCCGGCTGCACTATCCAGGTTATGCTACAGGCCCACTCTCCTTATGGAAATGCCGCATTTAATAAATCTTGTCATTTGATGAAGCATCTCGTCCAGGAGAAACCATTATAAACAGCAGCGCCGCATCCAGGGCTATGAAAGCCATGCCCAGGGAAGTGATTGTCGCTGATGATGATTTCCAGATGGCGAATCTCATCACCCAGACAGTGCTGAGGTTTGATCCCCGCGCCATTGTCCATCGGGCGCGGAACTGGGGGGATGCAGTGGACTGTTACCAGCGCAGTCCAGGAGGGATAACAGTGGTGGTTACCGACTTCTGCACGAACGCCAGCTACTATCTTACTGACCGGATCCGCGGCATTGAAGCGCAGCGGGATGCGGAAGCGAGGAAAAATGGCCAAAACCCGGGCCCGCGCGTCCCCATTATCCTGATCAGCAGCTATGCAAGCTGGTCAGAGGCGCGGGGGCATGGGTGCGACGTATACCTGCAGAAACCGGTAGAAGTCCAGAAGATGGGTGATGCGCTTTCAGGATTCCTGTATATGTAAGCTACTCCGGCGTCCGCTGCTTGGCCAGCCGGGTCGCATATCCCGCGATGATGTTCCGCAGCTTCTTGCTGGACAGCTCCACATACTTGTGCACGAACTTCTTGTTTTCCGCATAGTCAGTGGTGAGCTCTTCCCCGTGCTGCTTCACCAGCTCGATCGTGGAGCGCTTGACTAATCTCGTCTTGATCCGTCCCATGGGAATGGGGACCGGGACATGGTATATAAATGTTTGCCCGGTGAGTGGGGTAAGGGGGTACAGTCAATGAGACTGTATTGCAGCGCCGCTGGCGTGGCGTGCGGCGCATGAGATCACGGGACATCACTTTATTTATCGTAAGGATTCACTATTCTGAAGCTATTTAGCTATATTCTCCAGCATAGAAATCTTTATGTACTTGATTAGCTACATTGTAGCTAATGAGAAAAGAAGTAAAAATTCAACTCATCGGCTTTGAGATGCTGGAGAAGCAAGTAAAACAGAGTGGAAACAGTGGTCGTGTGTACGTTCCCATTGAATGGATTGGAAAAAAGGTGAAGATAATTCTTCTTGAATGAAATGAACGAAAAAGAAAAGCGAATTAAAGAATTGGAAGAGGAGAATAATCATCTTAAAAAGGAAAACGAACGCCTCAAAAAAATTGAGAGGGAGTTCGAAGAATTCAAAGCCAAGCATACTCAAACTGTAGCAGAGCTTCGTAAAGCTCTGAAGATTAAAGCAAACAAGACGCATGAATCAAAACCAGTGGGGGCAAAGCTTGGGCACCAAGCTTACACCAGACACATTCCCGCCAGAATAGATTGCATTAAAGAACACAAACTCTCTCGCTGCCCAGAATGCAGTACGAAACTTGGTGCGACACAAGGGATTAGACAACGATACGTAACTGATGTCAAGCTAATTTCACGAGTAAGAAATACTCGTCATGACATTCATCGCAAATATTGCCCTACCTGTAAGAAAATAGTGGAACCTGATGTTCCAAACGTTCTACCTCATGCACGTTTTGGATTAAATCTAATGCTTTTGGTGATGTATCTCAGACTTGGTCTGAGGCTGCCAGGAAATAAAGTTCGAGAATTCTTACAAACAATGTATAATTTGAGCATTAGCGAGGGGGAAATAGTTCATGTACTTAAGCAATTAGTGATTGCTTTTGGTCCATACTATTCCACTCTTGAAAAGATGATAAGAATGGCTCGAATAAAACATACTGACTCTACTTCGTGGAGGGTCAATGGTAAAAATTATTTTGCATGGGTGTTCATCGCAGCTGGTGTTGTGCTTTACAAGATAAGGAAAAGAAACAATTCAAGAGTGCCACTCTCGGTCTTTGGAACAAAACAGAAAGGAATGACTTTGGTTATTGACAGGCATTCAGCACTTCGTGCTTTAGCAGAGAAAGCATGCTTTCTCTTGCAGCTCTGTTGGTCGCATATCCTCACCGATTCAAAGGATCTAGCTAAGAATTTTGGTGATGAAGGAAAATATGTCCATCAAAAATTGAAATGGATATTTGAAATGAGTTCTTCATTTCAAGGCAAAGGGATGCCAGAGCAAGTTGATGCTCTTAAAGCAGAAATATTTACTTTAACACTACGACATTACAAACATATCACGATACGCAGGTTTGTGGATAACTTGTGGAAAAGAGACATCGAATGTCTCTTTCGTTTTGTTATTGATCCTGAGATTGATTCTACAAACAACATCAGTGAAAGAGAATTGCGTCATTTGGTGATTATTCGGAAAATTAGCAACGGCTCAAGAAGCCCGCGAGGAGCGCATGCTACTGCTATGCTCCTTTCAGTTATCCAGACGTTGAGGATGAATAAGCAGAATCCACTTATGGGAATGCAAGAAATACTCAAAAGTGCTTCAGATTACTGAAGTGGTAC
>DATDVW010000054.1:0-22755 GCA_035289865.1 Candidatus Nanoarchaeia archaeon
ATTTGTCGCGGACCGGGAAGGGGGAGAGCGTCTGCAGTGCCTCGAGGACCGTGCTTCCCGCGGCCTGCTTTGCCAGGGAGGGATTGTCCAGGGCCAGGGTGTGGAACAGGGCGGTGGCATGGTCTGACTCGATGACCACGAACTCGCCAGCAATCGAGAGATGGGGGATGCCGATGGCGCTGAGCATCTCCTTTTCCGGCTGCAGGGGGAGGATGATTTTTTCCAGGGAGTGGGAGTTGGGGAGAGAGTGGGAGTTGGGGATTGCCTTCCCCGAGGCAAGCCAGGCAGCGAGCTGCCGGAACTGGTCTAGGGAGAGGAGGTTCCAGTGATAGGTGTAGCGCGGATGGAGCGGGATGCCGAGCTTTTTCGAGAGAGATACGGCGGTCGCCGCGGTGACCGGGCTGGTCAGGGGGGATGATATCAGCTGCTCGACCTCCTGCACCGGGGTCTCGGTGTGCTCGGCGAGCTTGGCTGCGTCCAGGGAGCCGAAGAGGTTTACCGTCGCTTTCTCCAGCTCCAGGGCATACCATTCCTCGCAATAACCCGGGGGGACCAGGACGTGGGCGCGGTTGAGGAAATCACCATAGTTCACCAGGATGTCGCCGAGGAAGTGGATCTTAGTGATGCGGGAGGAGAGGCGCTTCGCCTCTGCCTCTGCGCTGAGCATGCAGACCGTGCCGTCGTCCAACTCGACGATAGGCCCTTCAATGGTGTCGCAGCTGGTGAGGGCGGTCGCCTTCCCGGGGCGCTCGACCTTCAGCTGGGTGCCGATGGCGATATAGGACTCCAGGGCATGCATGGTGGCGGGGTGGATGCTGCAAGAGGAGTATCCGGATGTCCTGCCCCTGCCGAAACGGAGGCGGAAGCCGCCCGGGGCAAGGGGATGGGTAAGCACTGGCCTGCCTGCCACCAGGTCGGCGATAAAGGTGAAATCCGGGCGTATCTTCGCGGTGGAGACTGAGGAGGATGCGGCATGCCCTGCCTTGATGCCCTTCTGCAGCTCGATGAAATCCTTGAGGAACGACCAGTGCTCCAGGCCGAACTCCGCGCCCCATTTGCCGAGCTGCTTCCAGAGCTTGGGGGCCTTCTGGGCGATCCCCTCCCCGAGGACAAGGCAGGGGCCGTTGCGGATGGCGTTGGTCTCGATCCGGGGCAGGTCCTTGTAGTTTGAGACCTCGATCTTCTCCGAGGGATCGCCGTCAATCTGGACCGGGAGGTGGCGGACGAGGAAATCGACCTCGGCCTCGCTGGGAAAATACTGGAGATTGGTGACCCGCTCATGGTAGTCGCGCAGCTCCGCAGCCATGCGCTTCACCTCTGATTCGGTCGGGTCATAGAGATCGAAGCCCATCTTCTTCCGGATGTAATCCGCAAGGATGACGGTGAAGCTCGCGCCGGTGCCTCCCGCGCTCCGGATCGGGCCGGAGAAATAGACGGCGAAATAGTCCTTCCCCTCCCGGTTCTTCCTGAGCTTGATCTGGGTGAAGCCCTCCAGGGGGGAGGAGACCGTCCCTAAGGTATGATAGGCGAGGCCGACGCGGATGCCGATCTCCATGGCCTCCAGCTGCGTGGCGAACGTGCAGAATTTCTGGAGGGTGACCTCCTCCGCGATGATCAGGCTGATCCGCCAGTCGAGGAAGCCGTACTGCTGCTCCAGCTGCATGATGCGCTCCGAGACCCCGCTGTTGATCAGCTGGGGGGCGACGATGCTGATCAGGCCGACCACGCGCTCCGCCATGTTGCGGGCGATGGGGATCTCGACGTCGGTATGGGGGTCGTATCCCTTTTTCCGGGCAGACTGCGCAACCCCATAGGCGCGCCGCACCTCGGCATCCACGTGCTGGAAATATGATTCGATGTCCATCTTAGAACTTCAGGATGCGGACCTCCCTGGTCTTGAGGTTGACGATCGGCACCCGGCAGGGATCAGGGACATGGCCGACCTTCTCCTGGTAGCTGGTGAGGCCCTGCCAGCAGCTGCTGCAGATCATGGTCACGTTCTTGTGGGTGAGGACCGCTGACTTGTGGATATGGCCGGTCACAAAAAAGTCCGGGACCCGGTTGATCACCAGGTGGTCCTGCGCGGGATCGGGGATGAACAATGTCGAGGCGTAGGTCGGCGCGAGATGCCTCCGCTTGAGGAGGAACTTCATGATCAGGTCGGCCCGGCCGTATCCGCCGCTGTTCCTGATGGAGTCCACATGGGCGACATAATGGTCGAAGCTGTACCCGTGGTAGAGGAGCACGTCGAAGCCGGAGAATCCCTCGGAGGCGTGGATGGCCACCCAGGAGGGGTTGGAGACCAGGATTGCGTTGGGCAGGGCGGTGATGGGCTTGGTGAACTCATTGTCGAGCGGGGGCTGCGGCTCGGACAGCCGCACGGCGTCATGGTTCCCGGCGCAGATGACCAGAGGGATATGGGAGGGGATCTCCCGGAGCAGCGCGGCGCACGCCTCATACTGCTGCCTGATGTCCGGGATCGCCAGGTCCTTTTCCTGGCCGGGGTAGATGCCCACCCCGTCCACCAGGTCGCCGATGACAAAGATGTACGCGATCTTCCCGGCGATGGCGCGCTGCTCGTCGCTTCCCGCCTGGCCGTTCAGCCAGCGGAGGAACTTGTGGAATTCCTCTGCAAGGAACTGCTTGGAGCCGACATGGAGGTCGGAGAGGAAGAGGGCGTAGACGTCATCATCGCACTTCTTCAGCTCGCGGTAGGGGATGTCCGGCCAGACCACCGAGTTAATGAGCAGGGCTGAATCATTCGGCACGCCGGTGAAGCCCAGCACCTCGTCCAGCACGATGTCCTGCGCCTCCCGGAAAAGCTCCGGCCGGTTCCTGCTGATGATGGCGCGGATGCTGCCGGTCTGGTCCTCTATCGTGAGCATGAGGTTGCCGCTCTTGGTCTGCTGCCGGTCTGCCACCATCCCGATGCAGGACACCATCTCCCGGTCCTGCTTGTTCCTCAGGCGGTTGATGGAGGTGAGGTGCTGGAGCTCAGGCCGGTTCTTCAGGAGCCGCTCCATGGCCTGATACCTGCTGGTGAAGGAGCGCGTGAAATCCTCCGCGGTGCGCTTTTTCGCCGCGTCGTTGTAGGAGATCAGCACCTGGACCGGCGAGGGGGAGGCGGGAGGATGGGCATCCTGGGAGTAGATGAATTCCAGGAACTTGGCGTAGATCTTCTCGTCTTTTTTCTTCTCGAGCAGCACGCGGGAGCGCTCCAGCTCCGGCCAGTGCACCTCCACGCGCCCCTTTTCCAGGAACATCTGCCGGATGTCCGCGGTGAGCACCATGAGATTGGGCAGCAGCTTCCCATGCTGCTCGGAGAACGCCTCGTGGCTGAACTCCGGCGGCACGCGCTGGAAGAAGTCAGGGGAGAGGAGGAGGTTCCGGGAGAGGAAGAAATGGACCACCTGCTTCTGGGCCTCGTCCGGGGAAACCAGCTCCTGGGTCATGGAATATCCCTCTCCCGGATCATGGGATAGCCATTCATGGTATATCCATCTCCTGGCGCAGCAGGGCCTGCACCTTCGCCTGCATCTCTTCTGATATGCTGACCGAGATCTCCCGGGTCTTGCCATACCTCCCCTTGGAGATGACCCGGACCGCGATGATGCCCAGCATGTCCAGCTCGCTGATGATGTCCGATATCCGGCGCTGGGTGAGGGGGCGGAGGTCAGTCGAGGCGGAGAGCTGCTTGTAGAGGTGGTAGACGTCCCCGGTGTAGATCGCGTCCTTGCGCTGGCGGGAGAGCTGCAGGAGGGCATAGAGGGTGAGCTGGGACTGCCGGGGCTGGGCCTTGACGATGTCCAGCACCCGGTCACGCTCCATCTTCTCCTCCGCCTGGTCCAGGTCCTCGACGGCGATGCGGGACTTCCCCTGGCGCTCGGCGACCTCCGCGGCTATGCGGAGGAGATCGATGGCCCGGCGCGCGTCGCCGTGCTCGCGGGCAGCGTAGGCGGCGCATTTCTCGATGAGCCCCTCGCCGACCGCCTCCTTGCGGAAGGCCAGGGCAGCCCGCTCTGAGAGTATCTGCTGCAGCTGGAGGGCGTTGTACGGCGGGAATATCACCTCTTCCTCGGAGAGCGAGCTCTTGATCCGCGGATCGATGTCATTGATGAAGGTGATGTCGTTGGAGATGCCGATCATGGATATCCGGCTGTTCTTCAGCTCGGTGTTAATCCGGGTGAGGTTGTAGAGGATGCTATCCCCTGCCTTCTTGATCAGCTGGTCGATCTCGTCCAGGATGATGATCAGCGACTGCTTCTCGCCCTCGACGGCATCGAAGAATATCTTATACACCTCGTCCGTCGGCAGGCCGGTGATGGGGACGGATTTTCCCAGTTCCTGGATCAGCTGGGTGAGGAGCCGGTATTCGGTGTCCGCGACCTTCTTCAGCCGGCAGTTGACGTAGAACACCCTGATGGGGATGGAGCGCTGGACGCTGAGGTCGGTGATCTGCTTCACCACGAAATTGACCGTGACGGTCTTCCCGGTGCCAGTCTTGCCGTAGACGAAGATGTTGGAGGGACGCTCCAGTTTCAGCGTGGGAGCGAGGATGGAGGCGAGCTGCTGGACCTGGTCGGTGCGGTGCGGGATGGAGTGCGGGATGTAATTGCTGAGCAAAGTTGTCTTGTTCAGGAAGATGGAGGGTGAACGGATGAATTTCTCGAAGAAGCTCATCAGCTCTTTTTCCATGCAGTTTCCAGAAGAAACGGTGGTATAAATAGTTTTATGTTTTCCACTAGGGGTGACCCCATGGTTTCCTATGGAACTGAAAAATGGGTTTGGATGTTGTTTGTTCATTTAATATATTTCTATATAGAAAATAATTAAAAAAGAAGGTATTCTTTTTTTTACGTTCTTGTTTCCATGAGAAGAGATGGGGTGGGAATAATAGAACAAATAGAACAGTGAAGGACGTTATGTTCATCTCAAAATTGAATATTCCTTACTATCATCCTTTATTCCCTTAATCCTATTCCTTAATCATATCTAATCTATTTCTTGATCTCGTCTTTCCAGATCCTATTGAAGAAATGCGTAAGCAACGATGCAAAATAGGGAGACCGGAACCAGACTGCCGTGTCGTAGCTCTGGTGCACATCCTTGTCGTCTGTCAGGGCGATGACCACCTCGTTCTGGTCGATGATGGTAAACCTTCCCTGATGGTCCGTATGCCTGATCTCGGCCAGCTTCCCCAACTCCGCTGCCGCAGGCTTGTCTTTTGCCAGGGGTGCGGCGATCTTGATGCTCACGCCGTTCTGCTTCGCCTTTCCCAGCGCCCGCTTGAGCGCAAGAGTCTTCCTTGCCAGTCCATCCGCGGTGGTCACGATCATGATGGATTTCTTGGCTCCCTTGATGAGAGTCTCCATATGGTTGTAGACGGATTCCCTTCCCCGGAAGCTGCCGGAGATATCGCTGGGCTCCACCATCTCGATGCCCTGCTTGTGCAGCATGTTGAGATCGTTGAGTATCTCGGTCTGATGGAGGGAATCCAGCATAGTGACCTGCATGCCTACATCCTCCTGCAGCCGCTTCTTCACCCGCTCGATCACTTCCTGCGGGGAAACCGCCATATACTTGATCGGCTTGCCGAGCTTCATGATGATGAACCCCTTCTTTTCCAGGGATTCGAGGACATCATAGCTCCTGCTTCTCGGGACATTGGCGATGTCCGAGAGCTCGCCTGCAGTGGAAACCCCCCTCGAGAGCAGGGCAGTCCACAGCTTGGACTCATAACTGTTCAATCCGAAATCCTTCAGCTTATTCAAAAAATCCTTCTGGACAATCATATCTCCTCAGGATAACGCCCCCCTATTTAAACCTTTCTGTTATTTGTTATTCTTTAGTAATGAAATGGTATGTTTTTATATTCAATATTGAAATTTAATAGGGGAAAGCTTTTTATACTTCCCTTGCTGCGGGAGAGGGGAAGAGGTGAAGCATATGCCATTGAGTCTTGAAGGGGCGACATTAGCGGTCATCATCGGCACCTTGGCGGCCATCGTCTATTCTCTCCGGATACTGGTCCTGCTGGAGCGGAGGATTGCACGCATGGACCTGAACATCGAGCGGATGGCTGGCCGGATCGTGCGTGAAGAGGCGTCCATCTCCCGGGCGCTCCGCCGGCGGCGGTAGGAACATCATCTTGCCTTCTTTTTCAGCTCTGATTCCAGGCCGGCGATCTCCAGGGCGATCTCCTGGATCTTCTGCTGGTTGTTCTCCTGCTCCATGAGCTGGCCGCACTCCGGGCATTTGTACTCGAAGTCCACTGCCTGGTCGAAGCTGAGGCGGATGCAGCTGCTCTTGCATACGAAGAAATCCGAGCCCTGCTCGCGCTTCAGGCGATCCCGCAAGCGCTCTGCCTTCTTTTTCTTGATGTCCCAGACCAGGTCTGCCACCCGCCGGGCGTTGAATGTCCAGTAGTAGATGTACCACCCCTTCTTCTTGTCTTTTTTCCGCATGAAGGTGACCAAGTTCGCGTCAAAGAGGCGGTAGAGCATGTTCCTGGTCTCGTTGATCTCCCTATCAATCTTGTCTGCCAGGATGAACTCCGAGACATTGCTCTTGTTTTTCAGGGCCCGGACTAGGGGAACCACGTCCGCTCCGGCCACCTCGGAGACTACACTGTCTACTACCTTCTCGTTCACGTTCATACAACCCCTCTTTGGCACCCAGAAAAGAACTCTTCTTTCGGGCGTTACCCTGCTCATTCCGGGTATCCGAGTTTATAAATCTTTCTTTTTTCACTGATTTGTTCCCATCAAGGAATAGCAACTGTTTGGGGGCCGATTAATTCCTCGAGGATAATCCCTTTCTTCCGGGCGAGATCCCGGGTGACTGAGGCGTGCTTGCCGGTATCCCCCAGGTCATCCACAGCCACAAAATACCAGGGCTCGTTGTTGAAGCGGACGCCGATCCAGGGCTCTGCGCCGAAGCGGGAGGCGAACTGGACTAATGCGGCCACTTGCTCCTTTGCCAGGTATTTCTGCTTCCCTTTCACGGCCTTGCACTCGATGGCCACTTTCCTGGCTGCATTGCCTGCGACGATGTCCGGGCTGGGATAGCTGCTGCTGCCGCTGCCCGCAACTCTCGTGGCTGCCCATCCGCCCTTCCAGAACAGGTGGATGAGTTCTCTCTCCGCGTTCGCCCCCTTGGGATTGCCCATCAGACCTTCACTTTCATGAAATCATGCGCTGCCGCCACATTGCTGAAATGGAGCCGGGCATCATCGATCAGCTGCTTCGGGCTCTTGTACCGCTGGCTGAAATGGGTGAGGATCAGCTTCTTGGCGTTGGCGAGATTGGCGACCTGGCCTGCCTGAGCAGCGGTCATGTGCTTGTATGCTGCCGCTTTTTCCTCCAGGTCCGCGGCATAGGTGGAATCGCAGATGATGAGGTCGGCATCCTTCGCGTTCGCGATGCAGGCCTTGCAGAAGAGGGTGTCGGGAATATAGACTACTTTCTTGGGAGGGACAGGATAGGTGATGTCTGCTGCGCGGACAGTCTTCCCTTTCCAGACGATGTCTTTCCCGTCCTGCAGCTCGCCCAGCGCCCTGCCGGTGATGCCCTCCTTTTCCGCCCGCGCCACGTTGATGCGGAGCTTGCCCTTCTCCATGACGATGAAGCCCACCGTGGGTATCTTGTGCTCGACGCTGAAGCTGCTGATATGGAGGCGGCCGTCCAGCATGATTCCCTCCCCTTCCTTGATCTCGATGTCCAGCTGGTTGTCAAAGGGGAAGGCCTCCATCATCCTGGCCATGTCCTTCCGGAATCCTCTGGGGCCGTAGATGGAGATGGGCATCTTCTCCTTGCTGTTGGAGAGGGTCTGCAAGAGCCCGGGCAGGCCGAAGATGTGGTCGCCGTCCCAGTGGCTGATGCAGATCCGGGTTATCCTCGTCGGCCGGATGCCCGCTATCCGGAGCTGCCGCTGCGTGCCCTCCCCGCAGTCCAGCAGGACGCCCTCGCCCTGGTGGCTGAGGAAGATGGCCGAGTGGTTTCTCGTCTTGGTCGGAACCATCGCCGATGTCCCCAAAAACAGGAGCTCCATGCGGAAACGGATGCTGCTGAGGTTTAAGAAGGTTGTGGAAAATGGTAAGCGAAGCGGGAAAACCCCTGCGTTTGGTTATGGTGCCGCTTTTGAGGCCTATTCGGGGGAAGGCATACCAATATTTATAAGCAAATATAACCATCGGTAGTAATGGGCCCTATGTAAACGAACATTCAATTATGCAGGAAGCGTTTCAGGGAGAGATAGTATGAAAATAATAAAACAGTATACGCTAAGCGAAGAAAATTTAGAAAAGGATATTGATAAATTTACGAGGGACGCAAAAAACGGAGCATACCAATATGACTATAAATATGGCCAGGAAGGCTTAAAGTTAATTAAAGCGTATTTCCGCATGATTGAGGAAGAATTCAAAAAGCAAAATTACCGGACCGCAAGAGTATGCTACAAAAAGCTGATGTTTTTGCTGCTTCAGTCCAAATACAATTATTTTGATTATGAAGATATTATAGGAAAACTGAACTTTGAAAAATTTCTTGCGCATTATTTTCTTTGCCTTATCAAACAATGCAATATTAAGGAAATATTTAAAGAATATCTGGAATACCTCAAAATAAAAGAAGATTACTACTTTCCATCAGTTCATAGGGCAATATTTACGGGCTTAGAAGGAAAAAATCTTACATTTTTTGTAAACTTAGCTGAAAAAGAAGCAAAAAACGTTAAAGAAAAAGATTACGCCATGCATGACGTAATCTACTTCCTTATTGACCTCGCAAAACTTAAAAAAGACAAGGCAAGATTTAATCAGCTATGCACCAAATACCAGGGAATTGTGGATGAAGATGAACCATTCGAGGATAAGAAATAGAAAAGTTTCAGCAAAAATGATTATTGGGGTGAAATCATATGGATAAAAGCCATTCAATAAAACTGTTTGAAAACAAAAAAGTCAGGGTTGAATGGAATTCAGCTGAAGAAAAATGGTATTTTTCGATTATTGACGTCATCGAAATATTGACGGGCAGCTCAATCCCGAGAAGATATTGGTCAGACCTCAAGCTTAAGCTAAAGGGGGAAGGCTTTGAGTTGTACGAGAAAATCGTACAACTGAAACTATTCTCTTCTGACGGCAAGAAATATGAAACTGACTGCGCCGATACCGAGCTGCTTTTAAGGATCATTCAATCCATCCCTTCGCCTAAAGCAGAGCCTTTTAAGGTTTGGCTCGCCATGGTTGGCAATGAAAGAATAAATGAAACGTATGACCCTGAACTCGCTTTCGACAGGGCCATGAAAACATATTTGCAGAAAGGGTATTCCAAAGAGTGGATCAATCAAAGGCTGAAGACAATAGAGGTAAGAAAAGAATTGACTGATGAATGGAATAAGGCAGGAATAGAGAAAGAGACAGATTTTGCCATACTAACCAATGAGATTACAAAAGCCTGGTCTGGCAAGACCGTATCCGAATACAAACGGCTAAAGAGCTTAAAAAAAGATAGTCTAAGAGACAACATGACCAATCTCGAGCTTGTCCTCAATATGCTCGCAGAAGCCACAACGACAGAATTATCCAAAAAAGAAAAGCCGGATAGATTTGACGACAGCAAAAAGATAGCAATAAGGGGAGGGACTGTTGCAGGAAATACGAGGAGGGATATTGAAAAACAGCTTGGTGAAAGCATTATCAGCCCAAAAAATGCGAAAGATACACTTTTGGATCTGCCCTCAGGGAGTAATTTAGGGATTGAAGATAAGATAACAAAAAAGAAGAAAAGGAATAAATAAAATGATGGATTCAGAATCAAAGACGTTATTGAAATAAATCATCTATTCAAAGACGACGGAAGCTATCTCCGGCGATATCGGTAAATTTACTATTGCACTTTCGTTCATGTTATAACCCTAATCTCGTTTTCTTCATCTATCAATTTTTGAGGGGGATTCAATCTTTTTTGAATAAGATTAAGATACTTTTTTTCTTTTTCTATACCGATGGAACTTCTTCCCAGCATTTTAGCAACAACTGAAGTCGTCCCAGAGCCAAGAAATGGATCCAAAACAGTATCCCCCGCACTGGTACAGCTTAAAATGACTCTCCTTAACAACTCCATCGGTTTTTGGGTTGGATGTTCCCCAGCCCACTTTTCTTTTTTCGAGGTTAGCGGAATGCTCCATACGTTTCTGGTTTGTTTTCCCTTGGGATTTAAGGGATCAGAGATTAAATTCTTTGTATCTTCATAATTGAATTTCCATTTCTTTCCGTTGCCGTTTTTTGATGCCCAAATCAAATGCTCGGCACTTTCCGTGAACATCCGGCAGGTGATATTGGGCTGCGCGTTGGGCTTGAACCAAACGATGGAATTGTTGATTTTAACATTGTTTTGATGCTGCAGGATAAAACCAACTTGGTAGATATTGTGAAAAGAGCCGCATATCCATAGACTGCCGCCGTGTTTTAGCACCCGCAACGCTTCCTTAATCCACCTTTGGTTGAACTGAAGATATTCATCCTTGGAGAATATGTCCCATCCTTCCTGCATGGTTACGTGTTTGCTGTATTTCCAGCCCAGCCCTTTCTTTTTGGACATATTATAGGGCGGATCGGCGAAGACTAAATCAATGGATGCATCTGGGATTTCCTTTAGTTTTTCCAATGCGTCGCCAATGATTATGCTATGGTTGGTTTTCATTTTTCTTTAAAGAATATAACAACTCTTTCTTCTCCTCGTCATAAACCTTAGAAACTAATCTTGTCTTTACAAGATCCTCTAAAGCCCTATATGTCGTTTCCCGATTATCATACAATTTTTCCCTATGCGCTAATTGGTGAATACTTACAGAAGAAGAAGGACCAATTTTGATTAATAGCAGCAATAGTTTTAATCTTTTTATATTAGAAAGTATCAAGAAGATTTTGGATAATTCGCCAATTTTTTCTAAAGCTAGCTTAAATTTCAATTCCATGGATTTCTGCATCAAGTTACAATATAAATAAGTAAGTTACGGCACGTTGTAACATATGGTTATAATTTCTTACGACCTTCGTAAGGAGATGCCCAAAAAAGATGAAAAAATATATGAGGAATACGAATTGAATTTTAATCTAAGCTCAAATTCCAGACAAGAATTAATGAAGAAAACGGTCGAAACTTTTATTTCGGAGAAACCTGGATATTGGAAAGATGGGAAAAAGCACGCTACTCGTTACAAATATTTTGTAGAAAACTTAAGCGATGGAAGAAGAGTGTATCTAAAAAGACCGACGTTTCTCAACAAAGGAATCGATTTTCAAGTATGGGTAGAAAAAATGGATGGAGATAACGATAAAAGACCAAGCCACCAGGATGTTTTTAAGGATTTAGCCATAAAAAAAGATGAAAATCCAAATGATTTTCCATTTTTAATACAATCCATTGAAGATGTTTGGAATTGTCAAGAACCAGATGAGGTTATTAAAAAAAGAAAGATGAACTTTAAGGAAGGTTTTGGAGTTGAATTATTGCTAAAAATATTGAAATGGTTATTCATTGAGCAGGACATTACCTATTGGAACTATGATGGAAGAGGTATGCTTAAACTAACAATTGAAGAAAGAGCCTCAATATAAGCTTTCTATCCCGATAAATCAACATTAACAATATTTTCTAAAGGCGTCCATTCACTTCTTCTTCCCCTCATACGCCCTGAGCATCTCCAGGGGGATGCCGATGATGACGGTGTTGCTCTGGTCTGAGCTGAGGTCGTTCAGCGTCTGGAGGGTGCGGAGATGCAGGGCTCCGGGGGCCTTTGCCAGGGTGGATGCCGCCTTGGCCATGTTGTTGGCCGAGGCAACCTCGCCCTGCGCCTTGATGATCACCGCGCGCCGCTCGCGCTCCGCCTCCGCTTCCTTCCCGATCGTCCGCTTGAGCTGCTCGGGCAGCTCGACATGCTTCAGCTCGACCGACTCCACCTTGATGCCCCAGGGATCGGTCGCCTTGTCCACAATCTCGCGGATCCGCTTGGATATGGAGTCCCGCTTGCTCAATAGCTCGTCCAGGGAGACCTCTCCCACCACGTCGCGCATGGTGGTCTGCGCCAGCTGGGAGACTGCATAGTTGAACGCCTCCACCTTGAGGATCGCCAGCTGCGCGTCGCTTACCCTGAAATAGAGGACTGCGTTGACCTTGATCGAGACATTGTCCCGGGTGATCGCGTCCTGGTCCGGCACATCAATCACTTTCACCCGGATGTCCACCCGCTGCCAGGCCTGAATAATAGGCAGGATCATGCGCAGCCCGGGCTGCATCGTGCCGGCGAACTTCCCTAAGGTGAACTTCACCCCCCGCTCATACTCCTTGACGACCTTCAGGCCGCTCAGGAGGTAGATGAGCACCACGATGAGCGCGTCCACGAAAAACCCGAACACCATATCCTTCATTTATCAGCCCATCTTAATAAATGTTGCGCTGGTTGAGCCCGCCCTGGAGGACTTGCCAGCCATGGCGCCGGTCGGACGGGGGTTGCCCCCTTCGGGGTGTCCGACGAGGAGCGAAGCGACGACGGCAGCCATGCATGGCTGGCCATCTATTTTTTCTTGCTCTAACCATCCGCTACCTTTTTAAACCACCATCAACTCTTCTTCCCTATGCCGCGGAAGAAACCAGCCGAGACGGCGAAGCCTGATGCAGCACCGGAAGTCCCGCCCAAGCCCAAGCCCAAGCCGCTGAAAGCGCTCTTCAGCCAGGAGCGGGTGTTCCTGGAGCAGAGCGATGGAGCCTTGGACCTGTTCAACCAGGGCAGGTATGGCGAGCCGCTGGATGACGGCAAGATCCAGCTGGCCCTGCATGAGGCCCTCTACCTCTTTGAGAAACAGAAGATATTCATCCTGGCCGGTAAGAAGAAGCTCGGCTTCAGCCAGATCGTCGAGAGGAGCCAGAAGCTCGAACCGAACTTCTGGACGAGATACTGCGTCTACAAGGACATCCGGAATAGGGGGTACATCATCAAGACTGCCTTGAAATTCGGCGCGGATTTCCGCGTCTATGACCGGGGGGTGAAGCCGGGGGAGGACCATGCCCGCTGGGTGGTGTATCCGGTCCAGGAGAGCAATGTCGTCACCTGGTACGAGTTCTCGGCAAAGAACCGGGTGGCGCACAGCACCAAGAAGCGGCTGCTGATAGGCATCGTGGATGATGAGAATGACGTCACCTACTACGAGATCCGCTGGATGCGGCCGTAGGCACCCATCTTTCCCATAACTTATTTATACCACTGCCTCTCCTTCCCTTTATGGACAGGGATAAGGTGCTCCAGATCGTCAAGCAGAGAGGCCCAGTCCTCCCGGTGCAGATATCCAAGGAGATCAACACCAATGTCTATTTCGCCTCTGCCATGCTCTCGGAGCTGGTCTCTGCCAAGAAGATCCAGTTCTCCCATGCGAAATTCGGGGGAAGCCCGTTCTACTATGTCCCGGGGCAGGAGGAGAAGCTCCAGCAGCTCTATGACCAGCTGCCCAGCAAGGAAAAGCAGGCCTTCGATCTCCTGAAGAAAGAGCAGGTGGTCCATGACCGGGGGCTGGACCCGGGACTACGGGTAGCGTTCCGGCAGATGCATGATTTTGCCCAGCCGGTGGAGGCGACAGTCCACGGCAGGACCGAGATATTCTGGGGATGGTATCTCTGCTCGCCTGATGAGATCCACCAGCGCCTGCAGCAGATTGCTGAGCGGATTCCCGGGCCGCCGCAGCCCGAGCAGCAGCCTGCTGCGCCAGCGCCCAAGCCTGCGCCCGAGGCTCCTGCAGCAGCGCCCGAGTCCAGCCACGAGGGGCTCCGCGAAGAGCTTCTCCAGCAGCTCCGCGAGGAGATGAAAAAGGAGCTGAAGAAGGCAGCCCCGCCCTCGGACAGGGAGCAGCTGCGGGAGATGAAAAGAAAGGAGGAGGACGAGAAAGACGCGTTTCTGGACCGGATCAGGAAATACCTCCAGAAGAAGGAGATCCAGGTGCTGGAATACCAGATCATCAAGCGGAACAGCGAGGCTGACCTGGTGCTGAGCGTGCCCAGCTCCCTGGGAGCGGCCATCTACTTCTGCAAGGCGAGGAACAAGAAGACCGTCACCGAAGCAGACCTGCAGGCAGCCCTGCTGGCGGCGCAATCACGGAAGCTTCCCAGCCTGCTGATCACCACCGGAGAGCTCACCAAGAGGGCAAAGGAGATCGCGGAGAGCGAGCTGCGGGGAGTCACGGTCAAGAAGCTGAGCTAACATGGGAGTTCCTATCCATGCCCTCCTGCTCAAGGAGAGCATCACCTTTGCGGAGCTGCGCCATAAGACCATCGCCATCGACGCCTCCATATTCCTCTACCAGTTCCTCACCACGATCAGGCAGCGCGACGGCAATCTCCTGACTGATTCCCATGGCAATATCACCTCACATCTCATCGGCCTGTTCAGCAGGACAGTGAAGTTCCTGGAATACGGGATTAGGCCCATCTACATCTTTGACGGCAAGCCCCCTGCGCTCAAGTCAGCGGAGCAGGAGAAGCGGAGGGCGGCGAAGGACCGGGCGCAAAAGCGATATGAGCAGGCTGCGGAGATCCAGGACACTGCCGCGATGAAAAGATTTGCTTCCCAGACCAGCAGGATATCTCCGGAGATGACTACCGAGGCCCAGGAGCTGCTTGGCTGCCTGGGGGTGCCGTTCATCCAGGCGCCATCCGAGGGAGAGGCACAGGCAGCCTCATTGGCCCGGGAGAACCTTGCTTATGCGGTGGCGTCCCAGGATGCGGATGCGCTGCTCTTCGGCGCGCCGCGGCTCATCCGGAACCTCTCGCTCACCGGCAGGAAAAAGCATCCGAAAACCCTGGCCTATGCCTCCATCGAGCCGGAGATGGTTGACCTGCAGCAGAACCTACAGCACCTCCAGATCTCGCACGAGCAGCTCATCGCTTTAGGTATGCTCGTCGGTACCGACTACAACCGGGCGGGCATCAAGGGAGTTGGCCCGAAAAACGCGCTGAAGCTGGTGCGCCAGTTCGGGGATAACCTGGAGGGGCTGTTCAGCCATGTCCGCTGGGAAGCGCATTGCCCCACACCCTGGAAGACAATATTTTCCCTGTTCACGGACATGCCGGTGATCCGCCAGCCGAAGATATCCTTCGGGCGTATCCGGCGCGAGGCGCTCCTCAATTTCCTGGTCGACCAGCATGACTTCTCCCTGGAGCGGACCGAGAAGCAGCTCGGCGCAGTGGGAGACCTCTCCCAGGGGAGCCTTTCCGGGTGGGTGTAGATGCTCTGGCTGCTCTTCGCGCTCATCGCCGCGTTCTTTACGGGGATAGCGGCCATCCTGAACAAGAAAGTCCTGCTGAAAGAGCATGCCCTGGAGTTCTCCACGATATTCTCGCTCTTCACGGTCGCCTTTTCCCTGCCCCTGCTTCCCTGGGTGGATTTTTCCATCCCCTCATCCAGCATGCTGCTCATCATCATCTCCGGGATCCTGGGAGCGCTCGGCTTCCTGCTGATCCAGAAGGCGATGCGGCACCTGGAGATATCCACCGCCCTTCCCCTGCTCAACCTCTCTCCGGCAGCCATCGCCGCGCTTTCCTTCTTCATCCTGGGAGAGGGCATCTCTTCCCTCCAGATGGCCGGGCTGGGGCTGATGGTAGCAGGCACCTATGCGCTGGAGGCTGACCATTCCCTCACCAGGATTGCTGCTCCCCTCCGCTTCCTGCTCTCGAAATATTCTCTCTACCTGCTGCTTACGGTCCTGCTGTACAGCGTCACTGGCATCATCGAGCGCTACCTCCTCACGCACGGGCTGGATGTCTATACCTATCTCTTTTTTGCGCAGATCGTGATTCTCCTCTTCCTGCTCGTCCTGCACATCTTCCTGCATGACGGGGTCGTGGGCATCTCCCGGGGATTCTCCCGATACGGGTGGTGGATATTGGTGATTGCTGCACTCCTCTTCCTCTCCCGCATCTTCTACTTCCATGCGCTTGCCCTTGCCTTTGTCCCCCTGGTGGTGTCGCTCAAGCGGCTGAGCACATTGGTCGCTGCCATCATCGGAGGCAGGTTTTTCCACGAGCGGCATCTCCTCACCAAAACCATCGCCGGGGCAGTCATCCTGGGAGGGGCTTTCCTTATCGCACTATGAAATCCGCCACTGACACACATCATCCACCTATCCTACGGGAGGCACTCCATGGGGCTTAAAGAGATGCTCCGGGGAAAGCTCACTAAGCCGGAATCTGCTGCCCTTATCCAGGGCTATGACCTGATCGGGGATATCGCGGTCGTGGAGATCCCTCCCTTGCTCCTGCGCAAGCGTCTCCTGATCGCCCGGGCGCTGCTTGCCCTGCATCCGCATCTCCGGACCGTGCTGCGGCGCGCGGACATCCATAAGGGAAAGTACCGCACCCGGAAACTCGCCTGGGTGTGCGGGGAGCGGAAGACCGAGACAGTCCATGTAGAGAATGGGCTCAAGCTGAAACTGGACCTGGCAAAAGTGTACTTCTCCCCCCGCTCAGCGACGGAGCGGAAGCGGATATTCCATCTGGTGAAGCCCGGGGAATCTGTCCTGGTGCTGTTCTCCGGCATCGGGCCGTTTCCACTGGAGATCGCGAAGAACAGCAGGGCAAGGGAGGTATATGGGATTGAGCTGAACCGGGCTGCCCACCGCTATGCGGTGGAGAACCTGCAGCTGAACAAGCTCTCTCGGGTCACCCTGCTGCACGGCGATGCCTCGCGCATTACTCTTCCCAAGAAATTCGACCGGATCCTGATGCCGCTCCCCAAGGAAGCGGAGGATTTCCTTCCTGCAGCATTCCGGCACTCCAAGAAGGGAACCATCATCCATTTCTATACCTTCGGGCAGGAGCGGGAGTTTGCCTCCATCCGGGAGAACCTGGCTGCCTCATGCGCGAAACTGGGAAAAAAGATACGGATACTCGGCATCACCGCGTGCGGGCATTACCGGCCGTATACCTACCGGCTGTGCGTTGATTTTGCGGTGCAGTAGGAGCTTTGTCTGCCAGCAGCCGAAAATCCCACTTTTCGGACACGTCGGAAATCGCCACTTGCCCGCTCCATGCTTCAGCTCGGAACAAGAGGGCGATTTCCGAGCGTGCTCAAGAACACGCCCCGGGCTCATCAGAAATGCAGGGCATTTCTGAGTGTGCTCAGAAATCTATGATTTCTGACATCAGCCCGGCGGTTCTTGACAGACCGAGAACTTTTCTGACAGAGAGATTTCAGTATATAAATTATTATAAACTATTTTTGATGCCATAGCAGAGAATAGAAATGACATCAATATTTTCAGATTGGCTCGTTTTAGCGGATATCATCTTAATCAGCATCATTTTTATCCTCTGCATTTTCCTGCATAATAGGATATTAAATTTTTTGGGTGATTTTAGCGGAAATCTGAGGTCTTTTTTAGGCAAGTATAGCGGATTCTTCACTATACTATTTCTGATTTTATTTGCTTTTGAGCAATTGCTCTTAATCGTTGGCGCATACTATTTTAATGTTGCACCAAAATTACAAATGTTTATTGGGATTTTTGCCCTTGTTGTCGTGAGTACGGCAACTCTTGAGAAGTTTGTCTGGGAGTACAAATTTACAAAAAGAAATGAAGAGTTAATTAAAGTATCTAATGATAATAACCTTCTCTTTTCCGATGTAGAGAATTTGATAGCTGAAAACAGGGAACTAAAGAAAAAGAAAAGGTAATCTTCTGTTTCTTTCCCTCAATTCTTTTAACTTCTTTCTTGATTCTTTGATGCCCTTTTCACTTTCCGTGTTAATAATGAACCCGTTCATATGTTTCTTTATCCCCCAACGGGTATATAAACAATTATATTGTGCAGTATACACTTGTTCAAAAGAATCCGTCTCAACCACTCCCAAAACCACTATAATCACGCAACATAACCATCAATAACCCAAACCATTAAAAAGCACGCCCTCTTTATGCAGTGAGGCGTGGGCATGTTTTGGTGAACACCCACAGAGCGCAAGCGATGATGAACGGAAGTAACTGAAGAATCCACGCCCCTTCATAATCTTTATATAACCTCTGCCATTCTTCCCTGCATGGATGAGCGGATAGCCCGGCTTGCGGACATTCTGGTGAACTATTCCCTAGAGGTGCGGGAGGGATCGCTGATCGCGCTCAGCTTTGACGCGGATGCCGCCCCCCTGGCGCTGGCCTGCTACAAGCTGCTCATCCGGAAAGGGGCGGAAGTCATCGTCCATGCCAATCTCCCGGGCTTTGCCTATGCCTATTTCAGCGCAGCCTCAGAGCGGCAGCTGCAGCAGGTCCCCATCATCAGGAAATACGAGGCAGAGCACGTCGACGGCACACTCTCCATCGGCGCCCAGTACAACACGAGGGAGCTCAGCTCCACCGATCCGCGGAAGATCGCTGTCCGCAGCAGGGTGATCCAGCCGCTCTCGGAGATCATCCTGAAGAAAGACAACTGGGTGCTGTGCGAATATCCCACCCATGCGCTTGCCCAGGAGGCGGACATGTCCCTGGAGGAATTCGAGGATTTCCTGTACGCTGCATGCCTTCGCGACTGGAAACAGGAGGAGGAGTTCCAGCAGAGGCTCAAGGCAATTCTTGATGCGGGGAGGGAATTGAGGATCGTCGGGGAGAATACGGACATCCGGTTTTCCATCGAGGGAAGGGAGGGCATCCTCTGCTGCGGGCACTGCAACATGCCGGACGGCGAGGTGTTCCTGGCGCCGGTGGAGGACTCCACTGAGGGCCATATCCACTTCACCTACCCGGCCATATTCCGGGGGAGGGAGGTGGAGAATGTCCGGCTGCAGTTCCATAAGGGAAAGGTCGTCGAGGCGAGCGCGAGCAAGAACGAGGGGTTCCTGAAAGAGATGCTTGCGACCGATCCCGGCGCTTCTTATCTGGGGGAGTGCGGCATCGGCACCAACTTCAGCATCACGCGGCACATCAAGAACATCCTGTTCGACGAGAAGATCGGGGGAACTGTCCATCTCGCCCTGGGCATGGCATACAAGAAGGGCGGGGGGAAAAACGAGTCCGCGCTCCACTGGGACATGATCAAGGACCTGCGGAGCGGCGGGAAGATCCTGGTTGACGGGAAAGTGATCCAGGAGAACGGAAGGTTTGTTATCTAATTTCAATCAACTTCTTCGGCGATCTGGTCAGCACCTCATTCCCTTTCTTCTTCACCAGCACGCTGTCCTCTATCCTAATCCCTTTGCCGCCGAAATAGACGCCGGGCTCGATGGTGAGCACCATGTTCTCCTTCAAAACCTCTTTTGCATCGGGCTTGAGGTTGGGCAGCTCATGGATCTCCACGCCGATGCCGTGGCCCAGGCCATGGATGAAATATGCCGCGTACTTCCCCAGGCCCCTCTTCGCCTGCCGGTAGAGCGCAGCGCATCCCACTCCCTCCCGAACATCCTCCACCAGCCGCTGCTGCACGCCCAGCACCCGCTGATAGAGCTCCTGCTCCTTGCTGCCCGGCTTCCCGATGTACACTGTCCGGGTCATATCCGCATGGTAGCCCTCTACCTTTGCCCCGAAATCGATCACGCAAAACCCCTTCCGCAGGGGCGCGTCCTGCGGGACATAATGCGGCTGGGCTGCCCCGCTGCCTGACGCCACGATCACCGGAAAGGCGAGCTCTGCGCCTGCCTCTGCTATCTTCTGCCCGATGAAGCGGGCGACATCGCGCTCGGTCTTCATCAGGCGCATCTTCCCCAACAGCATGGAGAATACCCGGTCGGTGATCCTGCACGCTTTCCTCAGCAGGGCGATCTCCAGGCTGCTTTTCACCGCCCTGCGCTGCCGGAGCTCTTCGCTGACATCATGATAGCTTGCCGGGATATCATGCTTCAGGCGCCTGAACGCATTCACGCTGAGCTGGTCCAGGTTCACCCCGACCTTCCTTCCCCTGAGCGAGGATGCCAGCGCCTCTGCAATCCGCTTACCCTTTATCATCACGACCCTTGCCCTGCTGGACCTGCGCGCACGCTCGTATTCCATCTCCGGGACATACAAGGTCACCTTCCCCTTCCTCTCCACCGCGCACGCATACTCCGTGTCAAACCCTGTGAGATACCTGAGGTTTGGATCCCGGCGGTGCTCTCCGGCGTTGCAGACGAGGATGATGCCCTGCTTCATACCCAACAAACCTTTATATACCACTTAAAAACCTTTTCTTTCCATGAAGATCGCGCGGCTTCCCAACGGCATCACCCTGGTGCTGGCCCCCAGCAGGGGAGACTCGCTCACGCTCCTGGCGAGCGTGCATGTGGGATCTGCTGACGACGGGGAGCAGTACGGCATCTCGCATTTTCTCGAGCATATGCTGTTCGAGGGCACCAAAAAGAGGACGGCCGAGGAGATCAGCAACACCATCGAGCGGCTGGGCGGCTACTGCAACGCCGCCACCGACAGCGAGCGGACGTTCTACTACATCAAGATCCTCAAGCGGCATTTTCGCGCGGCGGCGGACATCCTCTCGGATATCATCTGCCATCCCTCCTTCCTGCCGAAGATGATCGAGAAGGAAAGGAAGATCGTGCTGAGCGAGATCGACATGGTGAACGACGAGCCGAGGCACTACCAATGGATCTTGTTCCAGAAGCACCTGTTCACCTCCGCGATGCGGCATCCGACCTATGGCACCAAGGAGGCGGTCTCGCGGATAACGCAGGCAGACCTCTCCGGCCACCACCGGAGGCATTATGCGGGCAGCAACCTGGTGCTGGTGCTTGCCGGCGATGTTCCCGGGGCGCTGCCCTACCTCGCGAAAGCGTTCTCCTCCCTTCCGCAGGGAGCGGCCCATCATTCATCGGTCGTCGAACGGCCGAACGCCCTGCAGCGCATCGTCGAGATGAAGCCGTCACTCTCCCAAAGCTATCTTGTCCTGGGATACAAGACACCGGCGCGGGATTCCCCGGACATCCCGTGCCTGGACATCATCCATGCCGTGCTGGGAAGGGGGCAGTCCGGCAGGCTGTTCAGCGAGATTAGGGGGAAGCGCGGGCTGGGCTATGACGTTGCTGTCCACCATGAACCGGGCATCGCCCAGGGCATCTTTGCGGTGAACGTGGGCATGGCGCAGAAGGACATCCCCCAGGTGATATCCCTCATCACCAAGGAATTCTCGCGGCTCCAGCGGCTTTCCCTCTCTGACCTCCGGGATGCCCAGACCTACATCGAGGGCAATTTCCTGCTCGAGCACGAGGACACCCAGAAGCAGGCGGTCTTCCTTTCCCTGCTCTGCCACAGCGGGGCGCTTGCCGACGCAGAAGGCTATCTTTCCCGGATAAAAAGAGCAAACCTGCAGGAGGTGCGGGATGCAGCAAAGCGCCATCTCACCCCCAACTACACGCTGGCCATCATGCAGCAGAAATAGCGGAACAATGCAGCTCCCGACGCTATCCGCTCCGGGCTACCCGCTTTCCGGGAACGCCTTCTTCACCACATTTTCCTTGCCCTTGAAATGCTTCCGCACGGGCTCCAGAAGCGCATTCAGCTCCTCAGCGAGCGCCAGCTTCAGGTCCTGGGGATGCAGCTTGCCGGAGAGATAATCCCCTTCAATGTCCTCATATTTCCGGTATGCCGCGTCACCGCCAAATTTCGCCGGGCGGGCGACCAGGAACGGCTCATCCCTGTCGGCCTTGTACACCATGACCACATACTTGAGGAACGCCAGCACGCCGTTGTCCTTTATCTCTGCCGGCGGGCAGTATGCGGACATCACCTTCCCCTTCACCGCGTCCCTGTCTTCAGCAATATCTATCTTTGACTCTTTTGCCGAGGCGCTCATCTTCGCGCCGGTCAGGCCCGGAAGCATGGGAGTCATCACCTCGACCCTTGCCCGGTACCCCAGCCCGGGAAGATTCTCCCTGGCGAACGCCAGTATCTTCCGCTGGTCTATCCCCCCGTACTGGACATCCACGTCCAGGTATTGCTCGTCCAATGCCTGCAGGATCGGATACATGAATCCGCTGAGCTTGGGATGCTCACCGAACCGGACGACCTCGGACGCTGCCCGCCTGCACCGCTCAAAGGTGTTCAGGGCAGCCAGCCGGTACATGTCCATCGTATACTCCTTGGTGAGCTGGAAATCGCTGCCTTTCACAAACTTGAGGTTTGCGGTGTCCACGCGGAGCGACTTGAGCATGGCGGTAACCGCCTCCTGATAATATTTCACCCGGTGGTCCAGCAGCTCAAACGGGGTCTTCCGGTCATCCAGGTGCGCATGGATGTCCGCCAGCAAGACGATGAAATGGAAGCCTGCCTGCAAAAAATCAGCTATCTTCATCACCGGGATATAATACCCGATATGGATCTTCCCGGTGACTGCGAACCCGATGTACGCCCGAGGAGCCTTTTTCTTCTGGAGCAGATCCCGCAGCTCCCCATCTGTGATGGTCTCTGCCGTGTTCCTCTTGACGAGATTGAACCGCTCCTGGACATCCATGCTGCCCACTTCGCCCTGCCGTTATAAAAAGCTTTCGGGAGGCGGGGCTCCGCAGAAAATCCAGCTGCGCTCGGAGGGCAGCGCCGGCTCGCTCCATGCTGTCGTGAAGTGAAGGGCGGTTCCCTCCCGGATGGAGCATCCCCTCCCGCCAAGCGGTTGCAAAGCGCGGCACCGCTCACGCATTGGCGCTGCCCTTATTTTCTCCAGAGCTTGGAAAAAGGGATGCCTGATAAACAACAAACCATAAATAACCGGAAGCCCTTCTGCCGGGCATGGATGA
>DATDVW010000055.1:0-3148 GCA_035289865.1 Candidatus Nanoarchaeia archaeon
TTCTCCGAGAACCATGTCAGGGCGGGAACGCAGCAGCATTAATCGGTGATGGTGATGCTTATGGGGAAGCGGGGCTGAGAAGGCATCAAGGCAAGCCTGTCTCATTGTCCGGCATCCACCCTCGGACGCTTACCGCTTCCACTTCTTGAATACCAGCACGCACAACGCCCCAACACCATCCATCGCCACATCCACGATGCTCGCCACCCGCCCCGGCACAAATGACTGGTGCAGCTCATCCAGCGCACCGTACAATATCGCAAACAGAATCGCAAAATAATACGCATGCCTCCACCGGTACCCCTGCCCGGCGCGCAGCAGCAGCGCGGCAAGCACAAAGAACTCCAGCAGGTGCCAGTACTTGTCCCGGAAGGCGGCAGGCCCGGGCCCCGGCAGCCCGGTAATAGGAATAGATGAAAGATAAAATATCAGCCCTGCGTACAGGATAACCGGAGCCCAATACCAGAGAAACTTCTTCATGTTTATGCCACAACAATCGCCGGCTTGCCCGGCAGCGCCTGCCTCGCCTTCTTCTCCTTGCTCTTCTCCGCAGTCTCGACGGCTACCGTGCAGGAAAACCGCTTCTCCAGCTCCCCGACATGGGAGAACAGCTGGCTGAACTCGCTCTTCTGGTCCAGGATGGTCTCCGGCATCTTGCTCCCGTCCTTTAACACCGCAGTCACCAGCTTGGCAGCCTCCCCTCCCTGCTTCTGCACATCCTTGTCCATCATGGCTGCCTTGATCAGCGTTGAGAAATCTCGCGTCTTTCCCATCTCTGCCTGCAGCTGCCGGAAGAACGGGAATTTCCATGACTCTGCCACGATCAGCGTGATCTTCCCCGGCCTTTCCTTGCCGATCAGCCTCAGCACCGCGGTGATGTCAGCCACAGTCTGCTGCACGGTCTTCTCCATCTGCTCTGCCGCAGGGTCGATATTTTTTTCATCATGCGCAGGCCAGGCAGCAAGCGAGATGAACCCCTTTTTCCCCAGCAGCTCCCAGCACTCCTCCGCGAGATGCGGCGCAAACGGCGCGACCAGCAGGGCAAGCGTCTCCAGCAGGCCAGTCCAAACGCCCCTGTTCACCCCCTGCTCCCGATAATCATACATCACGTTCACCAGCTCCATGATCCTGCCGATGGCGATAGACAGCCGGAACTCCCGGATCAGCACGCTCACCTCCCGGATCGTGCGGTGCTGGTGCGAGATGATATGCCGCTCCTTGTTCCCGCTGCCTGCCCGGAATGCCGGCTTCTCCCCGTACAGCGCCGCGACCCGGTGCAGGAAGCGGGATGCCCCATGCACCCCCTGGTCTGACCATTCCAGCTCCTTCTCCGGCAGGGCGGCGAACAGGATGAACAGGCGCGCGGTGTCCGCTCCGTATTTTTCCATGATCTCCGTCGGGTCTACCACGTTCCCCAATGACTTGGACATCTTTGCCCCGTCCTTGATCACCATGCCCTGCGTCAGCAGTTTCATGAACGGCTCGTCAATAGCATGCAGCCCGAGGTCGCGCAGCGCCTTGGTGAAGAAGCGGGCATACAATAAGTGCAGGATAGCGTGCTCGATCCCTCCGATGTACTGGTCGACCGGCATCCAGTATCCTGCCTCCCCGCCGAAGGGCTTGCTCCTGTTCCGCGGGTCGCAGTACCGGAAGAAATACCAGGAGGAATCCACGAACGTGTCCATGGTGTCGGTCTCCCGGCGCGCCTCTTTCCCGCATTGCGGGCAGGGGGCGGAGCGGAAGCCCGGCGACGTTGCCAGCGGGTTTCCCGTGCCGAACGTCACATCCTTGGGCAGCCGCACCGGCAGCTCCTTTTCCGGCACCGGGACAATACCGCAGGAATCGCAATACAGGACAGGGATCGGCGTCCCCCAGTACCGCTGCCGGGATATCAGCCAGTCGCGCAGCCTGTAGTACACCGCCTGCTTGCCCTTCCCCATCTGTTCCAGCTTTTTGGCGATCGCGGCAATCGCCTCCCGGTTGGGCATCCCGGAAAACTCCCCGGAGTCCGCCAGCGTGCCGTCATCCAGGTATGCCCTGCTCATCTTTTCGCTGCGGATGGCATACGCCTCCGGCTGGATCACGACCCGGACGGGAATCCTGAGCTTCTGTGCAAAATAAAAATCACGCTGGTCATGCGCAGGGACGCCCATCACCGCTCCCGCCCCGTACTCATGCACCACGAAATTCCCCACATAGACCGGGACCTTTTCATCCGTCAGGGGGTTGATGGCGTATTTCCCGATGAACATGCCTTTTTTCTCGCTCTCCTCGCTGGTGCGCAGGAACCTATCCTCTTTCTGTACTTCCTCAAAAAACTTCAGGAACGGCCGCTCATACTTCGTTCCCTGCACCCACTGCCGCACGAGAGGATGCTCGGGCGCAAACACCAGGAAGGTCACCCCATAGATGGTGTCGATCCGGGTGGTGAATATCGGTATCTTCTCCCCGCTGCCCGCGATGGTGAACTCCGCCTCGGCGCCCTCGCTCCTGCCGATCCAGTTCCGCTGCATCACCTTGACCTGCTCCGGCCACTCCAGTCCATTAAGGTCGGCAAGCAGCTCATCAGCATACTCCCGGATTTTGAAGAACCACTGTTCCAGCTCCTTCTGCACGACCTCGGTGCTGCACCGCCAGCACCTCCCGTCCTGCACCTGCTCGTTCGCCAGGACCGTCTGGCAGCTCTTGCAGTAGTTGGCAAATGCCCGCTTCCGCTCTGCCAGCCCCTTCCGGTAGAACTGCAGGAATATCCACTGGTTCCAGCGGTAATATTCCTCATCCAGGCTCTGGATCTGCCTGCTCCAGTCATAGCTCAGCCCCATCTGCTGCTGCTGTCTCTTGATGGCCTCGATATTCAGCCTGGTCCACTGCTCCGGATCGATCCTGTTCTTGATGGCGGCGTTCTCTGCAGGCAGCCCGAAGGCGTCGTACCCCATCGGATAGAGCACGTTATATCCGGACATCCGCATGAACCGGGCATAGCAGTCCCCGATCGAGTAGTTCCGGAGATGCCCCATGTGCAGGGTTGCCGAGGGATACGGGTACATCTCGAGGACGTAATATTTCTTCTTTTTCGGATCCTGCTGCACTGCAAATGCAGAGGCATCAGACCACTTCCGCTGCCATTTCGCCGCGATCCCGGGGAGAT
>DATDVW010000056.1:0-5970 GCA_035289865.1 Candidatus Nanoarchaeia archaeon
ATCATCTGCTGCATCTTCCGGGGATCCATGCCGGGGAACATCAGCGGAGCGGCACCCCGAGCCAATTTCCCCCCTGCCAGTGCAGAAGCAATACGAGAAGGATGATCAGCCCGGCAAGCACCAGGATATGCCCGGGCTTGAACCGGATCTTGCTCTTGTAATCGTCAAAATACCGCACCAGCCCGCCGATCCCGGAAGGCATACTGATCTTGTCGTCTGCCATAGGGGGATGGGGAACTCGTGGTTATATAAACATTGCGCCGGTCCGGCATCGCATTCCGCACGCCGCCATCATGGCGGCAGACGGTCAAAGCTTCGCTTTGCCCTACCGGCCACCCCGTAAGGGACGTCCCCCGGCCGGTCTGCGCCATGGCGGCGTGCGGAAGAAGGTGATGAAGGAAAGCTGATAAAAGGATCTCTACGCCAGTCCGCGCAGCGCATACCCCACGCCGTACGCGATCACCGCTGCGAAACCGCCGACAAGGAGAGTCATCAGCCCCTCCCTCCACCAGCTCTGGCCGGTCACCTTGGTCTTGGCAGAGCCGATCAGGAAGAAGGCGGCGCCGGTCAGCCCGACCGATAGGGGATACGCCACCGCATACGCCGGGGCAGAGAAATAAGAGACGATGTAGGATATCAGGGGGATCAGCCCGACGGAAACAAAGGCGGCGAACGTCACCAGCCCCTTCTTCACCGGAGAGTTGCCGTCCGGTATCAGCTTCAGCTCCTCCCGCATCATGGTGTCCACCCATACCTTCTTGTTGGAAGTGAGCATATTGGTCACCTGCTCCAGCAGCCTGCCGCGGAATCCTTTCGCATGGTAGATCGCTCGGACCTCCTCCCGTTCACCCTCCGGCACATGCTCCACCTCCCACTCCTCCCGCTGCCGCTCCTGCTTGATGAATTCGCTGTTCGCCTTGCTGGACAGGTAATTGCCGATCGCCATGGAGCTGCCGTCTGCAAACAGGTTGGCGAACCCCAGGATCAGCACCACGCTCGGCGGCAATGACGCCCCGGCAACCCCGGAGACCACGGCAAAGGTGGTGACGCTGCCGTCAATCGCCCCGTAGACGAAATCGCCCACGTAGCTTCCTCCTCCCTGGTGGTGCCCCTCTGCCCGCTTGATCTCCTGCTTCCGGTGCGCCTCAAGGACCTGCTGGATGTCTTTCTTCCGGAATGCGTGCCGTGCACGGTCGATGCGCTGCCGTTTCTCTTTCATGCCTTCAGTGCCGAAGAATGCTGTTTTAAAATGTTTCTATCAGAAGCAGGACACGATTCCTGCACTACACAAACGCCGCAGCCATCCGGGCGATGAGCCCCTGGCGGCCTTTGGACATCTTTCCTGCATGCTTTTGCATTATTTTTAATATTTCTTTTTCGATAAATTTTCTTTTAATTTTCATACCCCATGCTTGTAATGCATCAGCAATTTTTTTATTCTCATTGAGCACACTTGTTTCAGATATGGATTTTTTCCATTCGGGCAGTTTCTCTATCCATCTAAGATAAATACCCAATCCCCTACCTAACAACTCCGCTTGGTCAAATAACTGATCTCTGCTTTTGGCAGCTTCAATGATAGCACATACAAACTTTAGTGCCTCTTCAATTGAAGGATCAACACTCGAAGGTCCCACCCCTTTACCCCTATATGCTGCAAGAAAATGCTCGACAAAGCGAATAACAGCTTTTTTTTTCGCTTCCTTATCCGCTGACTCAAAAATGCCCTGAAATGCATTCTCTGCAGCGGTTACGTCCTGGGATTCCTCAAACATATGCCAGTTCCAGGCTGCTGCATATATATTTCTTTCGTTTTCAAGGGGTATGAGAATAATCGAGGGCAGCAGTAAGCCACCTTCTGTCAGTCCCCTTGCGGAAGGACTGCCGTAACATTCCACTGAGCGTCGTAGCGACTTGCACCGGCCCGGGCTCACCGTTTCATCCGTTCCGCTCAGGATAGTCAGGAGGTTAGCTCGTTCGGCTCGCGCCGGACTTCGCATCCATCATCCCCAAGAGCGGCGGTATCGTTTCTGCGTGGTTGCCATCCATCGCTGAATCTCGGCTTGCGCCGAGGGACCATTGAAGCAGTTGCAAAGATGTATCCCTGCGCCTGCATGGTGGGTGGACTTTCCTCACTCAAAAGAGCGAAAGTTACGTTGCTGCCCTCTGGACAATGGATTCCCCGGATATATTTAAATCTTCGTGTTATTATGTTCAATATTGAAAATAATACGAGGCACAATCTTTAAATATCTCCCCTGGCCATCGCCATGCATGCCCATTTTCGACGGCTTTCCCCGCGCTGTTCCGCACCAGATTGCGTTGCTCGAATCAGTTGGCGTTGCCGATGTCTATAAGCTGCAGATCCTTGCGGACGAACCGCTATTGTTCGCAGAGCCGGGCACCAGCCTCTTCCGTGCCCATTACATTGCTCTCCAGGCAGACGATCCCCCGCAGCCGGATGGCTGCGGCGCGATGGGTGAGTCCATCAGCCGAAATCCGTTCAGCTTCCGGTCAGCGCATGCCCAGGACCTGCGCGCAGCACGGCTGGACAGCATCCTGGACAGCGCATATCGGATAGGCGCTGCACGGTATCAGGAATATCAGGAACCGCATTAGCCGTGCATGATCTGCACCAGGACATCTCTTTCCCTTGGCCCGTCAAACTCAGCCAGCATGATGCTCTGCCATCTCCCCAGCAGCAGCTTCCCTGCATGTACCGGGATGCTCTGGCTCGGGCCGATGATGCTCGCCTTGATGTGGGATGCGGCGTTCCCATCAACCCGGTCATGCCTCCATTTCCCTTTCGGTATGCTTGCAGCAAGCGAGTCCATGATATCCAGGCAAACACGCGGATCATCGTTCTCGTTGATCATGATGGCGCAGGTCGCGTGCGGTACATACACTGTACAGAGCCCATCCCGCACCCCAGAGCTCCTGACGATCTCCGCGACCTTCTGGGTAATATCGAGCATCTCATTATGCTGCGTTGAACCCACCTGGAACCGTTCCATGCCCGGACAGATATCCGTAACCTATTTATAGCTTGCTCCCCTCTTCCCCAGCATGCCGAAAGAGCCGTTCCTGTTGCTCAGCCTGCAGGAAGAGCAGGCCAAGCGCCTGGCGCAGGTCATCAGCAATGACACCTCCCGGAAGATTCTGGACTATCTTGCCCGGCAGAAGGATGCGACCGAAACCCAGATGGCAAAAGAGCTGCATCTGCCGCTCTCCACCATCCACTACAACATCCAGCAGCTGCTCCAGGGCAGGCTCATCGAGGCAGAGGAATTCCATTACTCGCCCAAGGGCAAGGAGGTGAACCATTACCGCCTGGCGAACAGGTATATCATCATCGCCCCGGCAGCCACCTTCGGCTTCAGGCAGCGGCTGCGGAGCGTCATCCCCGCCCTTCTCCTTGCCCTGGCATCAACGGCAGCCATCCGCCTCCTTACCAGGCCGGCAGAAACCGCTGCAGCCCCGCTCCTGGCGCAGGCAGAGTCAGCGGCGTTGCGCATGGCGCCTGCTGCGCAATCAGGCCCGAACGCAGCCTGGTGGTTCCTTTTTGGCGCGATATTAACCATCGTTTTCTTCCTCATATTCCAATACCTGGGCTATCGTAAGCAGGGAGAACACCGTCAGCCTTGATCCTAAGCATCCTTCCCGATCTTTTTTGCATCCCAAAAATCCCACAGCACGATGGCAGAATAGACCATCCAGATGACTGCGTCCATCACTACGGATGCAGCCCCCATCTCTATGCTGAGTATTTTCCCTGAAATGATAAAGATCACGCCGATGGCAAGCACGAGCAACCCGGAAGTCAAATGGCCGAATATGCGGTCAAGCGGTTTCCGGGGATTCGTTCCCTTGTAGGTAAACGCAAAATTCGCGAACATTGCAGCGACCCCGATAACATTTATCACCATCAATATATTCGCGTAATGGGAAGGATTTACTGATTGCACATAATATGCGATTGCAGGGATGCTTAAGGCAAGCCCGAAGAGGATCAGCAGGTTCTTGAGCACATTCTCCCGCAGGATATGGGCAAGGCCGTGCGGTGCGAAATATCTGTTGAGCTTTCCTACTCCCAGTATCCTCGCTTTTCTGATGCTATGGAATCCCCCTGTGCCGATGCGGGTCTCTCGCAATGCCCCGAAGAAGCGCACACCGCGTAAAAATGCTGCATTCCCCAACGTGAGGTAAAATGGGAGGATGGCAACGAGATCAATGCATCCGTATACGCTCGTCAGATAGGCGATTCTTGAGGGCGCAGACCATGCCCGGACAAGATATTCAAGCGTAAACACGGCAATGATCATAACCCGAAAAACCAAGGCAACGGCATCAAGGGCGCCCAGGGAATCCACAATAAACGTATACAGGACAAATTCCACACCAGAAATGAGGATCAGGGCCAGTATCAGCTGCTGTACGCTCACTGCGATAGGGGATTTTGGCCGCTCCAGGAAATCCCAAACTCCCGCCTTCATCCTCTGATATTCGGTGATTGCCATGTTCTCTTATGGTTGCCATCATATCCTCTGACTTTTAAAAGTACCGATTATCCACCACCAACCATCCATCACAACCTTTATATACCTCTTTTTAGGCACCAGATAATCGGTGGTATCCCATCTTCATCAGAGCAAAGAAGATCGCCGGAAAGGAATACGCATACCTGGTAGCAAACGCCTGGACTCCCCATGGTGCGCGCCAGAAGACCGTGAAATATCTCGGCAAGGTCATCCCGCTGCAGAAGGGCGATGCCGCCCCGTTCATCTATCGCCAGGAGGAAAGCCCGCAGGCAATGCTCCGTAAGATCATCTGTGCAGAGCTGGAAAGCCACGGCTTCCGGCAGCAAGGCGTTCTGTTGGCCCATGAGCAGAACATCATCTTTGATCCCCGGACCCTGCGCTTGTCGTCGGGAAGGCAGGAAATAGTCCTCAAGCTGAACAACGAGTATTTCTGCACCCATACGCTTATGCAGCTTCTGGGCTTCCGCAGCAGGGGAGATGAAGAGCAGGTCGGGCTTGCCCTGGCGCAGGCAATAGTCGCTGCAGGGCTCACTATTCCCGCAGAGGCCTTTATCCACCTTTTTGAACAGGTATTCACCCATGAGGCAGAAACCCCATAAAACCCCCAGGAAAGCCGTTATTGCGGTCTCCGGCACTCCAGGTACCGGGAAGACTGCCTTAGCCAGGAAACTCTCACTTTTGCTGAAGATGCATAGGATGGACGTGGATAGGTATATTGGCACCCATCACCTCTATACGGGCTATGACCAGCAGCGGAAGACCAGGATAGTCCCTCTCAAGCCATTGCGGCGCTCCCTGGCAGCCTATATCAGGGAAAGTGAGCGCTCACTCATCGTAGACTCTCACTTGGCCCACTGCCTCCCCCCCGCTCTGGTGGATGCCGTCATCATCACTGCCTGCGATATCCGGGTGCTCCAGAGGCGGCTCCAGAAGCGGGGATATAATCCGCTCAAGATTCGGGAAAATCTCGATGCCGAGATCTTTGATACCTGCGGCACCGAAGCGCAGGAGGCAGGTCATCTCCGCATCCTGCGGGTAGATACCACGCGCAGGCCATCCATCCCTACGCTTGCCCGAAAGATCAGGAAAATCCTCTGTTGACTTGTCCCGTCTGATGTCCCGACTTGTCCTTTATTCACGGGACAAGAGGACATGTCCCTCAGGACAAATGGTGTGCCTATCTCCCGGAGACCCTGATCTTCTCTTCCGCATCGATAAAGAATCCTTTCTTCCGCACGCCGATCGGCTTTGCCCGGACCGCAACGCCCTGCTCACGCAGCTCATAGATCAGGTTCCGGATGCTTTTTTCCTTTTTACCGAGGTATTTTGCGATGGCGTCATAGCCCAGCGGCTTGTCATAGTTATAGAGCACGTTGAGCACCTCGATCTGCGCCCCCGAGAGCGCATCCATCCGTATCGCCCCCTGCTGCGC
>DATDVW010000057.1:0-30596 GCA_035289865.1 Candidatus Nanoarchaeia archaeon
TGAGGTGCAGCCCGGAGTTTTCCTGAGAAAGGACGAGCAATCCGACGAAGTGCGGAGTATCGGTATTCTTGGGTTTAAAAAACGCTCGAAGGCGATGAAAGACATCAGGTTGGACATCCCTGTTGAGGTTAATTTTTCAACAATTCCCATCCCTTAACTTCCCCACAACGCTTAAAAACACCCCTTCCCTCTTGCCTGCTTACGGGCCCATGGTCTAGCGGTTATGACGCCACCTTCACAAGGTGGAGGTCAGGAGTTCAAATCTCCTTGGGCCCATCCCATTCACCCATTCACCCCATGAAGCGCATCCACCTCATCATCAAGGGCTATGTCCAGGGAGTCGCCTACCGCCACAAGGCAAGGATGCAGGCGCGCCTCCGCCATCTCACCGGCTGGGCGCGGAATACGCCGGACGGCAATGTTGAGCTGGTCGCAGAGGGCCAGGACCAGGACATCACCGCGTTCCTTGCCTGGTGCAGACAGGGCCCGGACGGCGCGGAGATCAAGGACATCAAGATCCTTGACGAGCAGCCCGCCGGGGAATTCACTGATTTTGTGGTGAGATATTAACGCCTATCCGCAATCAAGCGCCGCCATGGCGCAGACCGGTCGGGGGATGCCCCCTCGGGGTGACCGGTAGGATTTGCGAAGCAAATCCGTCTGCCGCCATGGCGGCGCACAGAAGAAACAGGGCATCATCGCATCAACTCCACGCAAACTATTTAAACAGTCTGCTGCTTGTTCTCCTTATGCAGGCAGCAGCGCTAAAAAAGAGATATCTTGAGTTCTTCGGTTCCAAGGGGCATGCGCTCATCCCGTCAGCCTCTCTTATCCCGGAGAACGATCCTACTGTCCTCTTCACCACCGCAGGCATGCATCCGCTCGTCCCCTACCTGATGGGCCAGCCGCATCCCCAGGGCAGGCGCCTGGCCAATGTCCAGAAGTGCATCCGGACCGGGGATATCGACAGCGTCGGAGATGCCTTCCACCTCACCTTCTTCGAGATGCTGGGCAACTGGTCGCTGGGCGACTACTTCAAGAAAGAGGCGATCCAGTGGAGCTACGAGTTCCTTACCGGCAAAAGATGGCTGGGCATCGGAAAAAATAAGCTGTTCATCACCTGCTTCAGGGGCGACCAGGATGCCCCCAAAGACGCGGAATCGGCAAAGCTCTGGGAGGAGGCAGGGATACCCAAAGGCCACATCTTCTTCCTGCCGAAAGAGGACAACTGGTGGGGGCCTGCAGGAGCGGCTGGGCCCTGCGGCCCGGACACTGAGATGTTCTATGACACCGGAAAGGAAAAGTGCGGCAGGGCATGCAGGCCGGGCTGCGGCTGCGGCAAGTATGTGGAGATTTGGAATGACGTCTTCATGCAGTACGAGAAATCAAAGGACGGCAGCTACCTCCCCCTGGACCAGAAGAATGTGGACACCGGCATGGGCGTGGAGCGGACAGCCGCGATCCTCCAGGGAAAATCCTCAGTCTATGAGATCGAGGTCTTCCAGCCGCTCATCGCTGCCATCCGGAAGCTCGCCAAGAAGCCGGAGGAGCGCTCCATCCGCATCATCGCCGACCATAGCAGGGCAGCAACATTTATCCTGGGTGACCAGCGCCATGTTTCTCCCTCCAACGTGGATCAGGGGTATGTCCTCCGCCGGCTGATCAGGAGGGCCATACGCTACGGCCTCCTCATCGGCATGGAGCGGGAATTCCTCTCCTCGCTCGCAGGGGTCATCATAGGCATACAGGGGGATGACTATCCCGAGCTTCGGCAGAACCAGGCATTCATCAAGGCAGAGCTGCTCAAGGAAGACCAGCGCTTCCGCCAGGCCCTGGTGAAGGGGCTGCAGAGGTTCAGCAGCTTTACGGGAGATCTCTCCGGGGCCGATGCCTTCCTCCTGTTCCAGTCCTACGGCTTTCCGGTAGAGATGACTGAGGAGCTGGCAAGAGAGAAAGGGCTTGCAGTGGACACCGCAGGATTCCGGGAAGAGTTCAGGAAACATCAGGAGCTGAGCAGGCAGGGCGCAGAGAAGCGCTTCCGGGGAGGCCTGGCAGACGCCTCTGCCGAGACCATCAGGCTGCATACCGCAACCCATCTCCTGAATGAGGCCCTCCGGAGGATCGTGGACAAGGGCATTGTCCAGAAGGGCAGCAACATCACGTCAGACCGCCTGCGCTTCGACTTCAACCTGGACAGGAAGCTCACTCCGGAAGAGATCAAAAAGGTGGAGAATCTCGTCAACAAGAAGATCAAAGAGGCGATACCGGTCAGGCGGGAGGAGATGGCCTTCAAGCAGGCCATCGCCAAAGGGGCGCAGGCAGAGTTCCAGGCGAAATACAGCGACCGGGTCTCGGTCTATTCCATCGGCAGCTTCTCCAGGGAGGTCTGCGGCGGCCCGCACGTCAAGAACACGAAGGAGATCGGCGCATTCAGGATCACCAAGGAAGAAAGCGCCGCGGCAGGCATCCGCAGGATCAAGGCAGTGGTGGGGTAAATTTTATATAGTGCCTCCCTTCCCGGAGCATGGTGAGGGGCAAACCATATCTCTATCTCCTGCTTGCGGCAAGCCTGGGCCCGGCTCAGCTCTCCTGCAATCCTGCCCTGACCAAGCCGGATCCGGCAGGCCACTATCGGAAGATCAACGAGCAGGTCACCGAGGGAAACTGGACGTCGCTCGTGAAGGGCCGTTTCCTGGTGGGCATGGTGCAGGCATACGGCATTGTCACCGAGCAGCTCCAGCATGTCCATCCGCACCGGCTTGCCGACATCGTCACCGACCTCTTACGGAAAAAAGAGGATAATGTGTATCATGTGCCCTCATTCCAGCGCCGGGCGACGGCGACTGAACTTTTTCCCCAGGGCCTCACGCCCTACATCCTGGCGGATGCCCTGAGCCAGGCGACCGCACTCAACTACCTGGAGCTGCCGGACGAGCCGGACCTCCTGTTCGCCCGCGCCCTGGACGCAGACACGCTCTACCAGCAGCATTTCGCGCATCAATGCAGCTCGCTTGCGGACAGGATCGCCCAGGCGCGCACCGACAAGATTTCGGTTGCCGCATTTGACCCCATCTTGCTGCGGATCGCCTTCTCCGACAGGTATGTGGCCAGCGCCAAAACGCTGGCGCTCACCCCTGCAGAGCGGCAGGGCTTTGCGCGCAGTTTCTCCGCTGCAGGCATCCGGGAGCTGTACAACAGTATCCTGATCGGCAGGCTCATATCCGTGGCGGGCGAAAAAAACCTGCAGAATGTCGGCTACTACCGGGTCAGGAGCGGAGACGCGATGGGCAGCCTGAAGAAATATCCGCTGGCTGTCGATTGATCACTCTCTGCCTATCCTCTTTCTCGCCTCACGGTATGCCCTTCTGACCGTCCGCCTGCTCCAGTTGAGCGGCAGCAGCTCGGCAAAGATCTCGCGCTGGGATGCCCCTGCCCGGAGATAGCGCGCCACGTACCTCACCAGCTGATCCTCTGCCTCCACTTCCCTGCGGGCAAGCAGGGAGATGTCCTGCGCACGCTCCTGCTCCTGTCCGAGATGCGCAGCAATGGACCGGAGAGAATGCCCCTTTCTGATGAGCCTCTTGGCATATTCCTTGAGCCGGTAGTATTGCCGGTCATGGCTGCGCTGCTGGAATATCTCGGTGAATGCAAACCAGGCATCCTCCAGCTTGTCGCGGAGCAGGGCATAGCCATGCGCAGCCGCATGCGCGAGCTGCCAGAGGGCATGGATGAGCTTCCGCCTTGCCAGCCGGACAGCACGCACTGTACTGTTCCATCCGTCCAGCACCAGGCGCAGCAAGGCCAACAATCCCCTGATCATGCCGCGGACAGCCTGCCTCGCTGCATGGCGGAGCCCTCGCACCATGACGCGGAGCCCATGCCGGAGCGCAGCGATGAAGGACAGCCAGCCCTCCCAGAGCAGCCTGGGTATCCCGAGCAGCGCCTGGATGATCGCAACGATCATGCTGAAGATCATCCCTGCGCCGTTGCGGATACTCCTCACGCAATGCCTGCCCGTGCGGGAAATCCATAATGACAGTGTATGCTCCTCCTCGCCCAGCGCCAGGATGATGTACAATATCGCTCTCCATACTGCCCTTCCCAGGGCTATCGGAGCTTTCCATGCAGACTTCCATGCAGATGTCCATACCGCTTTCCCTGCAGCTTTCTGTTTTGGCGCTTCCCTATGCCTTCCTGCCCCCTTCCAGCGCCGCATGATCCAGAGCAGCACCCCGATGATGACGACCAGCATGAAGTCAGAGAAGAACGCGATGCTGATGCTCACTCCCTTCTCCACGTTTTTGATCAGCATCAGCCGGACATAGGGGATGGCTCCCACAATGAATGCGGCGATCATCCAGAGGTATTGCCTTCCCGCATGCCGCCCCTGGAACGCCCGGTACACGCTGACGCCGCCGAACACGAATGAGCAGAGGAGCGCGGCGAACACGATGATGGGGAAGAATGCCAGCTGCTTCTCGATCGAGAAGATGTTCGCGCAGTCGCTGGGGCAGCTAAACTCGTCCTCCCCCACGTTGCAGAACCCGTTGCCGCAGCTGCACTGCGTGATGTCCGGGTTCTTGTTCGCGTCGATGCGCCTCCCGACGATGATGTACACGGTCTCCCCTGCCCGCAGCGGGAGGCTGACATAGCGCAGGTTGCCGAGGATGGCCTTGTCCCGTACCCCTCCCAGGTCCTTCTTGATCTCGCTCGCGATGACGTTCTCGATGACTTTTCTGGTCACCGGGTTGAACAGCATCTCCGTATGGGTAGTAGGTATCTCCCAGTAGTTGCTGCACTGGTTGTTGATGAGCATGTCGCCGACAGACTGCGCGCTCTCCACAGAGACCACGCCGTCGTTGGCAGCGCCTTCCTCGAACAGGCTCGCGGAAGAGATCTTCGTGATGCCCAGGTCGAGCTCGTATGTCTGCGTCCCGGCGATCACGTAATACTCAATGCCGGGCACCTGGGGGATGCTCTTCCCCTCGATGAGCTCCGCAACCCCTGAACTCTCCGGGTTGAACAGCGGCACGTTGCTGTCCGATCCCGAGAATACCCTCAGGATGTTCTTCAGCGCCTCTGCCGCCGGGCTTCCCTTGTTCGGCGTCGCGATCAGGATAAGCTTCCGGGCCTTGTTGACGAACGTGTACCTGCCCGGCGTCTTTAGGTTCTCCTGGTACGCATAATAGACTGCCGCCTGGCTCACCAGTCCGCCCATGGAATGGGCGGCGATGTACAGGTAGTCATAACCGGCAGCCTCGCTTTCCATCCAGTTGGCGAACTCCATTGCATTCTGGTCGATCTCCCGGAAGGTCGGGTAGCCGAACGTGTACACCTGCCAGGGCTGGTTGGTCAGCTTGATGTCGTTCATGATGTTGTCAAAGGTCGCTGGGCTGCTTCCCAGGCCGTGGACAAACACCACAGCATCCATGCTCTTCCCTTCATGCACCTTGGTGAAGTAGGAGCCGAGGCAAGTGTCGCACAGCGTCCCGATCAGCGCGAATGTCAGCTGCCCGTTCCTGAGGTATTGCTCGGCATGCTCAACCTCTGCTGTTATGGCGTCGCCCTCCAGCCTTCCGCCGATGAACACCCAGCTGTTCTCGTACTGGACGTACAGGGCGGTGCTGCTCGGATCGATCAGCTTGTCCGCGTAATAGGGCATCGTGACCGTCAGAGTAGTTCCCAGCTGGCCGATCTTCAGCACCAGCGGCGTTCCGACAATCTTCAGCTTTTGGTTCTCCGGCTGCGGCAGGGAGCTTGACGGCATCGCCAGGGTAGCGGTCGATCCGGGGATCACATGGTCGAACGCCACCCGGTATCTCCCTGAGCTGACCGCGCGCTGGGCCTCCCCTAAGATCACTGTGCGCTCGGCGATCTGCACCGGCAGCTTCTCCACGGAAAGGAAGAGGTCCCGCCGCACCAGCTCCTTGGTCTCTTTTCCCTTGCAGGCCAGCTCACCGGCCTCCGGCGTCTCCACCCTGCTGCATGTTCCCTCCCTGCACCGCAGCGCATGCACGTCCAGGAAATTGAGCGGGACCGCGACCGTGAGGTCGGTGTCTGCGCTGGTCTGCGCGTCGAACGGCTCGGCGATGACCTGGTATCCGGAGGGTATCTGGATGCCTGCGCCGGTCACCTTGCTGATCGTGGTCTGCTCCGGTGCGCAGGGGATGTCCGTGATCGCGATGTCCTGCACATTGATGGAGGAGATGGGCGTTTCCTTGAACAGCGAAACTATCTTGGCAGCCCCGGCCTGGATGCCCTGGCTGACCGCCCGCGCTGCCTCGGCAACTCCCTCTGTCGCGCTCCCCTCGGTCGCTCCCTCTTCTCCTGCTCCCTCCTCTGCGCCGGCTTCAGCTGATTCCTCGGGAGCTGGCGGCGGCGCGGGTGGAGGCGGAGGCGGGGGCGGTGGTGGCGTCGGCGCCTGCTCTTCCTCTGCCGCCAGCTCTGCAGTGCTCTCTTCAGCAGCCGCCTCTTCCTCTGCCGCAGCCTCTTCAGCTGCCGGCGCTTCCACTGCAGCAGGCTCCTCTGCTGCAGGCGCTGCCGCCCCTCCTGTACATTCGCCGCAGTCGCTGGGGCAGGTGCTGCACGATTCCGTCGCCTCACACTGGTACAGCCCGCAGGTCGGCGGCAGGATGTACTCGAATGTCTGCGGGCCGGTGAACACGATGCCGCGGTAATAGATGACGCCGCTGTGCAGGAGATCAGAGGACACATTCGCAGAAATCAGGATCATGTTCTGGATCGCCGTGCCGATGACGGTTGAATTCGTGATGTTGCTGTTCTCCACGAGTGAAGAGTTGATGACGGAATTGCCCACTGCGGAGACGCGTATGATCACGTTGCTCAGGGTGGAGTTCGTGACATTCGAGCCAGTTACCGATGAGGAAATGATGGTCGAGACCGATATATTCGAATTCTTGATGGTTGAATCCCTGATGAATGACCCGATTGCAGTGCTGTTGGTCACATTGGAAGATATCGCGGTTGAGTTGATGAGCATCGATGAGGTGATATTAGATTGCTCAACGTGAGAGCGCTGCACGGTCGCATTGGCGAGCACGGATCCCCTAGTGACATTCGAGCCCGTCACTGTCGAGTTGATGATGGTGGACGAGCTGATGTTGGAATCCTCAACAAGGGATATGATGATGGTGGAGTTCTCTACTGATGACCGGGTGATGGTCGATCCGAGTATCGTGGAATTCCGGATAAAGGAATCCGTAGCGTTTGAGGAAACCACATGGGAGAAGCGCACAGTGGTATTGGTGATGGTTGACATGGTGATGTTTGACGCCTCCACCGTCGCATCCCTGACCTCTGACGAAGAGACGTTCGATTGCCTGACATCAGAGATGGCAATAGTGGAATTGAACACGTCCGACCGGGTAATGTTTGACTGCACCACGCTGGAGTTGATCACGAATGCAGAGGTGATGTTTGAGCCGGCAATTGCAGCATGCCGGACCGTGCTGTTATCGACATCTGACCTGGTTATGGTCGCATTGATCCCGGTGGTGTTCAGCACCAGCGAAGAGCTGATGTTGGAATCAACGATATGGGAGTTCTTCACCGTCGAATTATCCACCGTGCTCCTAGTAATATTCGCCGTCTGTACGGTGGAGTTGATGATAGTAGAATCCGTAACATTGGCATGGTCCACCAGGGAGCGGATGATGGTTGCATTGGTGGCGTTTGTGTACGTGATATTGGAATTCCGTGCAGTCACGTTCGTCAAGGTGGAATAGGTCACATTCGAATCCCGGATGGTGGCGTTGATGATGGTGGATGAGGTGATGCTGGAGTTGAAGATGATATACCTGCTCACCACTGACCGGGTGACATTGCTCGAGTTCACCGTGCTGCCCGTGATGGTCGAATTGATCACCCGGGAGTTCTCCAGCAGGGTGTTGATGATGGTGGAGTTCTGGTCCACATCCCCGCTGAAGATGATCACGCGGATTTCCGTGAATGAGGAGTTGTCCGTCCGGTCCGAGGCGAGCACGCGGTAATAATAGGTCCCATACGTGGTGATATTGGACGTCCAGTTGCTGGATGTCAGGTTGTTGATGACTGGCGTTCCCGGCGGATTGCTGGTGTCAAAGAAGAGGTAATAGTAAATCGCCCCTCCGTCCACATCAGACGCTGTCCAGTTGAACGTCTGGTTGGCGTTGAAGATGGTGTTGTTGGCCGGCGTCTGCTCCTGGAACGCCGGGGCTGTCGGCGCGGTATTGGCAACGATCAGCGTATGGGTGCCGGACTCGTACATGCTTCCTGCGCTGTCATTCACGTAATACTTCCACTCGACGGCATCGCCCTGCGCAGAGGCGACCGCATGGCTGGTGTTCATGAAATACTCAGCCCTGCCGTTGATCTCCACCGCGGAATAATTGAACCACGCTGCAGATGATGAGTTCCTGAGGCTGAAGATGTATCCCGCCAGTCCGTCCGGATCCCGCACCGTGGCATTGAACAGCGCCCGCGCATGGATGCCTGCCGAGCTCACATTGGTGCCGTTCTGCGAGAATTGGGCAGCAGCATCGCTGATAGCCATGCTGAATACATCGCTCTCATTCCAGTTTCCTGAGCTGTCATTGCCGTAGAACTTCCACTGGAAGCTCTCGTTCCTGCGCGAGCTCATCGTCAGGTTGAACGCCAGGTCCACTACTGTAGTGAGGAAGCTTACCCGAGCTATGCTGATATTGGCAAAGGAAAGCGAGCTGTGGTTCCGGATAGAGAAGATGACGCTGTCCAGCTCGGTTCCGTCAACATACGTGATGTTGAACTGCCCGGCCTGGTCTGCGGCGATGCTGGTGAAATTCGTCCGGTTGAATGCCCAGTAGGGGATACCTGCCTCCAGCGCCTGCACCGTCATGTTGGCGCGGAACTGGGTGCCGTGGCTGCTGATATTCGCCAGCGCCTCATATCTTCCGGCAGCAGCGGGCATCCTGCCAGTCGCATTATACGCCCCGCTCGCATTGGTGTGCGCATCGGTGCTGCTCAGCACATTATTGACATAGATGCTGATAAACTGGCCAGCCACCGCTGTCCCGTTGCTGTAGTTGGCTATCCCGGAAACAATGAAATCATAATCGCCGGATACGGTAGAGTCATTCACCGCAATGCTGATATTGAGGCCCGTGACGCTGAACCGGAATATCGTAGAGTTCGCATTCCCCAGCGTGTCGTTCGCATACACATAGACATCCTGGTCCACCACAAACTGCCAATTAGTGGTGTTCACCGCGTACTGCTGGCTCGCATTCCGCAATGTGTAATTCGTCTCCCCGCTGTCCCGGCTGTACCAGGCATACGCCCCTGTCCCTTCCTCTATGGTGAGGTTGATCCAGTCCCCAGAGAACACCTGGCTGCCGTTGGCAGGATTGTCCAGGGCAATCGTCGGCGCTTTGTTGTCATAATGGAAGGTGAAGTTGCTTGCGGCAAACACGCTGGTTCCCGCGACAGAAGAGCAGTTCACGTTCCAGACGATGTTCTCATAGGTATTTGCCTGCGGCATCGCAGTATACATCGCTACCGTTGTTGCTGCAGAAACATTATGCCAGCTTTCATTGACGGTGAATATGCCGGAAAGATTATGCCATAAGGTGCAGTTGCTGTTCACGCTTGCCTGGAAGGTGAACGCCTGCGTCGCATTCTTGCCGGTGGTGAGCGTGGGGGGATTGATGAGCGTGACGGTCAGCCCGGGCTCGTCATTGGGCGCCACATTGCTGGAGTAAGAGGTATATGCCTGCTCCGGGGTCAGCGATATCTTGTAGGAGCTTTCGTTCAGTCTCCCCCCAACCCCCTCCCGGTAGAGATTGCCCTTAATCTTGTAGGAGCTTTCATTCAGCGTGAATGCAGAGTAGTCGGCGCTGGCAAACGCCTTCACTTTATAGCCGCTCTGGTTCAGAGTCGTTCCGCCCTGCGGCACGATGATGTTCAGCGTCAGCTTGTATGCGGACTCATTCGTCGCCAGGTTATAGGCGTACGCCCGCTGCTCCCCGAAGGCGAATTCCTGGCCGTGTCTGCCGATGGTGAAGACCGTCACGGTATGATAGCTGGTCGTTGCGCAGGAATAGTTCACCGCCAGCACAGTTTCTCCATCAAACTCCGCAGCAACAGATTCATCCCCGCAGCGGAGCTGCATCCACTGCAGGTCGTCCGGCAGCCCCTCCCCGTACGTTGTCCCGTTGCTTGCCCGGATCATCAAATCCGCAGAGCCAACAGTGGTGAACGCCACTGTCCAGTTCCCCCCGACCATGGGGTAGCTCTGCACGTTCAATATGGTGATGCTCACCTCAAACTCCTGCTCAGAGGTATGGGGAGTTATCCAGTAGAGCGTATCCGGCAGGCCGCTGGCGTCGCTGTCCTCGAAAGTCACTGCAAAATACGGATGTGAGGTGATGTCTGCCGCTATCTTCCTGCCGTCGCCGATGACCAGATAATCCGGGTCGATGTACTTCTGGTAATCCTCTTCGCTCGCCTGCCAGAGCAGGGTGACTGCCTCAGCAGAGATCTCAGGTATTGTGGTATAGGTCAGCACATCGGTGTAGTTCAGCGGCGCGCTCACCACGACCAGCTTGTGATAGGCATCAATCTCCTCCTCAGCGGCAGTTGGCGCATCTGTGTAATACTCCACCTCAATCTCCTGTATGGGTTCTTCAATGATCAGGAGCGTTTCATTGTTTTCCTGCTCCTCCGCCACCGCATAGCCCGTGATCCTGCTCATCGCATCCGCGAGCCAGCTGACGAGCTGCGCCAGGGGATTGTCCGCGGCAGTTCTGCGGATGCTCTGCCCGGTCAGCTTCTCCTGCCGGTACTGGTGCACGCTCTTGAGCTCTGCGTCCTCCTGCACCCTGATCTTATGCTCTTTGACCTCTGTCCGCTTCTTCCCGGCGATCTTGGTGACCGTGAAATTGATGGCGGCATCCGGGATAGTGATGTTTGCCGTGGTGGCGTTGGTATACCTCACCTGTTTTATCCACTTCACCGGCTTGCCGATGACTGCGCTGAACTGCCGGATGCTCTGATTGACGATGGCGGCATTGGGATTGGTGATATTTTGCTCTGCTCCCTCGCTGGCATTCTCCAGGAAACGGGCACTGAGGTTCGCCCAGAAGGAATATGCGATATCCGTGACATTGTAGAACAGCACCTGCGCAGAAACAGTATTGTTCAGCCCGGCATCATACCGCTGGGGATAGATGTTCAACGGCTCGTTCCATTCATCTAATGTCGGGAGCAGGCCGATGGCGGCGCAGCAGGATCGTTCTCCATAGCAGATGAAGCTGGTCGTATCATTATCCTCGTTGGCGATGCTCCACCGGGTGCAGATGTCGCTGCTGTTCAGCTCATGGCTGAATGCGCTGTCTTCTACAGTCAGATCAACGATCCCGCTCAGGTTGGCAACGCCGTTGTCATCAGGATCAAATGTGGTATCCGGCTTGTACTGGAGGTCTATGGCGATCGTGATGTTCACCCTAGTCTCATTGGCACCTGTCTCATTAGCGCTGGTCGCATTGCTTGAGGTCACATTGCTTGCTGCAGTCTCATTGCCCGTTTCCGTATTGATGCTCTCATTCCCTTCCGCAAGGGCGATCACGCTGAATAACATCGCCAGGGCAACAGCAGCATACACCGCTTTGCTCATAGCTGCACCCCTGCTGCAAGCCGGTACAGCTTCATCTTGCCGACCGGGACGATGGTGATAAGTTTGAGCTTCAGCAGCCGGTTCACCACGCGGAAAGTCGTAGAAACAGGAACCTTTGCCTCTTGGGAGACGCTGTGCAGATGGTAGAGCCGCTCCCGGTTCGCGAGGAAAACCTGCAGGATGCGGTAGACCTTCGGATCGATGAGCCCTTGGAGAGGCTCGATAGCTCCCATAGGGAGCCCTACTCCTCTGCCCTTTTTAAATATTTCTATTTATAAAATAAACAATTTATTTATAAAATAAATAATATATTTATAAAATAAATATTCTATTTATAGAAAATAGTAGGGCACCCATACTCTTTCTGGTGCACATACCAGAGCAATCGCCCAGGGGCATGCCCGCAAAAAGCAGTAAGAACCCGGGGTAAAATCGTAAGGTTTATATAGTATGTATGTTTTTAGAATACACATGGCTGTTAATAACATACAATTTACCAAAATTGAGATCCAGATAGCTAAATACCTGTTTAAGCATTACCGGGACAGGTATAACGCCAGGCAGCTGGCCAGGATATTGCTTATCAATCATGCACACGCCAATAAATTGTGTAATGCTTTAGCAGGTAAAAAATTACTGATTAAGGAGGAGATTGGCAACTCTGCTTTTTTTTCTTATGAATACGACAACAAGCTAGCCATTAAATTTATGGAATATATGCTCAGCTTGGAGGACAAAGAGTTTCCCCAATGGCTAAACATATTGCCCCATACCCTGAAAAAATTTAAGGAGTATGCTGAAATGGGGCTGGTTTTCGGTTCATCGGTGAAAACCAAGGACTTTAACGATATAGATGTTTTGCTTATGTATGATGCGGAAAAATCCAGAGACATTAAAAAAATAAAGGATGAAATAAGAAAATCTGAATTAGTTGAAAAGCCTATAAGGTACGTCGATATAGCTGAAAAGGATATTCTCCCGAATAAAGAAGACAAGATTTTTTATAGTATTCTATCCGAAAGCCTGGTATTCCATAATCCTGAAAAATATGTTGAGGTGGTAAGGAAATGCCGCAAATAGATGAGCATTTGAAGTGGTGCCTGAAAGATCAAAAAAGGCTGATAAAAACAAAGCCTGATCTGGACTTGGCGCAAAAGCACGTTAAGAAATCAGAATATAACTATGGGGTGGTGCAGGCTCTTGAAGAGCTAAAGACGTATGACTGGGCATTTAATGTCGGTTTTTATGCTGTTTATCACTGTTTTTTAGCTATCCTTGCCAAATACGGCTATGAATCCAGAAACCAGGCCTGTACTATAATTGTTCTGCATATTTTGATAAACGATAAGAAGTTGGGCTTGAACAAAGACTTGGTTGCTCAATTTGATACCCTTGATGTTGAAAAGAATATCACTAATCCGACAGTAAGGGAAAGAAGGGAACTTTCCACCTATGGTATTGAAACAAGTATTGATTTGCCGCAGTTAAAGATAATAAAGAAACTGATACTCGAAGTGCAAAGAGAGACTATACGGATATTAGGGGAATAAGTTAAAGAATGGGGCGCGCACATTTATTTTATGTGTCAGGACGCCACCAATTTTTAATAACCCAGTGGGCTCATCCTCCACGCGCCGCGCGGGAAAGATGCATGCCCGCCATGCGCGAAGCGCAGCAGGGGCTCTTTGGGCGCTCCTGATACACCTCGCGGCTGCTCATCAAGCGAAGTGTTTTCCCGCAGGAGAAGGCCAGGCAGAGGATGCTTCAGGAGCAAGTCTGGGGCTCACGTACCGACAACCGCAGTCAGGTACAGCAGGCGATCGGCAGTTCTGCAGAGCATATTCCGGGAGTTATCTTTCCCTGGTTCGTTATGATGGTGCCAGTGCTCGGCATGCCTCGGGCGAATACCGGAAATCCTACCCCGGTGCTGTTATACACTATTCCGGGGACATCATTCCGGTCCAGGGCAAGAGCAAGGAAATCAAGTTCGCTGTTTCCCCCTAAGGCAAAAGATGATCTTGACGTGCACCCATCATTCAGGCAGCGGACAAAGATGATATCCCGGTCAGTCGATTCATAATGCACCATTCGGGCAAGCCCGTCGCTTCCTATGGCTATCTCATTATACTGGCCATCAGCATCCGTCGTCTCAAAGGTTGTCTTCGTGAAGCTGGTGCAATCATGGTCATGGCAGCTGACGTATAAGAGGTTGTTGTCTATGGAATAGCTGATTCGCGGAAATCCGTCATCTCCGATGGCAATGTCGCTGTCGGTGCCCCCCCCAATTCCATGCCCGATCAATACTTTCGTGGTCACTGAGGAGCATGCTGCATTCAGGCACCGGGCATACTCCAAAGAATCAGTGGTTTCATCATCACTGTACGCGATGCGTGCAAATCCATCAGTGCCCGTGGTAATGCTCATATACCGGTTTTGCCCGCTGCTGTCAACAGTATTTACTGTTGATGTGCCGCTGCAGTTCTCAGTGACGCATTGCGTATGGTACAGGGTATCTGTTCCTCCGCCGCCTCCTTCAGTTGAGGCGATGCGCGCAGTGCCATCTGGCGCGATAGCCAGATCAAGCCATGCTCCGATATTTGCTGTGCTGATGTTGAAAGTGCCCCGGTTGGTGCAGGCATGATTCAGGCAGCGGATGAATCCCAGATCATTGCCCTTCTCCTGAAAGGCGATCCGGGCAAGGCTGTCATTGCCTGTTGCGATGCTCGCATACCCCCCCACATCGCCGTTTGCCAAAAGCACGGTCCGCGTGCTGGATGAGCAGTTTTCCGTATTGCAGGCCACATATACTAAATCATTATCAGTGCCGTCTTTGTAAACAATCATGGGAAACGTGCCGTTGGCGTATGCAATATCTGCATATTGAGTGAGGATGACCGAGCTCTCAATCTGCGCGCTCGTCAGTGATGCATTGATGGTAAACGATTCGCAGTTCTTTTGCTCATCTGCCTCAGTATATATCCAGCTGACATTGCCATTCCGTATGCCAGTCTTGGTAATATCGCTGGTGGTGCAGATATGGCTTCCGGGGAACTCGCGCTGGCAGCGTTCATTCGCCCCGCTAATCCCGCCCATATTCCCGCTGTAATTGACTGCCGTAAGCCCCTTCAGCCTCGGCCTCCCATCCGGCTGCCCGTTGACGAACTTCATGAGGTCAGTTGCCGGGCTGGCATCACCAAATGCCACATCCGGGCTGCCGAACTGGGTCGCGCCGTCATCAACCTCCAGCACGATGCGGTACACTGTTCCCAGCTCCAGGTCCAGCGGATTCACCGCTCCTAACGGAATATTGAACACTCCCTCAGAATCCACTGTATTGTTGAACGTGAACGGCCCCCATAGAGCGTTAGCCGCTGCCGGGCTGGAATCATTGGTGATATTCACCCGGAACGAAGCAGTCGTGATGGCAGCGTCGCTGCTCGTGGTCAATTTCCCTTGCAAAGTGACGATCGCGGGGTCAGCGAGCGCGAGAGGGATGGCGAAAGCTATCAAAACAAGTGCATATCCGATGTATTTCCCGCTCACCACTTTTAACTGACCGTTACTCCCTGCGTCGTAAACTCCCGGAGTATCTCTTTTCTCTGCATATCATATATAAATAGCTTTCCGCTGGCATCCTTGCTGAGCTGCACTGCCGCAATCTCCCCATCCAGGCTGCCGTAGATGACCGGGTACTGCCTGCCCCTGTCTGCTAATGCGCTGCCGCTGTACACCTGGATGTCCATCAGGTATCCCTGCGCGACCAGCTGCCCGATCACCGGATCAGCCCGGATGGCATCGGCAAGCCCGTCCCTGCTCACCTGCCCGGTCGGCGGCTGTGCGCAACCCAGCAGCAGAACACTTGCCATGAACAGCATCAGCCATCGCATGCCTGCCGCATCAGGCAGATTCTTATTTAAATCTTGTGATTTGGCCGGGGTTGGTGCGAAAATCAGTGCGTATGCGCGTCTGTCAAGAACACCAGCCCTAAAAGGCGGGGCGTGTTCTTGAGCACGCTCGGAAATCGCCCTCTTGCTCCGAGCTGAAGCATGGAGCGGGCGAGTGGCGATTTCCGACGTGCCCATCGGTAATGCTCCGCAGGATGTGCTCTCCGACCTGAGCGAAGCGAAGTGGAGAGGCGTGTTCAGGCTCCGCATAAGCACGAATAAGAGTTTCGCACCAACCCCGATTTGGCCCAGGGCCCGGAAGAATTCCCCATGCGGTTATCTGCGGAGCTCGCCCTTGATCTTCAAATACTGCCTCGGCGTGAGCGGAGAATGCCTCGCGTTCTGCATCACCGCATTGATCAGCACATTCTGCTGCCTGCTCCATTCCTTATCGGAATGCGTCCGCACATAGTCTGCCCAAAACAAAACAAAGTGCAGGCGGTCCTCGGCATTGTTTTTTCCCGGTATCAGGCGCTTCATGGCTGCTGCTCTATCAATAGCCTATACTTATTAATTGCTCTTTTGTCAATATGCCCTTTAAACATATGCTCAATATGGTCTGCATCCTCAACATCCTTATCTGACTTGAGGTAGTACCTTTTAAAAGCGATTTGTCTTTCCGGGGAGGATATCTTCAATATTCCTGGCTTGAGTTTTACCTGTATCCTATCTCTGAAAGCTTCCTTATCCAGCATCTTTTTCGCGAATTTTACCTCAAAGTTAGGTATGGTCTGCTGAGCGATGGCAAATCGCACCGAACAGCCATCTGCTAAATAGCGGTATATCTCATCACCCTTCTCTGCATTTAAGCACCAAAAACCATCTTTCTTTATCTCATCATATAGCCCAGCAAATCGCTCATAGCTTACCTCAGTAATGAACACATCAATGTCCTCTGTTATTCTTGATCGCCCGAACAGGATGGCGACATAACCGGAAATAATAACATAATCAGTATACTTCTCGAGGATGGCAATGAACCTCAATACCAATATATCTAATTCGTTTATTTCCTTGTCCAGGATGATATTCTTGCCAGCAAATTTCATTGTATCTGTGATGGGCTGGTGAACCAGCTGTCCTATTTAAAATATGCGGAGATTAGCCCGCCAGCATCCATATCCCCAGCCCGAGGATCAGCAGCCCGCCGATCAGGTGCAGCCAGCGCGCATATCGCTGTGTCATGGAAAGATGCCGCAATGTCAGCGCAGCAACAAGGAAGATGATCAGGTCATCCAGCATATAGAACAGGGTATACATCGCCAGGTACAGGTAATAGCTTGCCGTGGGCAGCCCGTGCAGCGTCAATACTTGGGTATAGACGGCAGGCAGCCCGAGAGAGCAGAGCAGCTCGATCATGTTCACGGCAACGGCAAGTGCCATCACCCCGATGATTGTTGCCGGCAGGGCGATCTCAGGCCTGAGCAGATGATGCATCCGCTCGATCATCCGCTGTTTTATCCCGGAGGGGGCGATCTCGCAGGTATTTCCCTTGTTCTTCCAGAACTCCCGGACATACCAGATGCCGGCGATGATTGCCAGCGCCCCGATAACAGCCTGGGTGGCCCGGACAGCCCCGATGAACAAAAACGCGTTCAGCCAGGCAGCCATGAACAGGTAATACACAATCCCGCTCACCAGCACAAATGTCCCCCCGACATACCAGATCTTCCGCTTGTCCTGTGCGGCAATCAGCAGCGCCAGCAGGAAGAGCAGCGCCCACATCGCGCAGGGGTTGAAGCCGTCCACCAGGCCCAGGACGATCGTCAGCATAGGCAGCGAGAATTCCCGGAGATTCACGGTCCCGAACACCGGCAGCGAAACAGTATCCTCGCTCTTCTTCCCCTGCACCAGCAGCTCGATCTGCCGGCCGATGCCCTCATGAAAACCGATAATCACTTCCCCATTCACAAAAGTGAACGGCACCGCATCAGCCCGCGCCTCATGCGCAGCGGCAAACTCCCGGAACCGCTGGAGGTTGCTTGCGTTATACTTCACCTCATATCTTTCAATATGGACAGGATATCGCTCCGCAAGCCCCTCAAGGAACAGCAGCTCCTCATGGCAGTGGGGGCAGTCCTGGGAGTAGAACAGGATGATCGTGGTGTTCGCCGTATCATTGCCTTGTGCAGCGACAAGAATAGGCAAAAGCAGGAAAATGCACAGGACAATGGCCTTTTTCATTATTTTATATGCGCAATGCCTCGTTCTCTTTATATGCCTTGTTCCGAGATGCTCTGATCATTTCACGAACTCCACTCCCTCAACCATATGAAACTCCTTGTCCCCGGTCACAAAAGGAATTCTCTGGTTGCGGGCGAATATATACCCAACACAATCAAAGAATGACAGCCGCTTGCTCCGGTGTTCGTGCCGGAACTTGACAGCCTCCATCAGCAATTCCTTGCTCACTGGCTTGCTGTAGGCAGCTAATCTCTGGAACCAATAATCAGCAGTTCGCCCATCGTATTCCCGCAGAACAACGCCATAGAATTCCGCAAGGGTCACGTCCGTGATCAGGAAATCTTCTGTTTCGTACTGTACAAATCCGGGGTTTCCCCGTGAGATCTCAACCAGTGCGTACGTGTCCAGGCATTTCATGGAGCATCAAACTTGCTGGACAAGCCCTTCCTGGATTCAGCCAGAAGGTCACGCGTGGTTTTCTTGAAGCGCAGCGCCCCGAAGAGTTCCCGCAATACCGTCCGTTTTTCCAGGATATCGAGCAGGATATCCTCTTCCGGCTTGATGTTCTTCTCCCGTACCACGTCCCTCGGCAGAATCACGCCAACAGAATTCCCCCATCGTTTGGTCTTGCAGGCAATCATAATATAACCTTTTAATTTATTAGTTAACTATAAAGTATAATCTCTATATAAGCCTTCCGGTGGTGAGCTGCCGATGTCGAATTCCTTTCTCGTCGCTCACCTCTCCAGATTACCCCCCCCGTTAGCAGCATCCGCCGCCTTTCTTTGGTCCCATCGCATTCACCCCCTCAAGCTTCTACAGCTTGTGCCTCCTCATTAATAACGCATTGGAAACTACAGACACCGAGCTCAGCGCCATCGCTGCGGCAGCAATCATCGGATTGAGCAGAAACCCGAAAAACGGGTAGAGTATGCCTGCAGCGATGGGGATTCCCGCGGTGTTGTAGGCAAATGCCCAGAACAGGTTCTGCTTGATCTTCCGGAGCGTGTACCTGCTCAATGCCATGGCCCGGGGAACATCACGGAGATCGCTCTTCACCAGCACGATGCTCCCGGACTCCATCGCCACGTCAGTCCCGGAGCCGATAGCTATCCCGAGATCGGCCTGCGCCAGGGCAGGGGCATCATTGATGCCGTCTCCCACGAACGCAACAGTCTTTCCCTCCTGCTGCAGCCGCCGGACTTCCTTTGCCTTGTCCCCGGGCAGCACATGGGCAAGCACCTGGGTGATCCCTACCTGCCGCGCAATCGCCCTTCCGGTCCGCTCATTGTCGCCGGTGATCATCGCCACCGCCACGCCGCGCCCCTGCAGGGCGGCGATCGCCTCGGCAGCGTGCTCCTGCACCGTATCCGCGATGGCGACGACGCCGATGACCTTCTTGTTCACGCTGACAAACACCGCCGTCTTGCCCTGCTCCTCATACCCCTCTGCGATCTTCTCCGCAGCGCTGAAATTCACCCGGTACTCCTGCATCAGCTTCCGGTTCCCTACCATGATGTCCTTTCCCGAAGCCCGCGCAACCGTGCCCTTCCCAGGCTTGTTCTCGAACCGGCTGGGGGCTGGCGCGTTTATCTTCAGCTGCCTGGCGCGCTGGACGATCGCGTCTGCCAGCGGATGCTCTGACCGCTTCTCCGCGGCCGCAGCGGCGCGGAGCACTGCATGCTCTTCTCCCCATACATCAGTCACCACCGGCTTTCCCCGGGTGATGGTCCCGGTCTTGTCAAACACGATCGTATCCACCCGGTGCGCGATCTCGAGCGCTTCTGCATTCTTGATGAGGATGCCCATCTCCGCGCCCTTCCCGGTCCCCACCATGATGGCCGTGGGCGTCGCCAGCCCCATGGCGCAGGGGCAGGCGATGATCAGCACCGCAACAAAATTCAGCAGCGCGAAATTGAATGCAGGAGCAGGGCCGAATGCATACCAGGCGATGAATGTCAGCACAGAGATGCCGATCACGATGGGGACGAACACGCTCGCTATCTGGTCTGCTAAGCGCTGGATCGGCGCCTTGGAGCCCTGCGCCTCCTGCACCAGCCTGATGATCTGCGCCAGCAGCGTATCCGCCCCTATCTTTGTCGCCCGCACCATCAGCGACCCGTTCTTGTTGATGGTCGCGCCGATCACCTTGTCCCCTTTCTTCTTCTCCGCCGGGATGCTCTCCCCGGTCACCATGCTCTCATCGAGCGAGGAATAGCCGCTCACCACCATGCCGTCCGTCGGGATCTTCTCGCCGGGCTTCACCACCATGATGTCCCCCGCCCGCACCTCGGCGATGGGGATCTGGACCTCCTGCTTTCCCCGCATGATTGTGGCGGTCTTTGCCTGCAGCCCCATCAGCTTGTGGATGGCCGCTGATGTCCGCGACTTTGCCTTTGCCTCCAGGTACCTGCCGAGCAGGATAAGGGTGATGATGACGGCTGCTGTGTCAAAATAGACCTCTGCTTCCAGGAGCGTGCCTGCAAAGAAATCAGGGAAGATGATCACCAGCACGCTGTACAGGAATGCCGCGTTCGTGCCGATGCTGATCAGCGTGTTCATGTCAAAGCTCCGGTGCCGGAGCGCATTCCACGCCAGCCGGTGGAACTGCCAGCCCGCATAATACTGCACCGGGATGGTGAGCACAAACAGCAGCAGGAACATCTGCTCCCGGGAGATCGCGGAGAGCATAGGGATGATGCCCTGGTACGTGCCGATGACGACCAGCACGGAAAGGATGCTGCTCAGCACGAGATTGCGCTGGAGGGCATGGAGCTCCTGCTCCTTGAGCATGGCCGCATGGTCATGCCCGGCTGTTCCGTGCGCTGCTCCCTGCTCTGGCTGTTCGGGCATGACGATGTCGTATCCCGCATCCTGCACCGCCCGCCGCACCCCTGCGATGTCCAACTGCCCGGTATGGTGCACTGTCGCCTTTTCCGTCGCCAGGTTGACCTGCACATCCAGCACTTGCGGAACAGAGGAGATGGCCTTCTCCGCCTTCCGCACGCAGCTCGCGCAGTGCAGCCCCTGGATGGGCAGTTCGGTCTTTTCCCCGGGGCGGACTGCCGTTTTCTCCCTCATCGCTGCATCTCCTTTTTCATCTCCTGATACTGCCTGGTGGTGATCTCGCCTTTCGCGTATCTCCGCTCCAGGATATCTCTTGGGGAGGAAGAGCCTTCCTTTTGCATAATCTGCCGGAATACCCATACTGCCACGTAGATGATGGCAGCCCAAAACACGAGCATGAATACCGGCCCGAACCACCCGTAGCCGAATCCCATCCCATAGTAGCCCATCATCGCGCATCCTCCTGTTTTCCTAATATATCGAATATGGATATATCGGAAAATGATAAAATATATAAACCTTGCGGTATCTCCGCTTCCCATGCCCAAGATCGACAGTTTCATCAAGCTGTACCTGCTCATCGCCCTGCGGAGGGGCAGGAGGCACGGCTATGAGCTGATGAAGGAGCTGGAGGGGAAGCTCGGCAGGCGGATCAGCGCAGCGCATATCTATCCCTTCCTCAAGGAGCTGCGCCAGCACGGTCTTATCCGCCTGGGTGCCAAAGCGCGGGGGAAGGTATACTCCCTGACGCAGAAGGGCAGCGCATTTGCCGCCAAGACCCTGCACCAGTTCCATGATATCATCCAGGAGAGCCTCAGGAAAAAGCTCACCAGCTGCACCCATTGCGGCTGCGAGGTCTATAACAACAGGTACACTGAAGTCATCGGGGGGAAGAAACTCGCCTTCTGCTGCTGCCACTGCGCGGCGAGCTATAAGGGGAGGCACCATGGCTGAAGGATCGCCGCAGCCAGACGTCTTTTGGGCAGTGGAGAAGCCCATGCTGCGGACAGCGGCGATTGCCTTGGTTTTCCTCTTCGCGTTAGAACTGGTCGCCTACTATGGGTTCTTCCGGGGAGTCCCGGGCTTCTTTGCCGCCTACGGCTATTATATCGCCTTGCTGGTGGTCGCTGTCGTCGGAAACAGCATCGCCGTCTGGCACATCAAGGCATACCGCCAGTCATTCTCCCACACCATCGGCATGATGATCGGCATGACCATCGGCATGAGCGCAGGCTTCACCATAGGCATGCTGCTCGGCGCGACCAACGGCATGTTCATCGGCAGCATCGCCGGGACGCTTATCGGCATGCTCGCAGGCAGCTATGCGGGAAACTGCTGCGGCCTGATGGGCGCGATGGAAGGCATGATGGCGGGCCTCATGGGCGGCACCATGGGCGCGATGGTCTCGGTCATGACGCTCAATGACCATGTCAGGATCCTCGTTCCCCTGCTGACCGGCATCGTCCTGGTCATCATCATCGGGCTGCTGGTCATGATCTACCAGGAAGAGATACGGAACAGGCCGCATGCCCGTTATCAGGGATATCCGCTCCTGCCTTTCCTCACCGTGCTCTTTATCATCACGATGTCCCTTACCTTTGTCATGGTATACGGCCCGCGCTCGCTGCTCTTCGGCTAATAAAACCTAATAAAGACCGCATGAAAACAGAAACGCTGATCGGAATCCTGGGAATGGTGCTCGTCGGGATATTTCTCGCCCTTGCCGCGCGGAATTACGCCCACGGGAACACCTCCCCCATTGACGCCGGCAGGATAGGCATGCAGGCTGCAGCAGGAAACGCCGTCACCCTGGGCTTCCGGAACTTCAATTATTATCCGGAGATCATCCCGCTCCAATACAATGTTCCCGCCCGGATTACCGTGGACACCGCTGCCGTCCAGGGCTGCTACCGCAGCATCGTCATCCCGGACTTCGGCATCCGGAAATACATCACGGAAGCAGACAATGTCATCAGCTTCACCCCGGACAAGAGAGGGACATTCCGTTTCTCCTGCGCCATGGGCATGGGGGCAGGGAAGATCGTGGTCAGCTGATGCGGGATGGGTAACCCCCTTGGCGAATATTTAAATAGCATGCACCACTGGTAAACGCATATGGACACCAACAAACGGCTCGGTTCGCTCCTGGTGGGATTCTCTCTGCTCCTTCTCCTGGTCCTCGTCACTGTTAAAATAAAAGTAGATGACCAGGAGGCATTTCTCTGCAAGCTGGTCGAGGACGACCCGGTGCTGGACATGGAGCAGTGCCCTGCCCACGAAAGCGGGACCAGCTGGTACCTCGTTGTTGCGTTCGCCGTCGCTTTCCTCATCCTGGGCAGCGGGATTTACCTGGTCGCCTATCCCCAGGGCAGGGAAAAGCGCGAGTTCACCGCAGCAGATGCAGGCAAGCTGGATGCGGATGAGAAAAAGGTGTATGGCCTGCTCAAGCAGCATCAGGGGTCATGCTACCAGAGCGACATCATCAGGGAAACGGGGCTCTCCAAGGTCAAGATTACCCGGATTCTGGACAAGATGGCCTCCAAAGAGCTTATTGGCCGGGAACGAAGGGGCATGACCAATATCGTTGTTCTGAAGTGAAACTAGTTTCATCAGTAGGATATTAAGCTGTTTCAATCCTGTGGGGCGTGAGGTGTATCACATGGATCAACACAAAGAAACCATGCTCAAGATGGGCATGCTGGCAGTGCTCATCCTGCTGGCAGTAAATTCCTATCGTATGAGCAGCATCAGTGCGCAGGTCATTGCGCAGCCAGCAGCAAGCGGACAAGCAAATGTACAGCGTACGTTGGCTGCTGCAGCGCCAGCATCTGAGATTATTCCGCAGGGCGTACCAGTAATCTATGGCCAGGAGCTGGGAGTGAGCTATGATGATGTCAGCCCGGACAATCCGCAGCAGGCGGACCGCACGATTCAGATCCTGGGGGATCTAGATAATGCTATCGAGCTCAGCGGGGCAGACAAAGAGCGCTACATCTCGATATTATACGAAAAGGAGAACGGCATCTCCTGCGAGTACTGCTGCGGCGCCCGCGCCGTGATCTTTGAGAATGGGCAGCCTGCATGCGGATGCGCGCACAGCTATGCCATGCGCGGCCTGGCAAAATACCTGATCACCAGGCACGGCGCTGAATATACTGATGAGGAAATCCTCTCAGAGGTGGGAAAATGGAAAGTCCTGTTCTTTCCGGGGATCCATCAGACAAAAGCAGCGGTGCTCCAGGAGAAAGGCGTTGCATTGAATTACATCAATTTGGCAAGCAACAAATACCGGGGCATTGAGCAGGGAAAATCCAGCGCTGGCGCAATGGTGGGTGGCTGCTAATGGAAACTCTAAACGCACTCGTCATTGGCGTGGCTGTTTTTTTGATTTTTGGGTTTGTACTCCGGGGATTTCAAATAATCTCTTGGGGAGGCGGAATCACCGGAAATGCAGTAAGCAGTAATGGCCAAATAGACGTGGCAGGATGGACAGAGAATGAAAAGATGAACTATGAGATGCACGGAACGATTCCTGCAAGGCTGCAAAACAAAAATGTACAAAGGTCACCATCTGCAAGCGGGATGGTCGGAGGGTGTTGAGATGGAAGGGCATAGCGATAGGAGCGGAACATACATCATGATTGGCCTGATGATTTTGCTGTTTGCGTTTACGGCGGTCCAGGCATTCCAGATCAGCGCGCTGGAGAACAGAATCAGCGGGGCGGGCGGAGAGTCTGCTGCATACGCTCAGGCTCAGCAGCCCGCAGCGCCAGCGGGAAGCGCTCCCCAGCAGCAGCCAGCGATGGTCGGAGGGTGCTGATGCGGAAGGCGATCGGGGCGCTGGCCGCGCTCCTGGTGCTGGTTACCCTGATCATTGCGGGCTGCTCCAGCGGAAGCGGAAAATTCGCAGGCACTGAAGCAGTCATCTACCGCTCATCAAGCTGCGGCTGCTGCAGCGCGTTTGGCAGCTACCTGCAGGGAAAGGGATACCAGGTGAAGTCAGTCACCCAGGAATATCTCGCCCCTATCAAAAAGCAGTATGGTGTCCCCCCATCTCTGGAGACCTGCCATACGACGGTTATTGGCGGCTACTTCATCGAGGGGCACGTCCCTGTCGAAGCCATTGAAAAGCTGCTGGCAGAGAAGCCGGACATCAAGGGCATCGGGCTTCCGGGAATGCCCTCTGCCTCTCCGGGCATGCCGGGATCCAAGCAGGGGCCGTTTACCATCTCTGCTGTCCAGCGGGACGGCCGGATAACCCCGTTTATGGTGATCTGATGGGAAAATTTGCAAGAGCATCAATAGCAGCATCACTCAGCGCATTGCTCCTCGCGCCGGCTGCATATGCCCACTGCCCGTTATGCACGATAAGCGCAGGAGTGGTTGCGGGATTCGCGGCATGGGCTGGGGTCAGCAAGCTCGCCATCGGCCTGTTCATTGGCGCCTTTGGAGCCTCCATCGGATGGTGGGTGCGCAGATACATCAGGAAAACCTATATCCCCTTCCAGAGCGCGCTGATCATCCTGTTTTCATTTGCCACAACAGTCATACCCCTGCTCCCGGTTATCCCGGATGCCTCGCCGTTATACATCTCTCTGGCCGGGGATTACGGGAGCCTGCTGAACAGGACATACGTCATCAACCAGTTTATCGTCGGATCGCTGATCGGCCTGCTGCTCATCTCCATAACCCCGCTGCTGAGCAAGGCAGTGACCAGGATTAGGGGCGCTGCCCTGCCCTTCCAGGGTATGCTGCTGACCGGCGGATTGCTGCTCACCGCAGGCATACTGATGCAGGTGCTTTCCTGATGGCGATGCAGCAGGAAGTGGATGACTGGGTAGCCCGGGCGCAGCGCAGCAAGCTGGACCTTTCCCGGGATGAGGACCTGAGCATCGCCGTGATGAACCTCATCAGCCTGGAAGAGCATTTCTTCTTCACTGCCATGAAAATCAGCGATGACAAGTATCTCGATATGCTCTCTGCAGTGCGCGGCCTGCGCACCAAGCTGCTCAAGAAGCTGGTTCCCTCCCCGCAGGGAGAGGAATGGTGCATCAGCAAGCACCTCTTAGCGGCAAGCATGCGCCTGCTGGAGACCGGCACTAAAGAGTTACAGGCAGACAAAGAGGAGGCGAGTGCATACTTTACTGCGGCATTCGAGCTTTATTCCCTGTTTTTTGCGGTAAACCTCGGGGAGGGGGGCGTAAGCGTAAAGGGAGAGGCAGCAATGAAGAATGATACGCCGCGCAACGGGGATGCGCCGGGCATCATGCAGAAATGGTCAGCCGTCGTCAAAAAGCTCGTGGACTGCTGTAAGGAGTGGTAGCATGATCAAATGGGCCAAAGAAAAGCTGATTGGCGCAACAGGCAGCGCCTCAGGCGCAGCCAGCATATTGGGCTCATGGCAGATTTGCCATAACATCTGCCTGGGATTGATTGCGTTATTGGGCATCCTCGGGATTACCGTAACCGGTATGCCGCTGCTGTTCCTTACCCAAATAGCGGTCCCGATATGGCTCGTGGCCGTCGGATTGCTGCTGGTCACCGCATACCTTTACATCAGGAAGAGATGCATCTCCAATCGGCTGCTGCTGTTCAATTCCGGCCTCATCATAGCCGGGGTGCCGTTCCAGCCGCTGCAGAGATTCTCTCTTTTTTTCTGGATTGCGGGCGGCGCCATTGCCGCTGCGGGCATCGTGCTCTTTATCCGGGACAAGCGGCACGCGAGGAGGCGCGGGCATGGGAAAAAGTGAAAGTGATATAGTGATATATGCCGTATTGGTGATCGTTGTCAGCGTTCTTATCTACTCTGTCGTCAGCCTTTTTACGGATCTCCCGGCGGCAGGCGCGGCAGCAGTGGACGGCAGCAAAGCCATACCTTCCCTGGGAAATGCGTTCTCTCCTGTCCTGACCGGCACGACCGGCCCGGGCGACGTGGCCATTGAATTTGCCCCCAGGGGTATGCAGGGCGGGAAATTTGAGGTGCAGATTGTGGCAAACACCCATTCGGTCGATCTCAGCGCGTTTGATCTCCTGCAGGTAACCACTCTGGAGTATAAGGGAAAATTGATAAAGCCTGCTTCTGCTCCTCTCCTGACCGGGCATCATGTGTCCGGGACCCTGGTGTTTGCGGTCGGCGAAGAGCCTGGCGATGCATTTACCATCACGATCAAAGGAATCCCGCTTGTTGAAGAGCGGGTATTTTCCTGGAAGAGGTGAACCATGGCAAAACAGTTGAATGAGCTTGCGTTGGGATATGCGGGAGCTGTTGTCGGAGCAGGGTGCGTGCTCATCCTGAGCATCATCAGCCCGTGGGGCATGTACGCCGGGGCAATGCAGCTCATGCGCCAGCGCCACATGTTCTGGTCCTCAGGGTTTGGAGGGACGCTGGGCGGCATTGTCGAAGCTGCGGTGCTCAGCTTTATCGCAGGGTATGCGTTGGCGTGGCTGTACAACAGGTTTAGTAGGTAAGGGCGCCAGATAAACGCTAAACGCATCAGATACATAGGGTGCCTGATAAACAAGAGAACAATGGCATAGTGCGACTGCGCCTAACAGACCATGATCAAGCAGACTCTAATCAAGCCAGCCATTATTATGCCTGCACTGATCCTCGTGATTCTTGCCGGATGCGGCACCAGCCAGGACATCCTGCAGGCGCAGCCTTCTTCTCCGGTCGCTCTTGCCGATGGAGAAACGTACCAGCTGGAGATTCTGCCCGTGCTGCATACGGTAAACGGGCGTTCGCTGCAGATGCTTGGATACAACGGGCAGATTCCGGGGCCGTTGCTGCAGGTGCGGCAGGGCGCAAGGGTAATGATCAACGTCACCAGCCGCATTCCCTACGAAACGACTGTCCATTGGCATGGCATCCGCCTGGAAAATAAGTATGATGGGGTTCCCGGAGTTACGCAGCAGCCGATTCTGCTTGGAGAAAGCTTCTTGTACGTCCTTGACTTCCCGGACGAGGGAATTTACTGGTACCATCCGCATGTCCGGGAGGATATGCAGCAGGAGCTGGGATTGTACGGCGCTATTGTTGTTGAGCCGACAGAGCAACTCTACCGACCTGCACGCGAGATTGTGCTGATGATCGATGATATTGCGCTCCAGGGCAGCGGCATCGTGCCGTTCGGCGCATATGCCACGCATACCCTGATGGGAAGATACGGGAACGTCATGCTGGTCAATGGCAATGAGCAGATTGATCTGGATGCAAAAACCGGCGAGCTGCTGCGGCTGTTTCTGGTGAACACCGCAAACGCCCGGCCCATGAACATTGCTGTGGTGGGAAAGTGGATGACGCTCGTCGGCAGGGATTCCCGGCAGGAGCAGGATGAAGTGGTTTCCTCTATCATGCTCAGCCCTGCAGAGCGTGCCATAGTTGAGGTGCAGTTTGATGCGCCGGGATCCTACCAGCTGGTGCATCAGACACCGGAGAGGACATATGAACTGGGAACAATCCGCGTTGAGGGCGATGGCGGGCAAAGCCTCCCGGCAGCAGATGCACTGCTACAGCCGTCCCAGTCATCATTCCCTCCTATTGATGCTGCTGCGCCGCCGGATTACACCCTGGATCTCACCATTGACATGTCTGTGATGGAGCCCGGCATGCACATGGCGATGATGGGCGGCATGCACGGCGGAGTCAGGCCTATAGAATGGGAAGACGACATGCAGGCGATGAATGCGCAGGCGACGAGCAGGAATATCCGCTGGGTCATCCGCGATCCGCTCTCCGGAAAAGAGAACATGAATATTCACCCAGTGGTCAGTCAGGGAGAATTCAAGCGCATACGGATAGTGAACACCCGGTCTTCCATGCACCCTATGCAGCACCCCATCCATCTCCACGGCCAGCGCTTCCTGGTCGCTGCAATTGACGGCAAGCCCGTGACAAACCGTGCATGGAGGGATACCGTCCTCGTGCCCGCAGGATCAACGGCTGACCTTCTTGTTGCCTTTACAAATCCTGGAGAATGGATGCTGCACTGCCATATTGCCGAGCATCTGGAAGCGGGAATGATGATGGCATTCTCCGTAGTCTAATACCCGGGAGGCGCAAAAACATCCCCATCAGGAGACTATCCTCTCCCCAACCGAAATCCTTATATATTCTGCCGGATTGGAGTAGCCTCATGAAAGATGACGAGCATTCCATCGAGGGCGAGGAGATCTACTCCGATGAGGGCAGGGAGGAGATGGTGGAAAATGACGAGATTGAGCCCTGGGAAGAGGGCTTCATGGAAGGCGCCGAGCAGGGCGGCCAGAACGCCAAGTGCAGGAAGTGCGGAAAGGTGCTGGTCAATCGGGACATGGTGGAACGGGAGATCAAGGGAGCGGTCTGCTGGTTCTGCTCAGAGGACTGCGCGGACAAGTACGAGGAAGAGCGCAGCTGAACGCAAGGCCAAATCATAACCTTTAAATACTTCCTCATGTAAGAAATAAGGGAGGGGTGATCAGGGATGCAGGAGCAGGAAGTCGGCAGAATCATTCACTTCTATACCAATATCAGCGTGGGCATCATCCAGCTCAGCAGCACGCTGAAGGTCGGGGATACTATTCATATCAAGGGGGCGACCACTGATTTTACCCAGAAGGTCGCTTCCATGCAGGTCAACCATGCGCAGGTGACCACCGCAAACCCGGGAGAGAGCATCGGCCTCCAGGTGAGGGACCATGTCCGGGAGCACGATGTGGTCTACAAGGTGACTGGCGGAGGCATGGTGTCGGTAAAGCCAGCGATGCCGGCGAAGGCCGCTGCCCGGAAGCCGACAGCGGCAAAAAAGAAGGCGATCAGGCGGACCAAGGCAAAGAAGAAGGTGGCGCCTGCACGGAAAAAGGCCAAGCGGGCGGCAAAGAAGCCGAAGAAAGGCAGGAAAAGCAGGCCCAAGCGCCGCAAGAAGCGCGCCGCCAAGCGGAAATCCGGCAGGAAGCAGCGGTAAGCCGATAGTTCTGTATCGTGCAGCGGAAGGTAGCCAACTGCATCAGGCCTAAAAGGGGTTGGTGCGTAATCGGTTGGTAGATTAAGTGGTGCGTTGTAGTTGGTATTAGATGATTAAAGAAAATCTTATAATACTCTATGTGGTTATAGGCAATCCTTTTATTTTTATCAATCTTATTATTAAATGATATGCATCATCTGGCGTTTTTATTTCATAAGAAGGATTATTCTTTTTGAGTATATCCGCAGCATCACTATTCGGACTTATTATATAATTTTTAAAACCAACTTGTGAAGCGAGCTTATGTGTCGACATCCCTACCGATGTGTCCTCTTTATCTGGTTGAACATTTACTAAGAATCTTAATAGATGTCTTTTTACACTATGATATCCAGCTTTCTCCCCAATCAAATCTTCTGCATGTTTCATTACCTTTTCGCCCGCAAATAATAAAGATATATCTAATTCATTTAAGGAATTTGCGAGGAGCATAAGTTTATGCATTATACTCTCTCCCTTTTTATCGGGCGGGAGCTCTAGATATCTTTCAAGAAAATGATGGTCTAATATGAACCTTGCTCTTAATCCATCCTCTATTAAGTATGATGATATCATATTAATCAATATCCCCTTAGATAGTTAAGGTATTCTTAATGAACTCATCAGTTACTGGTGTAACTCTTAATATCTTGAAGGGCGAATTAAACGTTCCTTCTATTAAAAGATTAGTATTTTCTGGCAACCCTTGTAATGTTCGTTGAGTTTCATTCTCAGCCAGCACATTAATAAAAACCTTTTTGGTGTCTTTTTTAAATCACCTACCTTAACAAATTGTATATCCTGTATATCCTCTTCCGTGCCAACCATCTGCTCACCTCTTTTTATACAAAACCGGCTCGATTGCAAGTTCGCTCATAATTAGAAAGATTTAAGGGGCTTTCGCCCCCATCTGTCTCTCAAGATGGGGGTGGTTGGAGCCCCTTCAATGCGTAAAAGGACTTACGACCAAGACCTTAATAAAGTTGTCGGAAA
>DATDVW010000058.1:0-10868 GCA_035289865.1 Candidatus Nanoarchaeia archaeon
CTTGCATGTACTTATTTATATACACGATATTTGGGTCTTGGTTTATTTCTATTGTGGTTTCTTTGATTAAGCTCTTGATATCTTGTTTAATCTCTTCGCCTTTAGATTGTTTGAATTCACTATAATCAGGTGGTGTACAACTCACCAGAAAGATACAAATTAATACAAATAAAATTACCTTCATATGGGTAATTTACAAAGATTACCATATAAACTTTTCTAATAATTAAACAAATAATTGAAGAAACATTCACATCAGAAGCTACGCGAAAGAATCGTGCATATCTGCACCTATATATCTTATCTGCTGGTGTCTATAAAAAGCGGCATGCGCTCCCTGCTGAAAAAGGGTGATAAAGAATCCCCTGGCCTCTGGCGAGGGGGTTTCGCCTAGAACAGACCAAAAGAGGTGGTTCTGGGTTTTTAATGAACTTTTCTCTGTTGTTTCCCTTCTTTTTCAGTATTCTGCTCCGCACACCGCCCTGGCGCAGAAGAAAAAGAGGTGCATGAGATTTTCTTGCGCAACGTTTATATACGCCCGGCAACAGGATGGGAACATGTGCGGCATCTTCGGGTATTGTGGAAGGAAGGAGGCGATGCCCATCCTGCTGCAGGGCATCAGGCGGCTGGAGTACCGGGGATATGACAGCGTGGGGATAGCGACGCGATCGGGCAGCAGGCTGTTCGTCAAGAAAAAGAAGGGCAGGGTCAGCGAGATCGGGCGGATGTTCACCTCCCCTGAGCTGCCCGGCACGCTGGGGATCGCGCATACCCGGTGGAGCACCCATGGCATCCCCTCGGACAAGAATGCGCATCCGCATCTCAGCTGCAACGGCAAGATCGCGGTGGTGCACAACGGGATCATCGAGAACTTCACTGGGCTGCGGGAATTCCTGGAGGAGAAGGGGCACCGGTTCTCCTCGGAGACGGATACGGAAGTGATCGCGCACCTCATCGAGAGCTTTGATAAAGGGGATTTCCTGGATGCGGTGCGGAAGGCGCTGCAGGCGGTGGAGGGCGCATACGGCATCGCGGCGCTGCACGCAGACCATGATGAGCTCATCGCCGCACGGCACGGCAGCCCCCTGGTGATCGGCATCGGGAAGGACGAGTTCTTCGTGAGCTCTGACGCATCCGCGGTGGTGGAGCATACCAAGAAAGTGGTGTACCTGGACGACGGCGAGATCGTGCGGATCACCCCCCAGGGATACCATGTGCACGGCCTGAAAAGGGGGGTGAAGGAGAAAGAGGTGAGCACGCTCACCTGGGGCGTGCAGGAGATCGAGAAAAAGGGATACAAGCATTTCATGATGAAGGAGATCATGGAGCAGCCGGAGTCTCTGCAGAACACGCTGCGCGGCAGGCTGGACAGGGAGGTCCGGCTGAGCCTGGCCGGGATCTCCCGGGAATTCCTGGCGCAGGCAGGCAGGATCATCATCACGGCATGCGGCACGAGCTGGCATGCGGGCCTGGTGGGGAAATACATCCTGGAGAAGCACGCGGGCATCCCCACCGAGGTGGATTACGCCTCTGAGTTCCGGTACCGGGATCCCCTGCTGGGAAAGAACGACCTGGTCGTGGTGATCAGCCAGAGCGGGGAGACGGCAGACACCCTGGCTGCGGTGAAGGAGGCGAAACGGAAGGGGGCGACGGTGCTGGGGATCGTGAATGTCGTGGGCAGCAGCATCGCGCGGGAGGTGCATGGAGGGATATACATCCACGCCGGGCCGGAGATCGGGGTGGCGAGCACCAAGGCGTTCACCGGGCAGCTGGCAGCCCTGTTCCTCCTGGCCTTCTTCCTGGCGCAGCTCCGCCACCGGCAGGTGCCGCGCTCCCTGATGCGCGGCCTGCAGGGCATCCCCCGGGCGATCAAGGGCATGCTGGCCGATCCCTCATTTGTCCAGGGCATCCAGCAGATCGCCGAGAAGTTCCATGCGTACCGGAACGCCTATTACCTAGGCAGGGGCGTGAATTTTCCGGTCGCGCTGGAGGGGGCGCTGAAGCTGAAGGAGATCAGCTATGTCCACGCCGAGGGCTATCCTGCCGCCGAGATGAAGCACGGGCCCATCGCGCTGATCGACGAGAACATGCCGGTGATATTCATCGCGAACAAGAACGGGGCGTACGAGAAGATGCTCAGCAACATCGAGGAGGTGCGCTCGCGGAAGGGGAAAGTGATCGTGATAGCGACGGCCGGGGACAAGCTGATGAGCCAGAAGGCCGACCATGTCATCCATGTGCCGGATGTCGAGCATGACTTAACCCCCCTGGTGAACGCCATCCCCCTGCAGCTCCTTGCGTATTTCATCGCGGACCTCCGGGGATGCGACATCGACCAGCCGCGGAACCTGGCGAAGTCGGTGACCGTGGAATAATTTATATATCCGGAAGCGATTTCTTCCCGCGTGATCAGGGAAGCGAAGGATGAGGACGCGGAGCAGGTCGGCGCGGTACTGCATGCCTGCTATAACATTTCTGACATCAGTGAGGGGGAGGCGGTATTCCGCAGCGAGGTGCAGAAGGGGCACCGGTATATTGCCGCCGAGGACAGCAGCGGGAAGATCATCGGCATCGTGACGCTCATCGTGCACGGGCTCTTCAAGCACGGGCTTGCGGAGCTGGACCGGATCGCGGTGCTGCCGGAGGGCAGGGGCACCGGGATCGCAACGGCGCTGGTCGACGCCCTGGTCGCCCATGCGCAGGGGCTCTACCGGGAGCACGACGCAGCCCTGCGGAAGCTCTACCTGCTCACGCACCACGACAACGAGCGGGCGCAGGCATTCTACCGGAAGGTTGGCTTCACGCATGAGGCGACCCTGCCCGCGCACTATTATACGGGAAAGGACGAGCACGTGTTCAGCATGTTCTTCCCCGCAGGAGCGCAGGAAAGAGAAATAAAGAAGGAATAAAAAAAATCAAGAAAAAAGAAACGCTGATCAGAGCTTTATCTTTATCCCCTCGATATGGGAGGCGATGTCCGATCCCTTCTTGGTGAGGGTGAGCAGCTTCAGCCTGCCCTGCTTCTCAAAGTTCACCAGACCGGACTTCTCCATCTCCTGGAGTATCTTGACTACATGAGAATACGTGCAGTCGATCTGCTTCGCCAGCGATGATGCATACACATCGTTCTTGGCATTGAAGAGCCCAGTCAGCATCAGGGCAGGCTTCTCCCTGAAAAACACGCTAAATATTTTCTTCTGGTTGACCAACATTATCAAACCCCCTCTATCGTTGGTAAAAGATGATACGCTCTTTTTTAGCTATTGGTTAGCATATATTGAAAGAGATATTTAAATGTTTGGATTATATATACTGCAGAATCGTAAAAGGGGAGTGGTGACGGAAATAGGTGAGCGATAAAATCAAATGAAGCAGGAAGTTTATTTTCTTTGCGCCGCCGCTGCGGTGGCGTGCGGCGCAACACCCATAACTTGGCTTCGCCCGGGCGAAGGCTTAAATAGCATCTGGCCATTGCCCCTGCCATGCGGCCGCAGGACGTTCTTTTCCCCCACCCGGCATTCCGGAACGTGCAGGAGGAGCTGGTGCGGGAGGTGGTGAAATGCCTCAACGAGCGGAAGGGCCTGGTGGTGCATGCGCCGACCGGGCTGGGAAAGACGGCAGCGACGCTTCCCGCATGCCTGGATTTTGCGCTCAAGGAGGGGATGACGGTGTTCTTCCTGACAAGCAGGAATACGCAGCACGCCATCGCCATCGATACCCTACAGCAGATCAGAAGCCGATACGGCATCCCGTTCACCGCGGCGGATCTCGTCGGCAAGAAATGGATGTGCTGCCAGGAGGGGGTGGAGAAGATGTACACCGGGGAGTTCCACGAGTACTGCAAGGCGGTGCGCGAGAGGAAGGAATGCTCCTATTATGAGGGGGTGTGGAAGGAGAACAAGCTCAGCGTCCCCGCGCAGCAGCTGATTGCGGAGATCAAGGAATCGCCCGGGCACTATCATGAGGTGTTTACGGAGGCGAAGTCGAGGAAGCTGTGCAGCTATGAGATCGCGATGCAGGCCGCCAAGAAGGCAGCGGTCATTATCGCCGACTATTATTACCTGTTCCATCCCGGTATCCGGCCCGGTTTCCTCAAGAAGCTGGGAAAGGAGCTCGAAAAGATCATCATCATCGTGGACGAGGGCCATAACCTTCCAGGGAGGGTCCGGGAGCTGATGAGCGTGCGGGTGTCGAACCAGGGGATCCGGCGGGCGCTGCAGGAGGCGAAGCGGTTCGGGCTTGCCGAGGCCGTGAAGCAGCTGAGCTATGTCCAGGACATGCTCAATGAGGTCTGTGGGAAGATGCAGGCAGGGGAACGGCTGGTGCGGAAAGAGGAGGTGACCGCTTACCTGAACAGGATCATGCCGTACGAGCAGATCGCTGGCGGCCTGGCGCTGGCCGGCGAGGAGATCCGGGAGCGGCAGAAGAGGAGCAGCACCGGGGCAGTCGCCGCTTTCCTCGACGCCTGGCAGGGGCCTGACGCGGGGTTCTGCCGGATCGTCTCGGTGCAGGATGGCGTGACCGAGCTGAGCTACCGCTGCCTCGACCCCAGCACATCTGCCGCCGAGGTGATCGGCGCTGCGCGCACCACGATACTCATGTCCGGCACCCTGACGCCCACCTCGATGTTCCGCGACCTCCTGGGATTCCGGGATGCGGTGGAGCGGGAGTTCCCCAGCCCGTTCCCAAAGGAGAACCGGCTGGCGATGATCGTGCCATCGGTGACCACCAAGTTCGCGGAGCGGAACCACCAGGAGTATGAGCGGATTGCGAGGATATGCGGCGGGATATTCCAGGCGGTGCACGGGAACACCGCGATCTTCTTCCCCTCCTATGCGGTGCGGAACGCCGTGCATCCCTTCCTGCGCGGCATGGTGGACCGGCCCCTGCTTCTCGAGGAGCAGAGGCACGGGAGGGATGAGCGGCATGCGCTGCTCGAGCAGTTCAAGGGCGGGAAGGACGGCGGGGCGCTGCTGCTGGGCGTCGCTGCCGGCAGCTTCGGCGAGGGGATCGACCTGCCGGGCGACCTGCTGAAATGTGTCATTGTGGTGGGAATCCCCCTGGGCAAGCCCGACCTGGAGACGAGCCAGCTGATGGCGTATTACGACGGGAAGTTCCAGAGGGGATGGGAGTACGGATACGTGCTCCCTGCGCTGACGAAGGTGCTGCAGAACGCAGGCAGGTGCATCCGGAGCGAGACCGACCAGGGCGTGCTGGTGTTCCTGGACCGGAGGTATACGGCGCCGAGCTATTTCCGCTGCTTCCCGGCAGACTGGGGGGTAAAGGTGACGGAGGAATATGCGGAGGAGATACGGAGATTCCGTGCTCTGCATTAATATACGAAACTCTATACTAATTCCCTAAAAGGAAACATTTATATACTAGCTCGATTATTATCTTCCAGAAGCGCATGGTTATTTTATTTGACCGCTTTAACATGCCGGATGACATCTTCGATGTCATCTTCGCGACGAAGCAGCAGAAGATTGTCGGAAAGCTGCTCATCGAGGCGATGAAAGAGAAAGACGGAGAGGTGAACAAGACAGAGATGTCTCTGTTCGCCACCAAGCTCCATGAGGGCAGCCTCATCACGGAGATCAATGAACCCCCCTATATCGGCAAGAAGGTGCGGATATCGTACAACAAGCGCCAGTTTTATGACCGGATACTGACGCCGTTCAAGAGTATGGGCATCATCGACTATGACCTGTACAAGAAGACGTACCGGCTCAGCGACACATTCGAGAAAGAGATGGTGCGCATCGGCATCATGTGGCGCAAGGAGCTGCATCAGCGCCTGAATGTCAAGAAGAAATAACGAGAGCAAGCCGGGCTTGTTTTCCCTCATATTCCCGCTCCTTATTGCATACTCTTCTTCTTAACCACCCCTCACGCAATAAGGAGCGATCATTATCACCTATGCTATGGCAAGGGAAAAAGAGGTGAATGCCAGAGCATAGCTCACTCGGGCGGGCTGGAATACGCCTGCCCGATCACTTTTTATTAGGATATTAATTCCACAAACCTTTCTGGATGAATTGTTCTGATTCCTTTAAACTCTGGAATGTTCAAAATGTGCTTCTTATCCTGGCTCACGATATACTGTGATTTACCCGCAACAGCCGCTTCAAAGAATTTGTTATCTTTTGGATCGTCCTTTATGATGTTGAGTTTCTCGGTTGGAACCACCATAACGGAATTTTCAATTATCATTCTATGCCATTCCCGGATCACCTCCTCAGGCATCTTTATCTTGAAATCCCGTATTGTCTCTACAAACTCCTGCACTAGGCCAAGAGAACTAACCAGCATGATCTTTCCTGATCGCCACGCATCGATGATCTGGGAGCAGTAGTTCCCTTCCCAGAATATTCCGGAGATGAAGATATTCGTGTCTAAGACAACACGTATAGTCATTTGGTCCGTACGCTCGTAATAGCTTCGTCTACATCGCTAGGCTTCAATCCTTTCTTTTTGGCGAAGTCTCTTGTTTTCTTGAGCAGTCTGTCAAATCCTTTAAAAGACGGCGCTTCTAACTTCTTTAATATCACCGTATCATCTTCCCCGATAACTACGAATTTCTCACCAGAGTGAAGATGCAACCTCTCCCTAACCCCCTGAGGGATTACTACCTGCCCCCGTGAACTCAAACTGGTAACTTCAAGCTTTTCCATGGTACATACCTCCAAAGTAAGTATATCTTACTAATAAGAACATCTGTTATTTAAACCTTTGCCCTCCAACTGCCCGATTAGCCGTTTCTATATAAAAACAAACGGGCCAGGTTAGAGATATGGACCGTTAGCTGGTGGTTTAACTGACGGCTCATTTGTATGCGGTTCAGACGAGGTTTATGAGCGAAACTATCATCAAGCCCTGAAAAACGAACATTTAAATATCGGGGCAGATATCTTTCCCTTATGGCCAACACGAGTGATTGCCGCTGGCACGAGTAATTATTTCTTTCCGGTAGATTGCAGCCTTTCCAGCATCCCCATTCACGAACCAAAGCTCGGCTCGCTTATGCCGGAATGCAGTTCTGGAGGCGGGCGATGACCGAAGATACCCGTGGTGGTTGCCTTTGGCGGCCTTGCAGACGAGTTACAGCGTCTGGGAGGTAAAGGGCTGCACCTCCGGCTGCTCAAAGATGGAGGATTTTGTATCCCCCCATCATTTGCTCCTCAGGACGCAAAAGAGCTGTCGGACGGGATGCGGTATATTGCCCGAAGCAGTGCCGCAGGCGAGGATAGTCATGCAAAAACCTCTGCTGGAATATATATCACCATCAAAGGGGTCAGGAAAGAAGACCTGGAATCCGCTTGTCAGGAGGTACAGTCCTATTATCCTGACGGAAGCGTCATTATCCAGCCTGATCTCAGCTCCGTTATGCAGTTCTCCGGGGTCGTTTATTCAAATCTTGACGGAAGCTGCGTGATTTCCGGCGGAAGGGGAAGTTTTGTGCAGGAAATTGTCGAGGGAAGGCCGCCTGAAACGGAGATAAGGTTCCATAATAAAACCGCCAGCCTGCGGGGGATTCCGACCGATCCAAGGATAATCGAACTGGTCCGCCATACGGCAAAGGACGTTGAAGACTATTTTGGGATCCCTATGGACATAGAATTTGCTGTCATCAACGATCAGGTAACGCTTCTTCAAGCAAGGCCATTGCCGAATCCGACAGAATCCGCCCTTCGTGAGCATGAGGCGAGGAGGCTGCAGAAAGCAACAGAAGGCATCAGGGGAATCGGGCTGGAAGAGCTGGTGTTCGGCGTGGGAAACTATAGGGAGATATTAGCTAACGCCCAATCGACCCATTTGAGCACTTCCACGTTCAATTATATCTTTTCCGGAGACGGTAAAGAGGTCCTTGGGGCAGTGCAGCTGGGCAGGAATGAGCTCGGCTATGACACCGGGACCGAGATCTTCCCCTGGGTCATCATGGCTAACGGGAAAGTGTATTATAATTTTGCCGGTGATGCCCTGCAATTCAGGCCTCGGGGGATCAAGAGAGATGATTTGCTCGCCATCATCAACCAGGTCTATCTGCCTATGGTGAGGGGGGATCCGGATCTATTGAATTATCCCGAGCTTCGCCTGTATGTCCAGTTCCCGGAGCAGGCTGAGCGGGTCGGATTGGATCCTCAACCGTTCAGGAAGCTGGCTGAAAGCAACAGGAAAGCGATAGGGAACCTCAAGATCCCGGCAAACCCTCCGCTCAAGAGGCGAGCGAGGGCATATGAATCTCTCGAAGATTGCCTGTCGGAGATCAATGCTGCTGTGGGGGACATCAGAACCGACAGCGCAAAAGAATATGTTCAAGCCGCCCGCTTGGCATTTTTTGCCCTGGAGGATGTACGGCAGTATTTAGAAAGGCTGCAGGAGTGCCAACCTACCGCATTCAGGCGGGTCGCTGAGCTGTTCGGGAAACCGTCCCCTGGACAGTTACGGGATGAGATCGTGTATGATGAAAGCATCTGTTCTTTTGAAGTTGAAGAGAACGAAGAATTCAGGTACCTGGGAAGCTTTGAGCTGTCCCAGCCCCGGGGTTTTCCCCCCTGCCGCCATTTCAAGCAGGGAAGGGATATACCTGATGCTGGCCTTGCCGACCTGGTGAAGAAAGCAAGAGGCGTGCTCGGATACCGGGAAAAGGTGAAGTTCGCCCTTTTCAGAGATTACGATTATCTTAAGCAGCTCTATGAGCAGGCCGGCAGATTAAGCGGTTTTGAAAAAGATATGTACTATCTGGAGTTTGATGAATTCCGCCTCTTGGCTGAGAGGCCGCGTTTGGCATTCTATAGGATAGAGATAAGGAAAAAGCTGAAAGAGAAATCATTGCTGCCCGACCCCATTTTTGAACCTGATCTGAGCACCGCCGCCCATAAAGCTTATGGACGACGGCCCCAGCTGATATTTGGCTCACTTCCCGCCGGGGAGATGTATGCCACCATAGGAAAAGACGGGTATGTCGTAGATTCTGTAGACCAGACTATCGAGATTCCGGAGAGCGCAAGTATCATCTTTGTACCAGACAATATAAGACCAGGCTCTCACCTGTTCACCATATTGTCAGATTACGGTCTCCCGGTCATTGGGGTCCCCCAAGAAGATTTAGATACATTAAAGAACCATAAAGCCAGGATCTCATCGGAAAACGGGCAGGTGAGCATCAGGAGGGAAGAATGATGCGGTTGATATTCATGAGGCATGGGTATCTGGAAGGAAGGTATAAAGACTATTCCCGATTACATTTTGATGAGATTGAAGACTTATTGACCAAGAGGGTGAGTCCCGGGATTGACAAAGAAAGGACTAAGGCTGCTTTGAAAACCAAAAGATTTTTGCCCGAACTGGATCTTATAATCTGCTCGGAGGAGAGAAGAGGGATTGAAACCGCGCGGCTTGTCCGAGATCTTAGCGACGCTGATCTTGAGGCATCTTCCTTGTTGAACGAGGTTAGGTTTACCCAGGGGATTATTGATAACACAGACATTGTTGATTTTAACCGCCTGAGGGTCAAGGTATTGACGCAATTCTATGCGTCTCGTTGCTCAGAAAATTTTGAAGACGCTAAAAGGAGATTTTTGCATTTTTTAGAACACACGAAGAAATTAAAGCACGATGCCATCCTATGCATCACCCACGGTTGGTTCATGCGCCTGATTTCCATCTATTCGGTAAAGGGCTCATTAGAGGGAGTAACACTGAGGGATATGCTTGATACGAAAATATCGGGTTTCCTGGATACGGTCGAGATAGAGATCCAACGGAAGCAACGCTCCGGAGGATACGCGCCTAAGGCACCGGCACCGCCTGCACCGCCTCCTGCTGCAGCTGGTCCCGCATCTTGTTGGCGTACTGGTGGGCGAGCTTCAGGGGCAGGGGCAGCTTGGCTCCCTTGGTGAGCTCCCTGACGATCCGCACCGCGGTCTTGAGGGAGACCTTATGCCCCGGGGAGACATAGATGGGCTTGGCGTGCTCCCGGGTGACGATCTTTATCGCACGCACTTCATGGTCTACCTCCACCTCATTGCCGTTCTCCCTGCCGACCAGCAGCTTCTTGGCAACCCCGATGGTGGGGATGTCTGCAAGCAGGCCGAGGTGGGTGGCGATCCCAAACCTCCGCGGATGGAGGATACCATTGCCCGCGACCATCAGGATATCCGGCTTCTGGTCCAGGCAGGAAAAGGCCTCTGCCATGACCGGGCCTTCCTTATAGCTGAGAAAGCCAGGGATATACGGAAAGGTGTCGTCTTTGACCGCGTATTTCTTCTCGAGAATCTTGCCTGAGGCGTCGATCACCACGACCGCGGCCAGTATCCTGCCCCCGAAATAGGCATGGTCGATGCCGGCGATGGTCTCATAGCCCTTGAAGGTATCTGCAGTTATCACTTCTTTGGCAAGGCGCAGCTGCTCCTGCTTCAGGCGCTCGATGTCGATCCGCTTTTCCATGTTGCCCCTTTTCAGTAATGGAATATATGGGCTGGAAAAGGGAGGTTTGTTTATAAAGGTTTCTTTTGGATGGCTCAATTGCAAGTTTACTCATAGAATCCGTCTTAACGAGATACAAATGAGTCGCGACGCTCAATTGCTCGTCTAACTTTCAATACCTCCAATTTAGCCCATTTTATCGTCTTTTATATAGGAACTTGCAATCGAGCCTTGGTGAGGGAAAGTTTTAAATATAACAAACCCCAGAATACAAATTTATTTATATACTATATGGTTTTGTGGCTTGATTGCAAGTTCCATCTTTAACACCTCATGAGTATATTATGTGTAAAGCACTTCATGTAGAAGTGCCTTGCCTGCTGCCCGACGGTCTTTCCCCGCAAAGTCTCTCCCATTCCCCTCTTGAGCATGCTGTTGGC
>DATDVW010000059.1:0-8130 GCA_035289865.1 Candidatus Nanoarchaeia archaeon
TGGATGACGATCACCTGTTTTGGCATATTGGGATCATGACAATATTTAAAGGTATGGATTGGAAGCTCGATTACAAATTCGCTCATATTTAATCCATTTTATCGTCTTTTATACACAAAATTGCAATCGAGCCGTAACACCAGCTTCCCTGAAAATCTTTTCAATGTTGCCGTCGGCTCGGCTGCGAAAATGACAGTATTGACCGACATTCCCCGTAAGGGACATCCCCCTTGTCGGTTTTACGCCTCTATTTTGAATAGCCTCGCAAACTGACGGCAACTACATTTTCAGGGAAGCCCGTAACACCGAAAAATTTATATAATCAACCCCATAGAACGGGTATAATTAACTCCCTTTTGTTACGAGGCCTGCAATGGTCTGGTAACGAAAGGTATTTTACCTATTCTGAAAGTAGGGAGTATAGAAAACTAGAAGACATGAAAAAATGAATATAAAATGACTAACAAAAAAAGAGTTTTTGTATATTATGATGGGAGCAATTTTTATCACACCTGTCTTTATAATTATGGAATAAAAGAAATAGATTTCTATCATATGACCAATCAATTGTTGGATATCCAAAACGAGGAGTTGGTTAGAATCAAATATTTTAACGCCCCCATTAATCAACAAGAAAACCCTATTCAATATGCTGACCAGCTAAAATTTTTTAGTAGAATAAGGAAGACGCCCTTTTTAGAATTATATTTAGGGAGACTAGTAAGAAGGCCACTAAAAAAGATAAATATAGTATGCCGTAAATGCGGGCATCAAAAAACAAAATTGGTAACGTGCCCTTTTTGTAATGATCACATTGATATAACTACATGCTACAAGAGTTCTGAAAAAGGAGTAGATGTCCAGTTAGCTATTAATATGCTGCTCGATGCTTTACATGATAAATATGACGTTGCATTGCTGTTTAGCGGAGATGCTGATTATTGCCCAGCCATAAGACACATCATAAAAGAATTAAAGAAAGAAGTTATTTTCTGTCATTTCCCGCATCCAAAGACTAATGAACTAGTGCAAACATGTTCAAGCTCCAGAATTATCACAAAAGATGCTGTTGAAAGGGCAATGATTGGAAAAAATTAATGTAAACTTAATTCAGTACTATAGGGGTAAGTATTCCAGAGCTATCCTTTCCTTTTTCGTTTTACCCGCCGCAGTATTCGCACTATCCCTGCATCTGCATCCACTGCAACACGGTCACCGTCTTTGAGGAGCTTCGTAGCTGCTTTGGTGCCGATGATGCACGGCTTGTTCATCTCCCTGGACACGATTGCTGCGTGGCAGGTGATGCCCCCTTCATCAGTGACGAATGCCGCTGCCTTTTCCATCGCAGGGATGAAATCAGGAGTGGTCATGGGTGAAACCAAAATATCCCCTTCATGGACCTTCTGCAGATCCGCATTGTCGAAGACCATCCTGACTGTTCCCTGAGCTCGTCCCTTGTTGGCCACTACACCCTGAATTTCATCATTTTTTCCCTTTCTTCCGCTGTCAACTGAAACCTTTTCCGGGGTTTTTATGCGCGCCAGAAGATTATGGCGGACGTTGACTGCCGCATCTCCGAAAGCGTAATACAACTGCCCTTCCACTCCACGCACCATGCTCGCTTTTGCGCGCTCTTGGATTCTTTTTCTGCTGGGAAATCTCCAGTCCAGTATCTCGCTGGGAACGCATTCGATTATCTCATGGACACTGAGCTGGTTCCTCCTTCCTATCTCAGCAAACAGGGGGAACATGTTTGCGAATGCTCCGGATATCATATCAGTCCTGTATGTCCGTAAATACACGTATAATCGGGCCGTCTGAACCAGCCTCTTAAACTCCGTATCTGCCCTTATCTTTTTGAGGACGCTTTCTGCTTTTTCATCAGACTGCTTCGGTATGGCCTGCAGGCGCATTACTCTCTTTTCCGGATGCTGCCGTGAAAGATAAGCAACCCTCGCAATGACATCTTCTCTTGTCCAGGGCTTGCCTACGCCATACTTGACGCCCAGACCGTCAAACATAAAAAGATACTCTTTGAGCCTCTTTTCTACAGCGCCAACCTCCTTCTTTCTCCGGTATAGGCTTGCTAGCCTCAGGATGGCGACCTGCTCGAAATAGCCAAGGTTCTGCTGAGACGGTGATATCAGCGCCTCAAAATAAGCGCTGCGCAGCATGCTGCCCTTTATCCTTTCAGCAAGCCTGCTTTTGATTGCCTCTTCAAAAAAAGCCTGCATAGACAATGGAAACAACAGATATGCGCACATCTGTATTATCCCTTCCATACCCTCTGCCGCCATCCTCTGCAGCTGCACATCTGTCTTGCGCGTGAGGTCTGCTTTTTTCACCGCTAAGCTGTATCCCCATACTTTTTTGCCGTCAGACTGGCATTTTTCGGCTATTTTTCTGAGGTAATCCCGATCTTTTTGCATCCGCATAGACATCTCCTGCCGCTCCTGTGCCATGGCATTCCTGTCGACAAACACCCCCCTCCAGCTGTCATAAAATGGCTTATGCGGCGTTGGGAACCCGGCAATCTTTACATATCTCCGGCTGTCACAGTATCCCCATGCAAAAAAGCTCCTGACGAGCAGCACGGATTTCCTGGACACGACAGAGAAATAGTTACTATCTTTTTCTACATTAAATACGGATACATCCTTTGGAAAGATGATATTTGGCTTTTGGAATCCCTTTTTATTGAGTAACATCGCTCTCTTTCGCAGTGATTATGCGCACGGCCTCTTCATTTGCTTATGGACTTATATCTTCTCTTCCTTATAAATCCTGAGGAACGTCACGAACAGCGATATCAGCACCGGGCCGAACAGGGCCCCCAGGAGGCCGAAGGCCGCCAGGCCGCCGAAGACGCCGATCAGGATGACTGCGGGATGGATGTTCGCCTTCCGCGCAATCAGCCTGGGCTTGAGGAAATTATCGATGGTGCCCACGATCAGCGCCCCGTAGAGCAGCAGGCCGATCCCCCTGCCGATGTCGCCCGTGTTCCCGCTCACCAGGCCGGTGATGAGAAAGTGCAGCGAGATGGGCACCCAGACCAATGCAGTCCCCAGAAACGGGATCAGCGCGACGATGGCAGTGATCAGCGCCCACAGGATGGGGGCGTTGACGCCGACCGCAAGATAGCCGACCAGGGCAAGGATGCCCTGGATCAGCGCCACGACGATGGAGCCATAGACCACCGCATAGGTCGTGTCTTTGAAGAGAGTGATCACATGGTCCTGGTGGGACTCTTTCAGGGGGAGCAGGCGCTTCATGCCTAAGATGAGGCGCTCCCCATCCTTGAAAAAATAGAAGGTGAGGAACACGATGATAAGCACCTGGATGATGAAGCTCGGGAGGGAGGCGACGGCATGCGACGCTCCGCTGATGACCACGGCAGTCATCCGCCTGACCGCCTCCTCGAGATAGATCCGCACCTCCGGATTGGTGAATGCCTGCCTGAGCAGGCTGGTGGTGGTGCAGAGCGAGTCCGTGCTCTCCGGCGTGCAGTCAGCATCAAATATGTTCCCTGTCGCGATGATCTGCTTCATCCGGAGGAAGGAGATGTTCGCCTCCTGCGCCGCGGCATTGACCAGGAACAGCGTCGGTATCGTGAGGAGCAGGATGATGGCCAGCGAGGTGAGGATTGCAGAAAGATTCTTCTTTCCTGTCCTGCGCTCGAGCCAGCAATAGATTGGGTAGAAGATATAGGCGAGCAGCATGCTCATCAGGATCGCCTTGAGGTATGGACTGACGATCAGGAACACCAGATACGCCAGGATAAGGGTGATGGCTGCGAAGAACATGGTTTTTTTGTCCATACCTGCCACCTCTCTTTTCGAGTATATATATTTAACCATTGCTGAATCGGTAAGGCCGGAAATAACAAAGTTTAAATAGATTTGTTTTGAGAGATGTAGCTATGATTTATATGTTCGGTTTCTGGGCATTGTACGTAATTTTATTGGCATACATTATCTACACACACTTCAAAAAATCAAAAATGAACCAGAATATAGCTATTTCTATATTAATAGTCTCATCATCTTTCCTAGTAATAGGCCTTGTAACAGGTGACCCGGTCTTCTCAACACTGGGTATACCCAGAGAATATGAATGGTTAGTGGGCTTAATCCTGTCTGGGTTTACTGCATGGCAGGTTTATTTTAATCCATTGAAAGAGAGATTAATCAGGCTAGAAAAGAATTTTAGTGAATATTTCGGCGTATCGAAGACGAAGTTTGAGCATATCGAACAAGGAATAGAGGAAATAAAAAGAAAGATAAAGAGATAACCGAACATTATTTTCCAATATCCTATTCTTCACTATCCCTATACAGAGCAATGGGCCCGCCCGGATTCGAACCGGGGACCTCCGCCGTGTCGAGGCGACATCATAACCACTAGACCACGGGCCCCTGCACGCGGAAGGCGGCCCTGATATTTAATAAGCTTTCTGTTTGGTCATCGCATCCCTACACCAGTATACAAAAACGTAACATTTATATACTAGTACGCTAATGAATACAACTCTCCCATGTGCGGGAGAATCCACACATCATGCCGGAGCGGCAGAAAAACGAGGTTGAAACCATGGAGTACACGTTCAAGGGCGCAGCGCAGGGACAGAGTGAGCCTGAATTAGAGATCGGGCTGGCAAACATCAAGGTCATCGGAGTCGGAGGGGCCGGCAACAACATGGTCAGCTGGCTGTACAAGAAAGGCATCAAGGGGGCGGAGATCATCGCCTGCAATACCGACCAGCAGCACCTCAACATCTCTGAGGCAGACAAGAAGTTCCTCATCGGCAGGAATGTCACCCGGGGACTGGGATGCGGCGGCTTCCCGGCCAAGGGGACCATGGCTGCGCAAGAGGCAGCTACCGAGATCAAGGACGCCATCAAGGGCTCGGACATGGTCTTTGTGTGCGCAGGCATGGGTGGGGGAACAGGCACCGGAGCAGCTCCATTCATCGCCCGGGTCGTCAAGGACACTGGATCCATAGTCATCGGGACGGTCACCATGCCGTTCAATATCGAGCGGGTGCGCGTGGACAAGGCGGAATTCGGCCTGGCGCAGCTGCGTGAGGTCTGCGACACCGTCATCGTGATAGACAATAACCGGCTCCTGCGGATAGCGGGAAACCTGCCCATGCAGCAGGCGTTCGCGCTGGCGAATGAGCTGATATCCACCATGATCAGAGGTATTGTGGAGACCATCTCCGTACCGAGCCTGGTCAACCTGGACTTTGCGGATGTCAAGGCGATCATGCGGGGAGGGGGAGTGGCTGCCATCGGCGTCGGCTCATCAGATACCCACAATAAGGTAGAGGAGGCAGTGCAGGGAGCGCTCAGCAATCCTTTGCTGGAGATCAACTACAACGGCGCTGAAGGCGCGCTCATCCATATCGAGGGAGGGCCGGACATGACCCTGGACGATGTTGCCCGGGTCGGCGACCTGGTCACCAAGAACATGGATGCGGATGCCAATGTCATCTGGGGAGCCCGCGTCAGCGAGGACATGAAGGGAAGGATAACCGTCATGACCATCATCACCGGGGTGGATTCGCCCTGGATACTGGGCAAGATGAGCAGAAAGACCGCCGAACAGCAGAAGCGGCGAATGGAAAAAGACCTGGATATCGAGGTCGTGTAGGTGAGAACATGGAAGACAACGACAAGATCATCAAGCGGATGGTAATGGACATCGTGGAGCAGAACGAAGGCCTGCTCCAGCAGCGGGAGAGCGCCGCCAAATTCAGCAAGATTGTGCCTTCCCTCATCAAGAAGGGAGTGGACAACCTGAACCTCTCTATGTTCAACCCGGAGCTCAAGTTCCATATCCTGAGCGCCCTGGGAGAGGAGTACCGGAGAAAGGGGAACCTCAATGACTCGGTGAAGTCATTCATCCTTGCCGGAAACAAGGACAAGCTGAATGAGGTCGCGGAGGACTATGAGCGGCTCATGCAGTTCGACAACTGCATCGAGGTCTACAAGCTGGCCAGCAACAAGGACAGGCTCCTGGAGATCGGCAAGAAATGCCTCAATGACGGCAGGCTCAGCCACGCCATCAAGGCGTTCATCGCCATCGGCGATACCAGCAAGCTCGTCGAGGTCGGCGACCAGTGCATCAGCAGGTACCGATTCGACTATGCATTTGAGATATTCTCCACCATCAAAGATACGGACAAGCTCGTCCAGCTCGGAGACAAGTGTGTGGAAGAGAAGGAGTACGACTACGCCATCAAGGCGTTCGAGCTTGCAGGAAATACGGAAAAACTCAGCATCGTGGGCGACATCTGCCTCAAGGAAGAGCATGTCTCCAGGGCATTGACTGCCTATGGGCTTGCGGGCAACAGCACGATGGTGGAGTTCATCAAGGAGAACTTCCAGAACTGAACAAAAAGGGGAGCAGCATGATGGCAGAACTATTCCAGAACAACAAGCCGGCGCCGGGCGACTATTTCCAGCAGAAACAGATGGAGGTGCTCATCGACATCAGCACCAAGAAAGTCCTGCAGGAGATCGCCTCTTTGAAAGGCATGGTCAGCCAGCTCAGCCAAGAGCTCAGCGAGCTGCGATCCCGGAGGCAGGATGTTCCTGTTGAAACCCAACACCAATCTGCCCCTGCTGCCCCCACCCCTATTCATCAGCCCGCTGCGGCAGCCCCTGCTCCCCGGAGCAGCGAGCAGCCGCGCCCCCGGTTCGGCGATGTCAAGCCCGAGGATGTGGCGATCGACAAGTTTTTTTACTTCGGCAACAAGAGGTAAGGCACGATGGTCAACACCACGCTCTACCGGTGCTCCCGGTGCTCCAAAGAATTCGGCTTTGCGCAGATCAAGTACAGCAGCGAGAAGCAGATATTCTGCACCAGCTGCTATGCCCAGGCCATCCAGGAGGGCAAGGAGAAGCCGAGGCTGTACAGCGGCTCTGCACGCCCTGTTGCGAAAGCGCAGGATGCGACAAAATACATCTGCGTGAACTGCAGGTACCAGTTCAATGTAAAGAAGTCTTCAGGGATGAGCGCCCGCTGCCCGTACTGCGGCAAGGACAACATGATGGAGTACGAGGGCACGGTCAGCAAGATCCTGGATGAGGTCTCCCAGATCCCGGGAGAGCGGTTCTTCTAGATGCGGTGATTCCCTATGAGATGGATCCGCCGCCTGGTCGCGGAATCTTTGGCAGCAGCAGCGCTCCTCGGCGCGCCTGCTTCCGCTTTGCTGGAAGAGCGGGTAAGCAGGGAGCAGGCAGAGCATACGCAGCCCAAGGAAAAGAGCAGGGAATACTCCGGAGGAGCGGGAGTGATGCTCAATGACATCTTCGGGGGAGGGAATGTCCGCCTGAAATCCGGGCATGAATGGTTCCTGGACCAGAAACGGGTAAGCTGGAGCGACCATTTCAGCGCCTCCTATGAATATGCATCAGTATTTGACGGCCGGAAACTCTCCGAGAAGGAAAAACTGCAGAATACCCGGCGGATATTCTCTGTCGGATACCACCTGGCCTACCAGGGAAGGCCGTTTGCCGACCTGAGATATTATTCTGACGGCTCACTCGATGTCAGCGCGCTGTATCTCACCGGCGGGTTCCAGCAGCGGCTGTTTCCCGGATTTTCCGCTGAAGCGGGATTCGGGCTCCGGACCGGCACCAATGTGCAGGTCAAGGGGGAGAAGAGCGACATCCTCAGCCTGGCGATGAAATACAAAAGCGGGAAGAAAGGGGATTTCCAGACCGATGCCTCGTTCAGCTTCCTGATGCCGCGGAGGTACATCAATGGCGATGCGGCGGACGGGCTATGGACCATGGACGGAAGGGTGGCATTTGCCAGCGGCCAGAAGATCGGGGGGATGCTGCTCCCTGCGGTCAGCTTCTTTTATACCCGTGACTACGCGCTGTTCGGCAGCGGGAAAACACTCGAGTTCGTGCCGGTGCAGCGGTACGGGGTAAGCTTTGGGTTTGACCTGCAGGCAGGCGGGAATGAAGAAAAATAAACAGCCTCTGGCGAGATTTGAACTCGCGACCTTTACCTTTTTGGAAAGATCAGCTCTACCAAGGTTTAGCGGGCATTTCTGCCTAACGCTCTGCCGCTGAGCTACAGAGGCACAGGGTTTCGTGTTGTGGAATGCTATATAAA
>DATDVW010000060.1:0-3840 GCA_035289865.1 Candidatus Nanoarchaeia archaeon
GAGCGTCGGATAATACGTCATCATATCTCCTCTCAAACCCGACAATCTTTAAATAGCTTGTGGAATTCCCTTCCCTGATGAAATTCGCGCACATGGCGGACTGCCATATCGGGGGATGGAAGGACTTCCCGATGCGGGAGCTTTCCATCCGGGCGTTCGAGCGGGCCTGCCGGATGGTGATGGAGCAGGGGGCGGATTTCCTGCTGATTGCAGGCGACCTGTTCAATACCGCGCTGCCTGCCATCGACAAGCTGAAGTCCGTGGTGGCGGTGCTGAAGCGGCTGCAGCAGGCGGGCATCCCGGTGTATATCATCCCGGGCAGCCATGATTTCTCCCCCTCGGGAAAGACCATGCTTGATGTCCTGGAGGAGGCGGAGCTGCTCACCAACGTGATGAAGGGAGAGGTGCAGGAAGGCAAGGTCAGGCTCCGGTTCACCACTGATCCGAAGACCGGGGCAAAGATGACCGGCATCCTGGGGAAGCGGGGGATGCTGGAGAAGCGGTACTATGAGGCGCTGGACGCGGAATCACTCGAGCGCGAGCCGGGATTCAAGATATTCCTGTTCCATACGGCGCTGAGCGAGCTGAAGCCGAAAGAGCTGACGCTGATGCAGGCGTATCCTGTTTCTTTCCTTCCGAAGGGATTTGACTATTATGCCGGGGGGCATGTCCATATCGTCAGGCATGCGGATATCGAGGGATACCGGAACGTCGTCTATCCCGGGCCATTGTTCCCCAATAGTTTCGCGGAGGTGGAGAAGCTGCAGGGCGGGGGATTCTCCTGGTACGACGACGGGAAAATATCATACGAGCATGTCCGGGTGGTGAACGTCCATTCCACGACGCTGGACTGCGGGCAAAAAACGCCGGGAGCGGTGCAGGAGATGCTGATGCAGCTCGCCCGGAAGCAGGCATGGAACAACACCCTGGTGACCATCCGGCTGACGGGCTGCCTGGACGGCAAGGTCAGCGACCTGGATTTCCGGGAGGTCTTTGCGGAGCTCTACCGGAGGGGGGCGTATTTCGTGATGAAGAGCGCGTCGCTGCTCACCTCCCGGGAATTCAGCGAGGTGCGGGTGGCTGAGCAGAGCGTGGAGGCAGCGGAAGAGCGGCTGATGGCGGAGCATGCGGGCCAGGTGCAGGCCTGGGAGGATGAAATCGGAATGATGCGGCAGCTGCTGCACGAACTGCTCCTGGAGAAAGGCGAGGGGGAGGGCAAAAGCGATTTTGAGCAGCGGGTAGTCAGGGCAGCAAGGCAGGCGCTCGGCATCACTGCAGGTGCGGCAGGATCAGCCGGAGATCAGGCTCGTCAATAGTGACGTGCGCCCTGTCGCGCAGCTCTTTGGTCCCGCTGCAGAAGGCGATTGCCAGGCCGACGATGCCGAACACCCCGAGATCATTCCGGTGGTCGCCGACATAGGCGACATCGGCCGGAGAGATGCGGAGCCCGGCGCATAATTCCCTGAGGACGCGGACTTTCTCCTGCTCGCCGTCCCCTATCGGCCAGCGGAACTCCCCGGTGATGACGCCATCTTTGACGACGAGCTCGTTCGCGAAGATATGGCCGATCCCCAGCTCCCTCTGGGCGCGGAGGGCAAGGTCTTTCGGCCCGGAGGTGATGATGGCGGTAGCCGCACCATCCTTCTTGATTGCAGCGATCGTTTCTTTCACCCCGGAAATGTAGCGGGATCCCCTGACCAGGGTATCATAGGGAGCGGCATCCTTCCCCTTCCAGAGCCTGCCGACGACCTCCTGCACCAGCCTCCGGTAATCAGTATGCAGGTATTTCTTGGTGAGGCGAAGCCCTTCCCTGTAGGTGCCGAGGCGCTTGTGGAGCTCGAGCCAGAAGTTCGGGACGGAGAAGATGACGCCGTCCATGTCAAGAACAACCAGAGGATATCTCATGACTTTTTCACCACATCCAGCCGGATATGCGCTTCCTTGAGCTGGATGGGATCGACATCTGCCGGGCTGGAGTCCATGGGGCATTGGGCTGCCTTGTTCTTGGGGAAGGCGATCACCTCCCTGATGTCGTTGCCCGGGACACCGGCAAGTATCGCGATGAACCGGTCAAAGCCGAAGCCCACGCCGCCGTGCGGAGGCCCCCCATAGCGATATGCCTCCAGGAGAAAGCCGAATTTCCGGTACGCGTCTTCCTTGGAGAGGCCTATCACATTCATGACCCGTTCCTGCAGCTCGGGCTTGTTGATGCGGATGCTGCCGGAGAGCAGCTCCAGCCCGTTGAGGGTGAGGTCGTACAGCCTGCCGTGCACCTTGCCCGGGTCGCTTTCCAGGAGCGGGATGTGCTCTTCCTTGGGGGCGGTGAAGATGTGGTGCATAGGCTCCCATTTCTGCGCCTCTTCGCTCCACTCGAACATCGGGAAATCAGTGATCCAGCAGAACCGGAACTCCCTCTTGATGAGGCCGAGGTCTTCTGCCAGCCGGGTGCGGAGCTTGGCGAGCAGAGGATAGATCTCCCTGCCGCCTGCCATGAAGAACAAGGTATGCCCTTTCTTTGCGCCCACTGCCTTGATCAGCTCTGCCTGCATCTGCTCGGGGAAATATTTGGTGATGGAGCTCTCGAGCTTGTCGGCAACGCGCGCCCAGGCCAGGCCCTTGCTGCCCTGGCTGATCGCCCAGCTGGTGAGCTTGTCCAGCTCGTTCCTGCTGAAGTCATGGGGGGCAGGCAGGCATTTGACCATCGCCGCTCTCCTGAATATCTGGAAATCCGAGCGGTGCGCGACAGCGGTGATATCCACCAGCTCCAGCCCGAAACGGAGGTCAGGCTTGTCGCTGCCGTACTTTTCCATCGCCTCGGCATAGGACATCCGCGGGAAGGGCGTCTTGATCTTCTCCTGGATCGCCTTTTCCATGACCTGCTTCACCATCCCTTCGATGACCGCGAAGATGTCATCCTCGTCCACAAAGGACATCTCCAGGTCCATCTGGGTGTGCTCGGGCTGGCGGTCTGCGCGCAGGTCCTCGTCCCGCAGGCAGATCGCGGGAAGCTGATAATATTTGTCGAAGCCCGCTATCATGAGGATCTGCTTGTACAGCTGCGGAGACTGGGGAAGGGCGTAGAACTTGCCCGGGCTGACCCTGCTGGGCACGATATAATCCCGGGCTCCTTCCGGGGTGGGGCGCACGAGCATAGGAGTTTGTATCTCAATAAAGCCCTGGCTGTCGAGGAAGTCCCGGGCTGCCCGGATCGCCCGGTGGCGGAGCTGCATCCGCTGCTGCATGATCGGCCTCCTCAGGTCGAGATAGCGGTATTTCAGCCGGGTCTCCTCCCCTGCCTCCCGCTTATCGTCGATCTCCAGGGGCGGGGTCTCGGACCTGTTGAGAATCTCCATCTGGGAGACAATCACCTCAATGTCGCCGGTGGGAAGGTTGGGGTTTTCCAGCCCCTTTCCCCGGAGGCGGACCGCTCCCTTTGCCGCAACCACGTACTCCCTGCCGAGCTTCTCCGCAGCGGCGTGCGCCTCCCGGCTGTGCTTGGGGTCGAAGACGAGCTGCGTGAGGCCGTACCTATCCCGGAGATCCACAAAGATGATGCCGCCGTGATCCCTCCTCACCTGCACCCAGCCGTTGAGGATGACCTCTTTCTTGACGTCTTTCCCGGTGAGCTGGCCGCAGGTGACGGTGCGCTTGAGCATAACACGCAAGAGCGGCTGCCGCTTTTTAAAGATTGTGCTATCGAGGCTTGATTGCAAGTTCCATCTTTAACACCTCATGAGTATATTATGTGTAAAGCACTTCATGTAGAAGTGCCTTGCCTGCTGCCCGACGGTCTTTCCCCGCAAAGTCTCTCCCATTCCCCTCTTGAGCATGCTGTTGGCT
>DATDVW010000061.1:0-5157 GCA_035289865.1 Candidatus Nanoarchaeia archaeon
CCCGGATGCTGAGCGAATCGCCAGCCTGCGCAACTTTTGTCCTGCTTTCCAGGCCCCACAATCCCTTTGCTTTTGCCGCATCATCTATGCGCGCGGAAGCCTCCTCACTGAACAGGGCCTGACTGCAGTGCGGGCATACCAGCGCATCGAATTTCCCCAGCGCAACACCATAGACCTGAAAATCCACTTTTTTCTTCACCATCTTTCCCCGGCACTCATCGCATTCCATCTGCACCACCTTAGTCCTTCACCATCACGGTCTTGATTTTGTAATACTCTCCAAATTTTTTCCACGCCACCGCCAAGTAAGTGTGGGAGCTGAGGTACCCATCTGTCTGTTTCATCCTTGATCCCCTCTGTATCGTACGCTTGATCTGGTCAATGGTAATTCCCCTGGTGACCATCTGTTGTTTCGCATGTTCGGTGAGCAGCAGTTCCATGATTATTGATGATTATCAATATATCTTATGATATATAAATGTTTCTTTTATGCAGATTATCCCCTAGAACTCCCCGGTGCTTACTGCGCCTCGCTCAGCCCTTTCCTGCTCCGCAGCTGCCTGATCACCTTCTCCTGCAGCTCGGTGGGCATGCGCTCGAACATCTGGTCATAGAGCGAGGAGACGCCCCTGCCCCCGGTCTCTGAGCGGAGGTCCGAGCTCCAGCCGATCAGCTCCATCACCGGGATCTTCGCCTTGATGACCACCTGGTGCGTCTCGTGGTTCATCTCCAGGAGCTGGCCGCGCTTGCTGGCGACCAGCTTGGATAGGCCTCCCATGTAGTCGATCGGGGCTTCCAGCAGCAGGACCTGAAGGGGCTCGAAGAGGACCGGGCCGGCAAGCATCATCGCTCCCCTGATGCCGTCACGGATAGCGGGATAGACCTGCGCAGGCCCCCGGTGGATGGCATCCTCATGCAGGCCCATGTCGGTCAGCCTCACCTTGACCTTGATGCAGGGCTCCCGGGCAAGCGGCCCCTTGCTCATCACGTCCTCGAACATGTCCAGGACCAGCTCCATGACCTCCTGGGCATAGACCTGGCCCCTGGTCGCGTCCACAAACATGTTCCCCTTGAAGATGTCCTTGACCTGGTCCGCCTCCTTGCGCTCCATGCCGCCGTCAATGAGCTTGTCACGGAGCTCGACGTCCTTCTTCTTGATCCTGCCCTCCGGGATCTTGCTCTCCTTGATGCCCTGGTAGACGCCGTCTTCCAGGGGCTGGACGGTGAAATAGAACTTGTTGTGCTTGTTGGGCGACTTGCCCTCCACCTCGGTGGATGCCTTGGTGATGGTCTCGCGGTAGACCACGATGGGAGAAGATGTTTTTACCTCTACCCCCTTCTCGGTCTTGATGCGGTTCTCGATGATCTCCAGGTGCAGCTCGCCCATGCCATGGAGCAGGTGCTCGCCAGTCTCCTCATGGATCTCGACGATGATGGTGGGATCCTCCTTCGCCACCTGCCGGAGCACCTCCACCAGCTTGGGCAGGTCGCTGGGCTTGTTGGCCTCGATCGCCTTGGTGATGACCGGCTCGAAGATATGGACGATCTCGCCGAACGGCTCTTCAGGCTCCAGGGTGATGGTCTCCCCGACGCTCGCCTTGATGCCGCCCAGGGCAATGATGTTCCCGCAGGGGATGGGGGCATCCGTGATCTCCCGCTTGATCCCGTTGAACACGAACACGTTCTGGATGCGCTGGCGCTGCTTTGCTCGGTTCAGGTAGACCTCCATGCCCTTGGCCAATGCTCCGCTGAACAGCCTGCCGATCGAGATCTCCCCGGCAAGCTTGTCGATGTTGATCTTGGTGATCGCGAACCCGGGCTTTCCCCCTGGCTTGCAGCCGATTAGGTCCTGCCCGAACGCAGAGAGGGGATCGCCATGCCAGATCTTGGGCACGCGGTATCTCTGCGCCTCCTCCGGGCTGGGCAGGTGCTTGATCGCCATGTCCAGCAGCACCTCAAACAAGGGGGCTTTCTCGCCCAGCAGCTTGTCGCGCTCCTCGCCCTCCTTGGTGTGGTAGATGTCTATGATCTCCTTGAACGTGACGTTCTTCTTCTGCATATACGGGATGGACAGCGCCCAGTTCTCCCGCGCGGAGCCGAAGGCGACCGATCCGTTGTTGACGCTCACCTTCCACTTTTCCCCGTACTCCTTCTCGGCGATCCGCTCGATCAGGCGGTTGAACTCCGTGATGATCCTGATGAAGCGCTCCTGCATCTGCTCCGGGGTGAGCTTGATCTCGGTGATCAGGCGGTCGGTCTTGTTGATGAAGAGGATCGGCTTGACCCGCTCGCGCAGGGCCTGCTTCAACACTGTTTCCGTCTGGGGCATGATGCCCTCAGAGGCGCACACCAGGACGATGGTGCCGTCCACCGCGCGCATGGCGGCGGTCACGTTTCCCCCGAAATCCACGTGCCCGGGGGTATCGATGAGATTGATGAGAAAATCCTCTCCCTGAAAATTATGCACCATGGAGACGCTTGCCGCGTCAACCGTCAGGAGGCGTTCCTGCTCGTCCGCATGCTGCCAGGTCATCATCCCCTTTTCCAGGTCGCCGGCAGCCTCCTTGGACATCATCCCTGCCGCAGCAATGAGATTGTCGGTCAGGGCGGTCTTCCCGTGGTGGATATGCGCGCTGGTGGAGACGTTCCGGATGTTCTTCGGGTCCCTGCCGATCCGGATGACCTTCTCATACATCTTCTCCGGCATCACTCATCACCATAGATGATGTTCAGGCATTCGCCGATGATCTTGTCCAGCTGCGGCAGCCCGCCGTTTGCGTCGATCTGCGTGAGCAGCCCTTTCTTAGTGTAATGCTCGATCAGGGGAGCGGTCTTCTCGTGGTACTCCAGCAGCCGCTTTTTCATGACTTCCTCGGTGTCGTCTTCGCGCTTTCCCACCTCGCTGCCGCACTTGTCGCAGATGCCCTTCCGCATCGGCGGATTGTTCTTCTCATGGTAGATCGTGTTGCACTCCGTGTTTTTGCAGGTGATCCTGCCTGCCATCCGCGCCATGATCACCTTGTCCTCTGCAGCAAAGTTCAGCACATGATCGACAGTGATATGGTCCTGCTCCAGCATCTCTGCCTGCTGGAGATTCCTCGGGAATCCGTCCAGGATATACCCGTTGGCGCAGTCCGGCTGCTGCAGGCGGGCTTTCAGGAGGGCATACGTCTCCTCATCGGGCACCAGCTGGCCCGCCGCAAGGATCTGCCGGATGCGCTCGCTCTGCTCGCTGCCTGACGCTGCCAGGTTCCGGAACAGGTCCCCGGTGGAGATGTGCGGGATGTCCAGCTTCTCCGCCAGGCGGCTGGCATAGGTCCCTTTGCCGACGTTCGGCGGCCCCAGCAAAATGATGTGATATCCCATAGCATACACCTAACTTACCTTAATCAATATCCTATCCTCATAATGTGTGCTTCTCATGCACGGTCTGGTATTTATAGAGCTCATCCATGCTGAACCAGAGGCTGATCTCCTGCTTGGCCTCTGCGGCATTTCCGGACGCATGGATCAGGTTCTTGATCGGAATCCCTTTCTTGTCCGCGTACGCGTAACTGTGATGCGAAAAGTCCCCCCGGATGGTCCCGGGAGCGGCAGCGGCAGACTCGGTCGGGCCGACCAGCTTCCGCACCAGGTCGACCGCATGCACCCCTTCCAGCACCAGGGCGATGACCGGGCCTGCGGTCACATACTCGATGAGCATCTTCCTGACCTTCTCTCCCCGGCGCTTGGCCACATCCTCGGTGTAATGGCGCTTGGCAAAGTCCTTGTCCACCCAGCGCATCTTCATGGCGATGAGCTTCAGCCCGGTATTCTCAAACCGCCGGATGATCTCGCCGACCAGGCCGCGCTCCACGCTGTCCGGCTTGAGCAGCACAAATGTGCGTTCGATCATGCTTTCCCCCCTTTTTTCAGCCTCTGCGCCTCGGCAGTCCACCTGGTCTCCCGCGGCACTCTCCCGAGCTTCAGCAGCTGCTTCTCGCAGGTCCTGCTGCAGAAATAGAGGATCCTGCCGTCTTTCTTCACATACATCTTGCCGGTGCCCGGCTCCAGGACGCTGCCGCAGAAGCTGCATCTTGCCATCAGCTTGCCCCCCTGCCGGACTTGTTCAGCTGCTTGGCCTCGATCTCGGTCTCGCGGAGCATGAGGATATCGCCGGGCTGCACCGGGCCGCGGACATTCCTCCGCATGATCTTGTTGGCATCCCTGCCTCCCAGCACCTTGCAGCGGACCTGGATGGCCTCTCCTCTTACTCCTGTCCTGCCGATGACCTCTTCCACGCGGGCAGGGACAGCCTCGGTGAACCTGATCTGGCCCTTGACCTCAGGCTGCTTCTCCTGCTCTGCCTGATGGCTCTCTCTCGTCAGCTTGACTTTCGCCATTTACTTCTTCAGCTCCTTGATGATGTTCTTGGCATCCCCTTCCTGGATGATGGCGACCGCTGTCGTTCCCACTTCCAGGCCCGCTGCCGCGCCGAGCTCCTCCTTGGTGGATATCTCCACGGCAAGGACATCCTTCTCTTTCGCGAGAAGCGGGAGATGCATCACGATCTCCGGGGGCTGCACATCCTTGGCATAGGCCACCAGCTTCGCCTGGCCCTTCTCCAGGGCCTTGGTCACCTCGTTGGCGCCCTTCCGTATCTTCCCCGTCGCTTTCGCTATCTCAATCGCTTCAAGAACCTTTTCCTGCAACTCCTTATCTGCCATACAGCACCACCTTGGTATGGGAGAACACATCTCCCTCATTCAATCCTTGCGGATCTCATTAATCATCGGTTACGGATTGGGGGCTGGAGATGATTTATAAAGGTTGCGGAAAATGGTCCGATAACTCTCCGATATACCCTATGCTGCACGCCGCCATCATGGCGGCGTGAAAATCTACCACATCAGAAGACTGGATGCGGTTATCCCGTATTCGCCCAGGATGAGGTATGCGATGAACGCCAGCAGGAAGCTGGGGACAAAGGGGATGCCGTACTTCACCAGCACTTCCTTAATCCTTGCCTTCTTCAGTGCGGCGATCTGCTCTTTGGTGATGCCCAGGTCTTTCGGGCCGGCGATATATTTTCCTTTTATCGTGATGTCCTGGACGATCCAGTCGCCCTCGGTCACCTTGTCCAGGGGAACCTTCCTTTTCATGGTCGCTTCCTCAACA
>DATDVW010000062.1:0-12427 GCA_035289865.1 Candidatus Nanoarchaeia archaeon
GTACTAACGCGTCATTTTTTAATTCAATCTTCCTCATAGGATATCTATGGATATCCTTAAGTATATAAGCTTTTCGTTTCTTGAGAATATATGTCAGAAATCAAGAAGTGCTTATAGAGGAAAAACGCAAAAGTTCAAGGAGTGGTTATCTCAAGCAGGATACTGACGCACCGCATCGGTGGCAGCAAATACATTTATATAAGCTATCCATATAATCAGCGGATATGCCCTACACCCTCAGCCCCTCAAGCTTAAGCCTGCTCAAAGACTGCCCCCGCTGCTTCTGGCTGCAGTTCAATAAGGATATCCGGCGCCCGGATTCAATTTTCCCCTCGCTGCCCAGCGGCATGGACCGCATCCTGAAGGAGCACTTCGACCGCTTCATGAGGAAAGGGGAGCTCCCGCCGGAGCTGCAGGCATTGGACGGCGAGGTGAAACTCTTTGATGACGAAGCCCTGCTGAAGGGTTGGCGGGACAACCGCAAGGGCATCCGATGGCAGGATGATGCAGGCAATCTCTTCCGGGGGGCGGTGGACAATATCCTGCAGAAAGGGGAAAAGCTTATCGTCCTGGACTACAAGACCCGGGGCTATCCGGTGAAGGAGGATACCCCTGACTACTACCGGGACCAGCTCGATATCTACAATCTCCTGCTGCGGAAGAACGGTTGCCGGACAGAGGACTACGCCTACCTCATATTCTATCACCCAAAAGGCGTCCATCAAAATGGAAACGTTGACTTCCACGCAGAGCTGGTCAAGATGCAGGTCAGCATCGCCAACGCCGAGCGGATCTTCCGGGAAGCCCTGAGCGTGCTGGAGGGACCTCTCCCCCAGCAGTCAGCGGCATGCGGATTCTGCAGGTGGGCGGATGCATGTTCTCAGGAAAAAGGATAGCGCTCATCCTCTCCCCACAACTACATTCAGATAGATGAACAGGAGATAGAACAGCAGGAGCATGATTCCCTCCCTGCGCCCAAGCTTGGAGTAGCGGAACAGCATGAGGAAGATGATGGCAGAGACCGCCAGCAGGTAGGGAAAGTCGAAGAGCAGCACCTCCCGGCGCACCGCATACCCGGAGATCACTGCCCCTCCGCCGAGCGCAAGCAGGGAGTTGGTGATGTTGCTGCCGATCAGGTTCCCCAAGAAAAGCGCATGGTATTTCCGCAGCGCTGCCCGGAGCGAGACAGAAAGCTCGGGGAGCGTCGTTCCGATCCCCAGGAAGACGCCGACCACATAGTTCGGCACCGCATATCCCTGCGCCAGGCTCACCCCGGAGTTCACCACTAAGTACCCCCCGCCAAGCACCATCGCAAATCCCGCGGTCAGCAGCCCGGCATCCACCAGGGGATGCTCTTTTTTTCCGGGCCCGGGAGCAGGCAGCACGATCCGCTCATGCCGGATGATGTACACCAGGTACACCAGATAAGCAATCAGCAGGGAGGCTGCCTCCAGCCGGCTGATCCGGAGGTCAGCGGCGGCAAGGAACGCCAGGCAGAGCGCCACGATCATAAAGCCTCCGTCGCGCGAGAGGTTGTTCTTCCGGAGCGAAAACGGCAGGAACAGCGCAATCCCTCCCAGCAGCAGCGTGATGTTCGCCATGTTCGCCCCCAGCACATTGCCCAGCCCGATACCTGAGCTTTCCCGCGTCAGGTTGGCGATGCCGGTCATCACATTGTTGGATATCTCCGGCAGCGATGTCCCTGCTGCAGTGATCACCAGCCCGACAAAGAGCGGGGACATCTTGAGGTGCTGTGCGATGTTCCGGGCGGCGGTCACCACAAAATCACTGCCGAACCAGAGCAGGATCAGCCCGGCGACGATCAGGAGAGCTGCATCCGGGATCACCAGAGCGCCTCAGCCAGGATGAACAGCCCGTACAGCGCAACCAGCATGATGCCCTGCCTCCAGGTGATGGTTTTCCTGGTGATGAAATATACCCCTATGGCGAGCGTGCCCAGCATAAAGGCGGCAGGCACTGCCAGATGCCCCAGGGAGATAGGGATCGGGCGGATGACGGCAGCTAACCCGATGACAAACAGCATGTTGTTGGCAATCGCTCCCAAAAGGTCGCCGAAGGCGATGACATCATGCCTGCGGTACACCGAGCGGATGCCCACCACAAACTCCGGCAGGGTCATGGCGGCAGAGAGGAGGAACAGCCCGATGAGCAGCACTGGCAGGTCCAGGATCTGGGAGATGCCGACCAGCGAGAACACCAGCCATCTGCCGGCAAGCAGCAGCGCCAGCATGCCCAAGACGAATATCAGCATGTCCATCCCGATATGCGCAAAGGGGACGTCCTCCTTGATATTCCCTGCTCGCTCTTCACGGCGGAAAAGGGAGTAGACATAAAGCAGGAAAACAGCAATCAGCACGATGCCGTCGATCCGGGAGACGCTGCCGTCCAGCGCAAGCACAAAGGGCAGGCAGATCAGCGCGAACAGCCGGAGGATGGTCTTCCAGTCTAAACTCCGGTCTCCGGGAATGCTCCTGCCGACGATCGCCATCAGCCCCAGCACCAGCGTCATGTCCAGGATGCTGCTTCCCAGCACATCCCCCAGGACCAGGGTGCTCACCCCCTGGAGCGAGGCATTGATGCTGGTCACGATGTCCGGAAGCGTGGTGCCGAACGCGACCACAAGAAAGCCGATCAGATAGTCAGATATCCCGGTCTTGCGGCTGTACCGGATGACGGCAGCGATCACATAATCCGCGCTCTTCACGATCACGAAAAGGGAAAGTACAGCGATCAGCGCAAGCCAGAGGAGGCTGCTCATGCTGCCCTCCCGGTGAAGCGCAGCATCAGCTTGTACAGCTCACCGAAGATCAGGATGCTCAGGGCAGCGGCAATGCCTATCACCCAGTCAGCCCCTGCAAGCGGCACCGTGCCGAAGTATCCGGAGAGCGGGGTGTACAGCACGGCAAGCTGGAGCGCGATAGAGCTGGCGATGGCAGCCATCAGCCAGGGGTTCCGCCAGGCAGTGAGGAATGCAGAGCGCTGCCAGCTCTGGTTATTGAGCACATTGCCTACCTGGAACAGCATTAAGGTGGTGAAGGCCATGGTCTGGGCATGCACGACATCAGGGAGGAATTGCGTAAATGCCCAGAGGGTGCCCCCTGCCATCAGCAGGCTGATCATCAGCATCCGGAATCCTGACCGCGCCGTGATGATGCGCTCATGCAGCCCGCGGGGCCTCTGCCGCATCACCTGCCCCTCTGCAGGCTCCATGCTCAGCGCAAGCGCAGGCAGTCCATCAGTCAGCAGGTTGATCCACAGGATCTGGATGGCAATCAGCGGCAGGGGCAGCCCGATCAGGATGGCCAAGAGGATGGTGAGGACCTCCCCCAGGTTGGACGAGAGCAGGTATTCGATGAATTTCAGGATGTTGGCGTAGATCCCCCTGCCCTCCCCGATGGCATGCACGATGCTCGCGAAATTATCATCAGTGAGTATCATGTCCGCGCTCTCCTTGGTGATGTCCGTCCCCTTGATGCCCATGGCGATCCCGATATTGCTCCGCTGGAGCGCAGGGGCGTCATTCACCCCGTCTCCGGTCATGGCGACAACCTCACCCATGCCCCGTAGCGCCTCCACGATGCGGAACTTGTGCTCAGGATTCACCCGGGCGAAGATGCTCACCCGCCGGACAACATCAGGAAGCTGCCCGTCAGGCACCATATTGAGCTCTTCACCAGTCATCGCCTCCCCGGGGAGCCCGATGCTTTGGGCGACCGCAAGGGCGGTGTTCTTATGGTCGCCGGTGACCATCATGACACGGATGCCTGCCTGGCGGCACTGCGCGATGGCAGCAGGGACCTCCTCGCGGGGAGGGTCCATCATCGCCTGCAGGCCGACAAAGATGAGGTCGTCCTCACTGATCTTTCCGGCAGATTCCCGGTACGCGAATCCCAGGACGCGGAGCGCCCCGGCGGCGAATTCCTCGGTGATCTGCATGGCTTTTTCCCGGTCCGCGGCAGTGATGCGCTGTACCTTCCCTCCCTTGATGATGCGGGTGCAGAGCCGGAGGAGGATGTCCGGCGCTCCCTTGACATATACCACATCCTTCCCATCGATCTCATGCAGGGTCGCCATCCGCTTCCGCTCAGCATCAAACATGATCTCATCTTTTGCAGGATACTGCTCCCGCTCATCAGGGATGCCCGCCTTCGCCGCGCTGACCAGCAGCGCAGCCTCTGTAGGATCCCCGATCATCTCATCCCCCCGGAGTATCGTGGTGTTGCAGAGCATGCCGATGCGCAGCAGCAGGGAATAAGGCGCAGGGTCTATCGGTTTCCGGTCGGCCAGGAACCTTCCCTGGGGATGATAGCCCGTGCCCGTGACATCCACCACCATCCCGTCCATGTAGAGCCGCTGCACCGTCATCTCGTTCCGGGTGAGCGTCCCGGTCTTGTCCGTGCAGATGACCGTTGCGCTTCCCAAAGTCTCGACGCTGGGCAGCCTGCGGATCAGGGCGTGCTTCCGGGCCATGCTCCTGGTCCCCAATGCCAGGGTGATGGTCACCACCGCGGGCAATCCTTCAGGGACAGCGGCAACCGCCAATGCTATGGCAGCCAGCAGCATCTCCACAAAAGGGGTGTTAGAGCGAAGCATGCCCGCTGCAAGCACCACTGCAGCGATGATGATGACGGCGATGCCCAGCCTCCTGCCGAGCTGCTCCAGCTGGAGCTGCAAAGGAGTGCGCTTCTGGACAGGCTCCTCCAGGCGGGCAGCAATTTTTCCCATCTCGGTCTGCATGCCGGTAGCGGTGACAGCTGCCTTTCCCCTGCCCCGGGTCACGCTGGTGCCGGAGAACACCATGTTGTGCTGGTCATTGGCGATGAGGTTCCCGGAAAGGGGAGCGAGGGATTTCTGCGTGGGGAGGGATTCGCCGGTAAGAGATCCCTCATGCGTCTCGAGGTTGTGGAGCCCGATCAGCCTGCCGTCTGCCGGAATCTTGTCCCCCTCCTCGAAAAGGATGATATCCCCAGGCACCACATCCCTGCTGTCCATCAGCCGGAGCCTGCCGTCACGCATGACTTTTGCCTGGAGGGAGGCGAGCTGCTTCAGCGCAGCAATGGCACGCTCCGCCCGGTATTCCTGCGCAAAGCCGATGAGCGCGTTCAGGAGAAGGATGACGGTGATCACCGCAGCATCGGTATATTCCTGCACGATAAGCGAGATGGCGGCCGCGCCGATCAGGATATAGATGATGAAGTTCCTGAACTGCCCGAGGAAGAGCAGGAGCAGGGATGCCTTTTTCTGCTCGGCGATCTCGTTCCTGCCGTATTTCATCAGGCGGGCGGCTGCCTCGGGCTCGCTTAATCCGGACGCCGAGCTACCCAGGGCATGGAGCACTTCTGTAGCTGGCTGGTCGAAGTACATGGCACCTCTTTTTTTAGCGGATGTCGAATTCCCAATAGCCTTCAAGTGTACCGGTCTTTGTTTTGATGGGATCTCCCAAGTCATCCCGGACAACGGCGTACACCACATAGTCTCCGGGCTCTGAGATTCTCACTCTTTGCGCATTGAAGAGCGTATCCAGTGCCATTTCCTCCTGCGGCCTGATCCTCACCAGTTCATTGTCGATGACTATCCTGGACGATCCTCCATCCAGTTTCCTTACCTCCATGGACAAGACCCCCAAGATGGTGACCATGCCGGTGTTCCGGATACGGGACTGCGGGGCGACGTGCATGGTGAGATGGTATTTGTTATTGTACTGGTTGAAGTCATCCAACAGATCAACCTCAACGGCAAACGGGACAAACCCCGGGGCATCAGGAACATAGGCAAATTCAACGTCCATGCGCTCATCTGGGTCCAGGCGTATGCCTGATTCTGAATAGATCAATTCCCCGGGCTGCCTGTCAGGCACATCCCGATAGACGCGCAATTCTGCGTTTTCCGCAGGCTCGTTGCCTTGGTTGAATAGCTCCAATTCAATACGATTCTCCTTATTCACAACGAGATAATTTTCATTGAATCTGGTGAACACTGCCAGGTCCGGTCCTGGATGTTCCACACTGAAATAATGCTTAATGAGATTATCAGACCTATCGGCATCCTGGTCTGCAGTGAGCAGCACTTGGATCGCATGCCCACCATAGTAGTCCACGCTCCCGGATATTTGCCGGACTACCTCCTGCCCGGGCAGGATCGTGCCGACATCAAGGACAATTTTTTCGTTGATCCTGCCAAGTTCTATGCGGGCTCCGAAGTCAGAGACGGATTGAAGCCGGAGGAACAGGCCATCCAGCTCAGCGGCGCCCTTGTCTTCCAAAGACACTGTTCCGATGTCCTGTATTTCAACCCGTATCTGCTCGCCCGGCGATACAGTAACGATGTACTCAGTACCATCCAGCCTGACAGATGTTCTCTGGCCGAACACCAGCTCTCTTATGGACAGATTGAGGTCGTAGTAGGTTGCATGCACTCCGGTGGCTGGCTCGTTTCCCACATTGGTGATATAAATCTCATTTTCTATTGCGCCGGGATACTGCTCATATTCACCAGAGATCCGCCCCTGGAGGTTCGGGCCTGGCGGAGCAGCCAAGATGTGCTGCCTAAAGTAGTTATTTGCAGGCTCGACATCATTAGAGGATATCACTTCGAACGCCAGGATATGCTTGCCGGCAACGGTTGGCTCCCAGTCAATAGTCATCTCCTGCCGGAGGTGTGAGGCGATATCATCAACAGGGAAACGCTGGAGTTTCCCCCTGCCGATGATTATGGCCGCCCAATCAGAGGCGAGATAATCAAGCCCGACAAGGATGTCCTCAACCTGGACGAATTGGCCCGGATAGAGCACGATGTCTTCGCCGTCCAAGGATAGGTGTGCCTGACCCTGCTCTTGCGTAATCAAGACATCAAATTCCTCATCATTGAACCTGATGTCTTCCGGCTCACCCACCCTTAGGAAATACTGTTCAAAGTCCTGGACTTCATAAAACAAAAGCTCAACATCCTGCGCGGTCTCTGTTCCGAAGTTAAACATGGTGACCGGGATCGCGAACTCTTCACCCAGGAATTTTGTCCCCCAGAACTGCGCATTTAATGTTAGGTCAGCGCCGCGCTCTACCACGCGCCTGAAGTCAGTTAATTTGTTGTTGGCGTAATTAATTTCGTTCTCGTGCTCTGCGAAAAAGATCAGGAGGTACTCCCCTTTGCTCTCGGGAAGCCAGGAAAAGGTAAGCTGTTCCTCCTCTTTGCTCGCGACCGGGGTAATCAGCTGCTCCTGCAGACGGCCGCGGCCAAGGTAGAATCGCAGCTCGCCGCGGTACTGCGTCGGGTCAATGATAACATTGTCAAAGAGAAAAGAGGCGTTATGGACAACGAAGGGATAGGTGCTCTCAAATGTATCACTGGTGAAATGCAGCATCGGGATGCCATTGTCAATTTGGCAGTCAATGGTTATCTCCTCGCCCTCGAAGTAGATGGTTTCCCCCCGGTCACATTCAATCTCAAAATACTGCGGCTGGTGCATGGCATAGAAGAGCATCTTTCCCTGACCCGAATCTTCGGTTCCGATATTCCGGACGGTGAGTGTCATCTCATTCTCCTCCAGGAACAGGGCATCGGCGGAGAGACCCTCCAGCTGAAGGTCAACACCATTTCCGGCAAAATAGGCTGAGAAGGTGCGCCAATTATTGAGGTCGTTTACCTCATTCTCGGCAGTTGCGGTTGCACGGTAATTGATGTTGCCAACTGTGCCTGAGCGCAGCGTGATTCGGTATGTTGCCGTTTCTCCGGGGAGTATAGGGCCAACAGGCACGGTGTGGATGATAATGTCGGCATCTTCATCGCTGATGGCTAGCTGTGCGTTTTCAGCAGTTTCCGTCCCCTGGTTTTGGATGGTGACGCTCACCTCAAGAGGCTCGTTGATGAATACCTGCTCTGGACCAGCTTCCACATCCAAGATGGCCAAATCAGCGCCGGTCTCGAATTGGTCAGCAGTATATGCCTGCGTCCGGTATTCCCCCACCCTGTCGGCGATGGAAGCGACATCAAAGAGCCGCAGATCAGTGATGCGATAGGGGCCGTTCAGCCCCATCTTGCGGATCGCAAATCCGTCGAATTCCAGGGGTATCATATCATTTCCGACGCCGAGCGGCTGGAGGGATGAGCACTGCTCACCTGTATCAGGCCCTCCGATGACCGCACCATATGATGACTGGAGGACAGCGCAGACCCGGTATTCCCCGCGCACCAGCACGGTGACCCCCATCTCTGCGACAAGCTGGTCAAACTTCCCGTCATTGTCCTGATCAATGCCCTGATCATGGGCATTGCCGTTAAAGTAGGCGCCTGAAACCGCCACTACTCTGGATGCAATATTGTTGAAGATTACCTGCTCATCAGGCTTTGCTTCAGCTTCCACATCGAGCCGTGTCTGCCCCTGAACATGGGGGGCCCAGGAGAACCGGAGATCATGCACCTGGCCGGTGTTTATCGCGGCAATAACCTCACTACCGATTTCCCGTCCGTTTGCAAGGAGACGGACCATGACGTTTTCGCTCTGCTGGCCGAGGTTGATGAGTTTTGCGCTCACTTCCACCTCCTGGTTCACCCGAATAGTTTCCGGTGCCGCAAGATCATAGGCGGCAAGGTCGATATCATGCTGGCCGGAGTTCAGCGCCGCCCACACCAGAGCATTGTAGAACAGCTGCTTGTCAAACTGGTTGGCATCGCGATTTTCCGGCATATGGGTAAAATAAACCGAGGCGCCATTGTCTGGGCGATATGCAGTGACAAAGGCCTCATGGTCAGCTGATTCCGCCACCAGTGATACGGGAACCTCATTGTTTAATTCCAGGCCGCCTATGTTGAGGTAAATATCACTCTCAAAAGTGTTGGGGAGATTCGATGATAGGACCGGATCAGATGTAAGGAGCGTGAATTGCCGGTCATAGGGAATTGACCAGTCTCCGCGCTGCTCCCTGAGCCCGAACAGCGGAGCCATCTTGATATTGTTCAAGACGTTTGTATCCGAGAATGTGCCGCTGGTTGCGATAAGCCCGTGCCCTTCCTGGGTATACCTGGCAATTGCCTGGATCTCGGAGTCAGTGAATTGCCAGAACCCATCCACGCCAGGCAGGAAAGCGCTGTTATACCATGCATCTGAAATCAGCAGGATACCTGCATCGCTGGCGACCAGGTCCGCATAAGTAATCCCCTCTTTGTTCAGCGATTTTGTGTCAAAGAGCATGATGTAGCTGCCAAAATTAAACCAGCTGTCCTGCAGTTCGCCGAGTATTGAATTGTAAGGGAAGTCGCTGGCCCAGGAATCGAGCACCGCGACACGCACCATGCCGTCGGACTGGACAACCTTGACCTGCTTTGCCAGGATGTTGTTGGTGGTCGTGGCTTCGCCATCCTGTGCGTCAACAGATATCCTTAGGGTATATTCGCCCTCCTCTGCCGGAGCCCAATTGAATTCAACCTGAGTATCCTTCCGGCCATAAATGCTCAGTGAGGACACGACATCATAGATTGGTGTCAGCTTGCTTTCTACCTCTACATCATTGACGGTAAAACGGACGCGCTTGATTAGGGTTTTCCTCCCTGGGTTGCTGATGGTTACCCTGACCACCTGAGGATCCCCAAGCTCGACCCAGTCGTCAATCTCTATCCTATCGGCCGAAAGCTCGAATTCCGGGGGATTGAGGGAAAACAGTGAGTTCAGGGCATGCGCCATGCCATACCCGTAGGCATTGTCCGGGCCCGCCGGGCCTGCATCGGTTGCGGTCTCCTGGAGCAGGGTTTTCACCTGCTGCGGAGTGAGGATGGGATTCTGCTGCAGCAGCAAAGCGGCCAGCCCGGAGACGTGCGGGGTGGCCATACTGGTCCCGGAAATGGAAATCCGTTCTTCCTGCGGATCGCAGGTCAGGAACGGCTCCACATCACCAGAGAGGGCGGCGCAGATGCGCACACCAGGGGCGACAAGATCCGGCTTCAGCCTGCCGTCAGTGGTTGGCCCGCGCGAGGAAAAGCGGGCTATTGCACCATTGTTGTCAACTGCTCCCACCGTTATCACATTGTATGCGTTTCCTGGGGCGCAGATCGAGTATGCGTTTCCAAGCGGATCCAGCGGTGTGCGGCACCAAGGAGGGCCAGACGGTCCTGAATTGCCTGCGGCAACCACCATAGTAATGCCGTCGGCCACGGCAAGGTCGGCTGCGCGCGACATCGGGCTGTCCGGCGCACCGAACCCGCCGAGGCTCATGGAAGCAACCCTGATGTTGTACCTGTCTTTATTCTGCGCAACCCATTCGATGCCTGCAATGATATCTGATTCATATCCGGATCCGAATTCATCAAGCACCTTGACCCCCACGAGATGCGCGCCCGGGGCGACGCCGATGTAATCAGTGCCTCCTCCGGTTCCTGCCGCAATATCAGCAACGTGTGTGCCGTGGAGATGGTCATCGTAGGGGTTCGTGCGCAAGCTGACCAAGTCCTTGAAAACTATCACTTTGGGGTCTGCAGTGTCAGGATCATCATCCATATCATCAAGGCTCGGATGTGATGCATCAATGCCGGTGTCAATGATTGCGATGGTGATTCCTGCACCATTAACATTGAGCGTGCGGAGGATATCCGCATGGATCAGCGGCACGCTGTCCTGGAGTGCTGCCTGCACAGGCTGGTCCTGGTAGACAGCCCGGACATAGCTGAGCTGCTTGATTTGGGCTGCTTGAGAGGAGGTAAGATCAAGGGCGACACCGTTGAATGTCTCGGTATAGGAATGGGTGATTGCCAGGGGGGCTGCGCCGGCTGGCTTGCCTAATGAGGAAGCAATTATCGCAGATGCATCCTGCGCAAACAGGTCATGGGTGCCCTGGATCTGCTGCAGGTGGTCCTGGAGGAGTTGGTCGGTAGATATCCCGGCTGGTTTGGCCAAGCCGGACTCGAGCAGAGTTTTCTTTTGGATAAGGGGCTCTTCCCTGAATTCAACGATGTATCCGAGCGCGCCGAATTCTCCCAGGGCTGCCGGAACATCTGCTGCGTGGGTGTAGGTTTTCTGAGAGGGTCCGGATGCCGCAACAGGCGGGTCTGTTAAGGTGATGCGTTCGTCAACCCGATAACTCGCTTTCTCGGTGGCCAGGGTCAGTTCGGCCCGGGGTATGGTGTAGCAATCTTGAGGTATGCCCGTGGCAAAGCACTGGGCGATCGCCGCGATATCAAGGATACTGACAACCCGGTCAGCGTTAAGGTCCCGCTGTGCGAAATCATCAGCGGTGCAGGTTTCATCTGGCGCGGTTTTTCCCATGCATTGCTGCAGCGCAGCGATGTCCAATATGCTCACTTCCGTATCGTCATTAATGTCCAGCAGCGCAAGCTGTGCGCAGTCGCATGGTTTCAGCTCCGGGATAATTACATTGTTTAGGGTCAATGTATTTCCCGCAGTTTCCGCTGAAGCGACCGCAGCGAGCAGGGCAGCAACGATGAGTACCGCGCATATCTTTTCCATGTTATATCCTCTCAAAGCTTTTTTCTTCCATCTTCTCCACCTTCTTCTTATACTCCTCCCACTCCAGGAACTCTCCCCGGAAGGCCTTGAATATACCCAGGCGGAAGAACCGCTCGATGCGTTTTCTTCTGCCGGCTGCATGCCCGCGCTGCATGCCGGACATGATGTCCATCTTGTCCATATCATCCCTGTTTTCCATAGTCTTGCACCTCCTCTTCCTGGACTTTGTTGGCATGCTCCAGAAAATACTGGATGCAGTCCAGCGCGCAGAAGCTTGCCTTCCGCTGGTCATCCTCCGCGCCGATCACCAGGGTGAAATTGCTCGGCAGGTACGGATTGACGCGGTTTCCGCAGGTCATGCAGAACTTGTTGTGCTTCTCCTTCTTCTCGCGGATGTTCTCCTCGACGATCTGCCGGAGGTAGATCGCCCCGCTGTCGATATCGCTCCGCAGCTTCACCAGCTCGCGGAAGTCCATCAGCCCGATAATGTCTTTCAAGAGATATCTCATCGTTTTTTCCCCTCCTGTGGTTGAAATTCGATATACCACCTGCTCCCCTTCGCATCGTAGCGGAACAGGACATGGTATCTCTTCGCCGGATCCAGGCCGAACAGGAGCGGCATCGGTATGGTGGTCTCGAAGCTGCTGCCCCGTTGGTACAGTTTCCGCCGAAGCTCTTTCATGATCGTGTATGATGCTTGTCTCGCGGTATAATATACTTATTTTATTACTTATTTATTAGCTTATTTAATTACCATTTTTATTATTATCTTTATTACTTATTAAACTACTTATATATAAAGGTAGCGGTTTGCCGGCTCGATTGCAAGTTCACTCATAATTAGAAAGATTTAAGGGGCTTTCGCCCCCATCTGTCTCTCAAGATGGGGGTGGTTGGAGCCCCTTCAATGCGTAAAAGGACTTACGACCAAGACCTTAATAAAGTTGTCGGAAA
>DATDVW010000063.1:0-28668 GCA_035289865.1 Candidatus Nanoarchaeia archaeon
GCACTAAGGCAGCGCTGTTGTTGATCTTGGTGACCGCAAGCCGGGAATCGCTGGAAGCATAGCTCAGCGTATCCCCATCTGCATCGCTGGCGAGAATCGTGAATTCCAGCGCGCTGTCCTCATTCCCGCTCTTTGGTCCGATCGCCGCAAGCACCGGAGCCACATTGGTGTGGTTGACCGTCACTGCCCATTGCCTGCTCGCATTCAGCCCGAAACTGTCCGTCACCACCCCGGTTATGGCATGGGTACCGGACTGCGTAAAGTTTGGGGTAAAGCTGAGGCTGTTTCCCGTCGCTCCGGAAATGGTCCTGCCGTCCAGCAGCCAGGAGAATGCAAGGATGTCCCCGGCATCAACATCTGCCGCGGTGATCGTAAACGTCTGCGATGCCCCTTCAGCAACAGTGGGATCTGCCGCGGGTGATGAGAAATTGATCGTGGGCGGGTTCTTCAGGGAGACGGTAAAGCTCCTGGAGCCGCTGAGCGTGCTGGTATTCGCATCCATCGCCTCAATCTGCCAGTAATAGGTCTTTCCGTGCTCGACCGCAACCGTATGCTCCAGGCCGCTGATCCCGGTGATTACCGGGATGCTGCTTGCGTTGGTGGATAGCCGTACCAGGTAGAACAGCGTATCCCCATCAATGTCCTGCGACGCGTTCCAGCGCAGGGTGGTGCTGTTGCTCACGATGACCGCTCCGCTCTGCGGATGCACCAGCACCGGAGCAGTGGGGGCGTCATTGGCGTTGATCACCGTGAGAGTATACGATTGTGTTGCTGTTGCCGTCCCGTCAGATACGGTCGCCAGGACATGATGCGTTCCGACATCCGCGTTCCCCGGTATCCAGAACAGCGCCCCGGTCGCCGAGTTGATGCCGATGGCTGTCTTGTTGATGGAGTAGCTCAGCGTGTTTCCGTCAGCATCCGTTGCAGTGATGGTGTCGGTGAAAAGCATGTCCTCAGTGGCAGTGGTTTTTGGTGTCGAGGTGATCACCGGGATATCGTTGACATTCGTGACAGCGATAGGCAGCGTGACCGTCGTCGTATTGCTGCCGTCATGTGCGCTCACCAGGCATGATGTATTTCCGAAGAAGTTCAGCTGGGGGAAGAACCAGAGGACGCTTCCGCTAGTCCCGCACACCAGCCGGGAGCTGTTTGCCGGGGTTGCGCTGTAGGTGAATGCGCTCAGGTTAAACGTATCTACGTCGGTGGTGAACGCAGTGATATTCAAGGTGGTGTTGCCGGAATCCTCGGTGATGGTCTGGTTGGGGATGGATATCATGGGCGCGTCGTTCACCGGGCTGACGGTGATGGAAAAGGTGTTGGAGATGACTGGATCGTTCACTCCGTCAAACGCGGTGATGAACACGCCGTTCACCGTGCCGCTGAACTGGGCAGCAGGGGTCAGGGTAAGGATGTCATTGCCGGTCTGTGCGGTGATATTGGCCAGCCCGGACACGGTATAGCTGAGCTTGCTTTCCTCGTCCAGGAAAAACAGGGAAAGGTTGAGCGCCAGGGGGATATCCTCCTGCATGCTCTGCGCAGGGATTGTGCCGATGCGCACCGGCGCATCATCAATAAAAGAGATGTTTATCTGCCGCTGCATGGCGCTGGCGCTGCCGTCGCTGTCCGTCACCATAAGGGATGCCGTATATGTGCCGTTCTTCGCGTACCGGTGCGTCGCATTCTGCAGGCTGCTGCTGTTCCCGTCGCCGAATGTCCAGTTGTATGCGGTGATGCTGTCGCCAGGCGTGGTAGAGATGTCAGTAAAACTGATTAGCTGGTCCTCTGCCGGATTAATGGGGAGAAAGGTGAAGTTTGCCGTCGGCCCAAGATCGAGCACCGTGATGCTGCTGGTATCGGTGCCGGTATTGCCTGCGGCATCAGTTACGGTGAGTGTCGCCACAAATGTTCCATTATTCAGATACGTTGCTGATACAACCGCGCCGCTTGCATTCGCCTGGATGCCGTCGCTCGCATCAAAGTCCCAGGAGTAGCTGATGATGCCGAAATTATCCGCTGAGCCGCTTGCGTTCAGCGTTGCGGCGCTGCGCTCACTCATTGTCTGGTTCACTCCTGCATCTGCCAGGGGTAGCGTATCGTCGATTGCAATAATGCCTGCGGTTACTGTAGCGTTGCTGTTCCCGGTCGGGTCTGTCGCATTGATGCGGAGCGTATAATTACCGTCAGCGACAGCAGTGATGTCATGGTCGGCTGTCCAGAACCCCTCTGCCTGCTGCAATGCAAACCAGCTGCTGGCAAATGTCGCGTTCTCCAGGCGGTAGGACACATTCTGCACGCCAGTATTGTCGCTGGCGCTGGCATTAACCGTGAAGTTCGTCTTTTTCCATCCCGCTGCGGGCGCATAGAAGGTCACGCTCGGCGCCTCGACATCCGGCAGGTAATCCACTGCCCCGGCGCTTCCCGGCACCAGGTAAGAATAGGGATAGTTCGCATTCGACGCGAAATCAGCCCAGGAGTTCCCCCCAATAGAGGAATTCCACTGGTTGCCGATGCCATTGTCCCGCGCATTCTCCCCGCTGCCGGAAAAAATATTGTTAAACACGCTGGCTCCGCTTACCGAAGAATCGATGATCATTCCCCGGGTAGTCCAGTTCTGGAAGGTATTCCCTATGATGTTGATCCCGGTCATGTTCGGCGTCCCTGCCCTCCCGAACCTGCTGTGGAAGCCATGCAACACCCGGTTATCGCTGAAGTTTATCCCGTCAACCGGCCGGCGCTGGCCGTGGATGATGACTGCCGCATTCACACCGCTGTCATCTCCGTGAAAGAAGTTGCCCGCTATCAGCGAGTCATCGACATCATACAGCTCAAGCGCAACGCCTTTATTTGCGGTGATGTTGTTGTGGGAGATGGTGTATCCTCTTGCCCCCAGTGTCGAGAATTCAGCGTAGAATCCCGTGCTCACCCCGTTGATGATGATAGTGTTGTTCAGGAGCGTAAGGTTGCTGGCAGGGGCAGCGCAGCCGGAATCGCTGCCGCAGACCCAGACTCCCAAAGCAGTATCTCCTGTCGTGATGATGGTATTATTTACTATGCTGGCTCCGCTTTCCTGCACCATGATGGAGATGTTGGTGGTGCCGTTCTGCCCGGCAGCGGTATCTGTCCGCAGGTTCCGCAGTGTCGCGTTTGCAGCGGTAATCTTGAACGCAAAAGTCCCGGCAAGCGGCCGGATGACTGTTGACTGGCCGGCTCCGACGATGCTCACCCCTTCGCTGACCGTTACGGATTCCACATATGTGCCTGCATCAACCATGATCGTGTCGCCGTTGCCCGCCGCATCCACCGCACCCTGGATTGTCGGCTGGTCACCCGGCACATTGATAGTAGCTGCAAGCGCCGCAGGGAAGGCAAGAGAAATAAGTAGAAGGATGGCAACTAACCGGCTACGCAATCATATCCCCCCATTTTTCAGGTATATGAAACCCAGGGGCTATTTAAGGATTTATATGCTGAGAATTATATGCTGAGAATTCTATTTCTTAACATGTCGGAAATCGCCTTGCGTACGCCAACCATGCTTCAGCGTGGGGTAAGCAAGCGATTTCCGAGCATGCTCAAGAACACGCCTGCCGGTTCTTGACAACAGCCGAAGAACGCCTATCGGTATCTGCGCTCCTCTTCCTGTTCTGTAAGATAGATCCTTCCCAGTGCGGTGAAGACGGCATTGACATCCGGGCAGTCAGCTCTCAGCATCCTCCGGAACTCGACGCGTACATCCTTTGGATAGAGGGAAGGCGGCTGAAGCGCTCTTCGGAAAGTTTCTCTGCCGACTGTGTACGGATCATCATTTCTGGGCATGAGCTCCTGCGGGCGGGGATAATGCGGATTTTCCCGGCATCTTCTTTCGAGCGCCTCATACATCTGGTTTGCCAGCTTGATCGGGCTGACGATGAGCCCAAGATGGCCGTCCGGCCTCCCCTGCATAGGTGTTCCGCCGCTCGCCGCAATCCGCATGGTGCTGTTCATAGGTATCCCTCATCCGAAGGAAAAAAGAGAATAAAAACCTTTCCCTATCGCCTGCCGATGTGCTTCATCCCGCGCCGCCTGCCCTTCCGTGCCAGGACTGCAAATCCGGCAATCACCAGGATCAGGACGATGGCCGCTGCTCCGGCAAGCCCGATCACATAGAGCCCATCGCTGCCCTGCTGCGCAGCTCCCTGCTGCGGAGTGGGCAGAACCACATCAACGTCGCTGTCCGGCCCTGCCGTCTGCGCCGGCGGCAGCACGCAGCCGCTCACCAGGATGTCGATATTCCTGCTCTCCTCCTGGCTTCCGTCACGGAACAGGGTGATCTGGAGGGGATAACTGCCCGGCTGCAGGCCGGAGGCGTCGATCGTGATGGACTTCTGCCAGCTGTTGTCCTCGCTGAACGCGGTGTCATCAAGTACCAGGCTCTGCGCCAGCTCAACGCCGAGCTGCTCGCCCTTTACCTCGACCCGGACATCCTCCTCGTTTCTGCCGACGTTCATCACTTCCAGGTTGAGCGTCGTTCTCCGGATGCAGGAGAGCTCAGGATTCCCTACTGCCGCTTCAGTGATGCGCACGTCATGGGAGTCCTTTTCCACAGTCAGCTGGACCGTGTAGCTTATCCGATGGGCCTGGCCGTCATCCCCGCTGCCGTCTCCTTCGATCAGCACCTGATAGGTATCTGCGCTGACGTCAAAGGGCACGGTGTACCGGAGAGTGACGGACTTCTCGCGGTCTGCCCGGAGGTCGAACTCCTCAGAGTCCTCGTCCAGGTCTGCACCGTCATCGATGGACCGGATGGTGCCGGTCACCAGGATATCCTTGATCTCGATGTCCTGCGCGCTGGTGAAGGTGTTCTTGACCTTCATGCGCAGCTCAACAGTGTCGCCGGGCTTTGCCTTCTTGCTGACCGTGGCGCCGCTCGCCACATTGCTGCTCGTGGAACCGCCGACCTTCACGTCCAGGTCGCTGACGATCAGCTTTCCCGCATCCCGGGCGACATAGGTGCTGAATCCGCTCACGGTGAAGGTAAGCACCTTGGTGGCGGTATTATAGTTGATATTGCTGCATGCGGCCCCGCAGGGAGCGGTCACCGCGTTCTTGTCGCTGGTGAATGCGCTGCTGACAAACACTGCTGGCGTCCCAGCCAGGTTCACGTTCCGCATGGTGACGGTTGCCGGCTTGTTCAGCTGCGGGTATCTCCCGCTGTCCACCGCGACGATCCCGTCGCCGATGAGCACGCTTCCCGGAATGTCTGCGACATTTCGGAGATCAAGCACGCTGCTGCCGAAATCGATCTTGCCGGCCGCTGACTTCTCCAGGACGATGTTGGCCGCCTGGGAGAGCGCGGCGTCTGAACTGAAGGTCAGGAAGTTTGTGGTTGTGCCGTCAAATCCGGTTGTCGCCGGGCGGGAGACCACCTCGACGTTCCAGGACCGGGTTGCCGTTGCCGTACCGTCGGAAACTGTCGCCACCACGGTGTATGCTGAAATCTGCTTGTTGAACGTATAGCTTGATGTGCTCACGCCTGCATCCACCCCGTTGTATGTCCAGCTGTAGGTCAGCGGATCGCCGTCCGGATCAGAGGCGGTGACACTGAACACCTGGTCCACCATGTCCGGCAGGATGAGTGCCGCCTGCTGCGGGCTGGATGCGGTGATGACCGGGGCATTGTTCACTCCCGGCTGGCCGACAACAACAGTATATGCCTGGTCGCGGGCGTTGTTCAGGCTGTCCCGCACCACGACAGTGACCGGGTGGCTGCCTGCCTGCTGCGCAGTCGGCGTCCAGATGACCAATCCTGCAGTGCTGATCGCCATGCCTGCTGGCCCGGATATGCTGTAGGCGAGAGGCACATTGTTCTCTGCGTCAGCTGCAGCAACCTGGTAGGAATAGGCGGCGCCGACAACAGCGACAGCCACTGGCGTTGAGCTGATGGCCGGTGCCTGGTTCGTTGTTGCAGGAGGCGGCGTTGTTCCTCCCCCATTGCTCCCTCCGGTTGGCGGCGGAGGAGTGGGAGGCTGCGCTGCCTGGGTCTTGAATGAGAAGAGATCTCCCTCGATAAATCTGCTTTCAGGGTTATCTTTTCCATCCCGCACCCAAACCCTCCAATAATAGGTCGTTCCCGCTGTGAGCCCGGTCGCCTGGTAGGTGACTGCTTCTCCCTGGGGTTTGGAAATCTTCTCGAGGAGCCCCAGAGTGCTTGGGCTGGTGCCAAAATAGATGTGATAAAACAATGAATCCCCGTCCGCATCTGTGCTTTTCCAGCTGAGCGGAGTGTTTAAGGGAATGCTCTCTGCGCCGTTCTCCGGGCTGATAGCTTCCGGCTTGCTCGGCAGCCGGTTGTTATTATCCACAAAGACCTTGACGCTCTTTGCTGCTGAAGCGCCATTGCTGTCCTGGGCAGTGATAGTCACCGTGAACTGCAGCTGCCCGTAGGGCAGGAGAGTGGATGCCGGTGTCCAGGAGAAGAGTGCTGCAGGCACGTTCAGCTTGGTGCTCAGGTCATATGCAGGGACATAGCTCTGCTCCCCCTCATGGGCTCCCAACCGCTGCGCAATGGCTGCGATATCCAGGATGGAAATCTCCCCGTCATTATTTAAGTCAAAATCGCTTCTGTAGATGGCGGCATTGGCAAAATAAGGTACCAGGATATCAATATCCTCCTGCCCGATCGCCTTGGTGCCGAACCAGGTATCCTTGACCTTGCCTTGATCCCCGCTGACCGCTGCAGAGAAGGTTATGGGATCCCCGTCAGGATCAACGGCAGTGGCAGATATGCTCAGCTGCTGCATCTCCTTGATCTGGTACACGTCCTGCGCGACCGTGATGGAGGGCGCGCTGTTCGCTGCGGCCGCAGCCGTTACGCTCAACAGAGCGATGATTGCCCATATTCCGATAGTGGTGTTCATGGTGGTCCTCATAGTAGCTTTTGATGCTCTTTCCACCCTTTTTTACAAGAATCACCAATTTTTTGGGATATGACACTTATGAATATGACACTTACAGGGTTTTCTTCCTTCTGGACAGGACAATAGCCACCGCAGCGATGAGCGCCAGCACGATGACATTGCCGATCACCAGCGGGATGAGGTAATTGCTCCCGCCGTCCTCGACACTCTCGGTAATGACTGTGGTACTGCCGCCGTTCGTCTGGGGAGCAGTTTCCTGCTGGCCCTCTCCGGGCTGTTGCTGCTGTTCCTGCTCTTCCTGGCTCTCCTGCTGCTCAGGCTCCTGTGCAGCGGCAGACGGGCAGGTCACCACCAGGTTCCGGTCCACAAAATCATCCAGGCTGTCCACATCGATGAACATCTCAGTCCGGACAGTGTAGGTCCCTGGTTTCGCAGTGGAAGGGATAGGGATCTGGAAGCGCTTGCTGAACTTGCTCTCATCCTCAAGCAGATCAGTATCCAGATGGAAATCCCGCTCCAGGATGCTGATGCCCAGCTCGCTGTTGGTGATCTTGAGCCTGGTCTCATCCTCTTCCGATGAGCCGAAATTCACCACCTGGATGTCCAGGTTCGCGACATTCCCGCACTGCACCTGCGGCTGGATGAACTCTGCCCGCTTGATCTGGGTGTCGTGGCTCTGCTTGTCCACTTCCAGCTCCAGGCGCCAGTCAATCGTATGCTCGATGCCGTCGTCATCCGTGCCCTCGACAAACACCATAACCTCATAATCGCCCTCATCGACCTCTTCCGGGATGGCGAACCGGAAGGTCTTGCTGGCGTCATCATCAGCGTCCAGGTCGAACTCGTCGGATTCCTCCTCGATGTCCTCGTCAGCGATATTCAATATCGCGACGGTGATCAGGATATTGTTCATGTCTATCTTCGGGTCTACGTCCGGGAAATTGTTCTTCACCCGCACGGTCACTATGACCGGGTCTCCCGGTCGTGCAGCCTCATTGATCTTTTCCCCGTTTACCTTATTGTTGGCATCCCGCGTATCCACCTTAAAATCCAGGTCCTCAATCGTCAGCGCCTGCTTCTGCGTGAGCTGCAGGGAGAACGCATCGAAATTGCCTGCGCCTGCCGTGATATTGAAGACCGGCGTATAGGTCCCGGTAACCAGGTCATTCGGAACCACAAGAGAGAAGGAAACGCTCTCAGTTATCCCGGCATTGATATTGAGCGGACTGGACTGGCTGTAGGTCACGGGAACGGTCTTGCTCTCGTTTCCAGTGAGAATAACCGTTGCCGGAAGGGCTGCGGCGACCGCAGCTCCACCCGTGTTCTGCAGGGTGAATGTCCCGCTGATGGTCTGCTTTGCCTTGCTTGAGACCGTGCCTACTGATGTCCGGGTAGCGGTCAGGCTGCCTGCGGCGAGCGCTCCGCTCACCAGAAGCAAGGCCAACGCCACCCAAAGGACATGTTTCATCATGGTCTTGTGTTATTTTTAATTATGCAGTAGTTACAATAATGAGGGGGAAGGGCCCTACCCTTTATAAAGGTTTCGCTGGGGGGCGGGGTTGGTGCGAAAATCGGTGCGTATGCGTGTCTGCCCAAGGTGAAAGCTCCGCAGGATGTACTCTCCGACCTGAGCGAAGCGAAGTGGAGAGGCCTGTTCAGGCTCCGCATACGCACGAACAAGAGTTTCGCACCAACCCACTACACACAAAACCTATTTAAATCCCCACTTATCAAAAGAAAGCATGCAATACCGGCTTGCTCTCTATATAGTGATGCTGCATATAATAATGCTCATACCGCTTCCTGCAGCCATTGCCCTCTCCGGCGAGCAGCGCGCCTTCCTGCAGGACAGCGTCAGCCTGGCAAGCACCCCGGCAGAGCTCCGCCAGGTGCTTGGGTTGCTGCGCCAGAACAAGGCTGATCTCACGGACGAGCCTGCCCTTGCCGCAGCGCTCCAGGAGAAGGCAGCAGCCTTGGGCATATCCTGGGCTGATTACCCGGCTGTCCGGCTTCCCCAGCAGCAGTCCTCCCCCTCTCCGGTTCGCTGGCCGCTGATCATCGGCATCTCCCTGGTGCTCCTCAGCATCGTCGGCATTGAGCTCTACCGCCTGTTCCATGCAGCCACTGCGCCTGTCCCTGAAGAGCTGGTCGCCTATCTCCAGGACGGCGTCTCCAAAGGATACGCGGTCGCAGAACTGCGCAGCCAGCTCCTGAAGAGCGGATGGGAACAGGATACTGTTGACGCCGCAGTTCAGCATGTCAAGAACACGCCTGCCCTAAAGGGCGGGGCGGGTTCTTGAGCACACTCGGAAATCACCCTCTTGCTCCAAGCTTAAGCAAGGAGTGTGCGAGTGGCGATTTCCGATGTGCCAAAAAATAAGGTTTTTAAGGGGTGCGCTCCCTTCTTTTGCAGCAATGGACATAACAGACATATTGAAGGGCTCGAAAGGAGACATCAAAGGCTTTGAGCGCATGCTCATGGATGGATATGACTTTCCTGCTCAGGCAGATGCGCTGGAACAGCTCTATCGGGCATATCAGCAGCATTCTCCGGCTGTTCCGCGCTATTCCCATCCGGTCTCCCGGCAGTCCGCAAAAGACGCCTGGTTCCAGATATCTACCATCGCCCTGCGCGAGATCCTGCTGCGGTCCATCCCAGATGGGGAGCGGGAATTCTTCAGGACACTGATGCGGGATAAGCGCACCAGCCGCGAGCAGCTATTTGCCGGATATCTCCGCACCCACCACGAAAATCAGCTCCGCACCAATCTTACCAGCATGTACCTGCGCTATGCTCGTGTCCACCGGGCCTGTGCAGAGCTTCCCCCGCCTGTCCGGGAGAAGTTTGACAAAGCTATCATGACCCTGTCCAGCTATTTCCGGAAATACCAGGATATTCTCGATGCCCCCTACCCTCTTCGCTCGCTGTTGCGGAGCATGCCTAAATGATGATTGCTTATTCGGTCTGGCTATCGCAATCCATGCTGGTGCAGAATAGAAAATCTTAAATGGGAGCGTTTCATCCCTGCTTATACTATATATTATTGAGGTGAGAGCATATGCGTCCCTGGTATCTGTTGATCATCCTGCTCCTGCTTCCTGCCTGCAGCCAGCAGCCTGCTGGGGCAGTCGTCAGGGAATACGATTTTAGCGCCAGCCTGGGTGAGATCAGGAAGATTGAATGGAACTTTGGCGCCGTCTATCCGGATATGCCTGAGGATATCGAGCAGAAGGCAGAGATGCGCGACCGCCTGGGGGTGTTTTACGAGCAGGTCCATGCACAAGAAGATACTGAAGATGCGCGGGCGATCATAGCCTATCTTGATTTCCGCCTCTCTGCCCTGGAGACTGAGCGGCTCTACCAATGGAGCCAGCGCAAGGGGCGGCAGGCGACGGTTGAAGACGGGTTCCGCTGCAGCGACATGCCCGTCATTCTGGATGCCGCAAAGGTGCTGAACAACTCTGCAGACGCCGCGGATCGGGCAGCTGCATATTTCACCGCATTCATGGACAGCTATCCCCTTCAGTTCGCGCAGGCCCAGCATCCCTCATCAACTTCCCTCATCCTTCGCGCCCAGGCGGAGATCCTCTACCAGCAGAGCAGGAAAGAGGAGCGGACGATAGCCTATTTCTGCGGGAATGCGACAGAGGGGTGACCGTATACTTCTCCCAAATAGATAACCCCTTATAAGTAGTAAAATATAGAAAGACTTAAATAGGCAGAGATGATAATGGCAGGTATGCATCAGGCCCATAAGCAGATCTATATCGCACGGCACGCGGAGACCGAGGAGAACATCGCCAAGATTGTGCAGGGGTGGCTGCCCGGGACATTATCCTATCAGGGGAAAAATCAGGCCAGGGCATTAGGCCGCGCGCTGCAGCAGGAAGGCATCGAGTATATCCTCTGCGGGGACCTGGAAAATCCCGATGGGAAGCGGGGACGGCAGCGGCAGACCGCTGATGAGATACGGCGGTACATCACTGTCCCGGCGAAATACACTCCCTTGCTCCTCGAACGGGGCTGCGGCAGCCTCGAGGGAAAAAGGTATCACGAGCTGGGGATAGCTACAGACGCAGATTTTCCCTGCTACGGCGGAGCTGGCACAGGCGTATTCGCGGATATGGAGCCATTTTTCTCAGTGACCGACAGGGCAAGAGAAGCGATTGGCTGGATGCGCCGGCTTCCCCACCGGAGAATATTGGCCGTCGGCTCCGGATGGATCAACAGCTACATCGTCAATATCCTGTTGGATGAGCCCTGGGTGTACCATGAGCAGGATAATGCTGCGGTGCATTATTTCGAGCTGGATACGGATGGAAAGCCGGTCCATCATGAACTCAACAAAGATGTTATCCGGCGGAGCGCTCATGATGCCCCCTGAACAGGTTGAGGCGTATATCGCGCATCTGGATTCAGGGATATTCGGCTTTGCCAGCTTCGCCTCGGTGCGCATCAGCCTGCTACCGCAGGGGATTTGGAACGCAAACTATCTGGCAGAGATCAACGGAGAAAGATTCGTGCTCAAGGTATACGGGGAGAATGTCCCCGGGCTGCTCTTCGGCAACAAGGGAAAAGATGAGGCTGTCGCGTTGCGGCTGTTGCAGGGGCTGCATATCGCCCCGGAACCGGTCCATTTTGCATATTCTCCGTCGCTGGGGAAAGAGGTATTGATCTATCGGTTCGTGGAGGGAAAACAGCCCTCCGCATTCTCGCCGCCCCTGGTCAAAGCGACTGCACGTGTCCTTGCGCATCTCCACTCGCTGGAGCTGCCTGCAGTTGATCTCCCCAGGAAAAAAGAGACCATGCAGACATTGCTCAATGATATCCAGTCCACCCTGGACAAATGCATTATCCTGGGTGTTCCTGAAGCAGAGCTTCACCCATTTCGCGGTCTTGTGGAGAAGGCGAAGCAGTATGTAGCAGGCCAGGAGGAGATGGAGCATCCCTTCGCATTGGTGCACGGTGACCTTTCTCCCTGCAACCTGATCGTGGATGAAAACAACGCGGTCAGGATAATCGACTGGCAGCGGCCCACGTTCACCGACGCCGCCTTTGACGTTTGGGCGTTCATGGAGGACGCATTCATCCGCTGGGACCTGCCGGAGCCGTTGACGGACGGGCTGAAAACGCAGTTTATCAAAACATACACATCCCTCGTGCACGACCATACCATCCTGGAGCGCCTCAGGCAGAAATCGCCGCTTTACTACCTCAACATCGGCCTCTACTGCCTGATGAGGTATCATGAGTTCCTGTCTGGGAAGATCGGGCCGGAGCGGACGAAGGGGAAGGAGCATCTCTGGAAGAAGTATGATACTGTCCGGAGGGTATGTGTGGACAGGCTGATGGGGATATTTTTATAACACTAGCTTTCTACCTTCTATAAAAATAGCGGTTCAGGTGAACATGTGGCATTATACTGGGGGTATATGCTATTGGCTGCTCGTCCTTTCAGAATAGAAAACATTAAATACTCCCTCTACTATTATGGGCGTATAATGTTGAAGGGGGCGAACGAAAGCAAAACTTTCGTTCATTTGAGCCCCCTCTATCTTCCATATGCGGGTAATCATTTTTTGTGACTTGGAGAATTTTAAGCATAGCATCATAAAATTGTACCCTGAGGGATCTTATGTGGAGCTTCTTTATTCCCATTTTCACCATTTCTTGTTTAATATGGTTATGGAGAAGATTGGCGGGAAAATATACAACCCAAGAATGATTCGGACTTACATCTACACGGGGGAATACAACGATGCTCAAATTGACCAGGCAAAAAAGCATCAACGATTCTTGCCCGCCGACCAATCAAAAATAGAAAGAGATATCAAACGGCTTGAAGAAGCATTGAACTCAACGACGACGTCTTACGAAAAGAATAGGTTAATAAGAACATTAGAAAACAAAAAAAGGAGGGTTTTTTCACCAGATAGGATATTGGCGCTAAGCTATGAGATTTCTTCAGCAGAAAAGAGAAAAAAGGCGCAGACGGAGACTTTTAACGAAATCTCTCGGGTTGACTTGTTAGAACTAAAAACAAAGCCGCTAAAATATAGCAGGAAAGATCTGAGATTCGTCCAAAAAGGAACAGATGTCCAACTCGCAGTAGACTTAGTCAACTATGCTCATTTTAATAATTATGATGTAGCAATAGTATGCTCTGGCGATTTGGACTTAATGGAGTCACTTAACCAGATCAAGTCTTTAGGTAAAACCGTAGTCTTAGTGAGCCATAAATCTATGGTTTCACCAGTTATGGTCAAGATATCCGATTATTTTATTGATTTATCCTGCCTAACGAATGGTGAAAAATCTCAAATCTCTGCTACTGGAGGTTATGCCCCTACATCAAATCAGGTTCCAGGCTAATTTTTTTCTGGGGGTATGGGCAACTCTTTTAAACCCCTCCCCATTCCGAAACTCTTATATACTTTCAAACATCTTCGGAACAATGGCGTCCATCACCTTTTTTGAGTCGGGAATCCGGAAGGAGCTTCCGGACAGCTCCGGGATCAAGGAGGCGTGCGAAGATGCAGGCATACCGTTCGGCTGCAAGGATGGGCTGTGCGGCACCTGCCTGGTCACCGTGATAGAGGGCAGGGAGAACCTCTCTCCAAAAAACGATAAGGAGAACGATCTCCTCGGCCCTGCCGGTGATGAGCGCCTGGCCTGCCAGTGCATCCTCAAGCAGGGCAACATCACGATAAAATATTAAAAGAAGAGCAAAATATAAGCACCGAGGGCAGCAACCATGGAACAAACTCAGGCAGCGCAGACAGAGATGATTACCAAGGACATGACCGTAGACGATGTCTTTGCCAAATTTCCCGGCAAGGCGCAGAAGCTTGCGCACATCATGACTGCAGCAGGCCTGCATTGCGTCGGCTGCCATGCCTCCACCTATGAGACCCTGGAGCAGGGAACCACCGGCCATGGGATGTCGCCCGCCGACCTGGACAACCTTCTCCGGAAAATGAATGTCGCACTCCAGTCCGCAGAATCAGCGCAGGAAACAGGTGGGGTGACCCTGACCGAGACAGCAGCGGCAAAGGTCCAGGCATTGCTCGCCCAGGAAAAGAAATCAGGATGGGGCCTGAAGCTCGGCCTCATGCCCGGCGGCTGCTCCGGCTACCAGTATGAGCTGCTCTTCCAGGAGCGCGAAGGGCCGGACGACCTCTCCTTTACCGACCGGAGCGTCAAGGTGATCATCGCCCGGGAGCACGCGGAAAAGCTCTCCGGCGTCGAGATCGACTATGTGGACGGCCTGCAGGGAGCGGGATTCAAGATCAACAATCCCCACGTCCAGCACAGCTGCGGCTGCGGCAGCTCGATGGGGTTCTGAATCGTCGATCCGCAGTAAAACTCAGCAGATGCTTAGTAGAACCGCACAGTCTCATCATACTTCTTCCACGCGAATATCCCGCCGCTGATGTTCTTTGCGTCAAACCCCTGCTGCCGCAGGAATGCAGCGGCCTCGCCGCTCCTATGGCCTGTCCTGCAGAGGCAGAGGATCTCCTTCCCTTTCGGCAGCTCAGCGATGCGCCCCTGTATATCCCCCATCGGCATATGGACAAAACCGGGGATGGCGCCGTACTGCAGCTCGTGCTGCTCCCGCACGTCCAGCAGCAGGAAATCCTCATGCATCTCCATCTTCCGCTTCAATTCATCAACAGAGATTTCCTGCGCCATGCATCAGCTGGAATGAGGAAAACTATTTAAACTTCTGCATATCCTTGCTGTTATGCTCAAGCCAGGCGACCCTGCACCAGATTTCTCCGGTAAAGACGAGACAGGAAAACTGATATCCCTATCCGATTTCCGGAAGAAAAAGCTCGCCCTCTATTTCTATCCAAAAGACATGACCTCCGGCTGCACCGCCGAGGCCTGCAATCTCCGGGATAATTATGATATCCTGAAGAGCAGGGGCATCGCCATCATCGGCGTGAGCGCGGACGATGCCCCTTCCCACATCAAATTTAAGCAGAAGCACGAGCTCCCTTTCCCGCTGATCGCGGATACGGATAAGAAGATCATCGATGCCTACGGCGTCTGGGGCGCCAAGTCATTCCTGGGCAGGCGCTTCATGGGTATCCAGCGCACCACGTTCCTGATAGAGGACGGGAAGATCGCAGCAGTCATCGGGAAGGTGAAGGTTGATGACCATGCCCGCCAGATCATGGAGGCGTTCCGGTGAAGCGCCATTATACCCTGGCGCAGGCAAACGCGCTCCTGCCCAAGATCCGCCCGGCCATCGAGCAGATGATCGCCCTGCACATGAAGCTTGCCCAGCTCAATGAGATTGATATCGAGTATGAGGATCCCTTCCGCGACATGCAGCAGGCGATCCAGGACGCTTTGGTCTGGAGCAAGGTCCAGTACGAGTTCCATGCGGCCATGAAGGAGCTGGCCGACTTGGGAATCTTCATCAAGGATCCCAGCATCGGGCTGCTGGACTTCTTCGCCCGGCACGAGGGCAGGGAGATATTCCTCTGCTACTGCTACCCGGAAAAAGATATCAGGTTCTACCATGAGCTGGACGGAGGATATGAGGGAAGGAAGCCGGTGGATCTGCTATTAGAACAAACGAAATAAGCTGTGGAATTTAGGAAATCATTTATATCCAACCATTTTTATTGTTAGAAAAATGGCAAATAGACTAACCTGGCATGGACTAATCTTCAGAGAGGTAGATCATTTTCTCAAAAACTCTAGATATTTCGTTTCCAGCCAAGAAGGGTTGTTAGAATTTCTGTTTTTGATTATCTATTTTACAGAATAGATTGCGCTTTTGTTAATATTAGAAAGGTCAAAAACACCTGGACCCACGGTTGGTATTTTTGTGGCTATACTACTAACAACCATATCGTTAGAGAAGATTTTTATGAAGAGCAGGAGTAAGAATTTGACTGAACAAAAGAAAAGTATCGAATTTGAATATAAATCTGCTTTAAATAAATACGCCAATAATTATCATCTTTTGGTTAATCGCTACAACCAATTAGTTGAATCATATAACCAACTAAAAAAGTTAAAAGGTAAGGCTTAAATAGCATTGAATTACTATACGCCTATGGGCACTAAAAATATACAGAATAACCAACAAATAATTGAATTCTTACCAGAACAAATGCTAATAAATGAATATCCTAAAATAGATTTACAAAAACTTGATGAATTATCCAGTATCCTGTCAAAGAATATAACTTTGTTTAGTAAAAACAGCAAACCAACTAATTCAAAGTTTCATAGACTTGTTAGAGAAATGGATGAAAATTTGATTAAAATTAGGAAACCTTTAGAAAACATGAAAGAGGCTATTGAAAGCATGAATGATGCTCTTGAAAAGTTCAAAGTTTTACCATAGCATTCAGTTCCTTCGGTCATATGCCATTCTCTCTGCGACATTAGTCATTTCATATATGACCACATCCGTCTTTCTTGCCGCAAGCTCAGACCGGATAATAGCAACTTCTATGGGACTTAAAGGATAGTCTCTTCGTGCGCTTTGAACCTCCCCCATCTGCAACCCAGGAATCAAATCCTGCACAAGAATATTTGTTCTGCAAGTCCCCCGAAAAGATGGACGATTCATGTTAAAGAGCGCTTCACTAACTAAAGGCATGGGAAAGAATGAGGTCGGGCTGCCTTGGTACTCTTCCCCGGATGGGTTAAAATTTACGGTTCTGTCTCGGGGAATAAAGACAAAAAGATACTCGTGTGATGCCCTTGGCGCCGATGGATGATAATATACACCTGTTTCGGTTACAACATCGTCAGCCATATCGTTGGATATCGTGCGTGCTTTAAAAACATTGTTATTTAACGAGGCGCCGTTCAAAATCTATAATGTCAGTTTTCCACCATTCCATCAAAAATGCTCGGCATTTTTGAGTGTGCTCAGAAATACATTGTATTTCTGACATATGAATGGTGGCTGGGGTGGAAAACTGAGCATGCTCAAGAACACGCCACGGGCTTTAGCCCGTGGTTCTTGACAAGAGGGATAACCCTCTTACGCAAGCAAGGGTAGTGAGCGTGCCCGCCACATGGACAAGAAAACAAGCCTCTATCACTCCGACAACCGCTCCCTCTCCAGCCAAAATCTCTTATACCCGCTCTCTAATATATTTCAATATAGAAAAATAAAACAGATAAAAAACTACTTATGAGTAGTTAAAATGCAAACATTTAAAAACATCAGCGTTTTACCCGTCCATAGGTGGCATGTATATGGCTCAAGAGAGTTACACGATAACCAAACGGATTGCAAAGCACGGCAGCCAGGCAGTGATCACCATTCCCAAGCTGCTTGAAAAAGATTTGAAGCCGGGAACCGTTGCTGAAGTGAGAATAACCATTATCAAGGAAGTGGAACAATGACGAGCCTTACTATTGATGATTTGAGCCTCCCTCATTTCGTAAACAGCAGGCAGATAGGGATGGTGGGCAATACTCCGCTTACGGTAACCGACGCGATTAATGCTGCACAGGTTGTCCGGAATAATGTTTTTGTTGCGGGAAAGAAAGGCGCTGGCAAAACGCAGCTTTTGTTTGACATGCGCTCCCGATACGGGGAACGGGGGCTGATTATCGAAGGGCGGCCTGATCTGAAGGCTGACGAACTGTTCAAGCAGATCAATTTGCAGAAGCTCCGTGAAGGAGCCACCAGCGATGAGGTCTATCAGCTCGCGCAGAGCGTGAAATCCAGGTTCCTGGGTGTTGACGAGCTGAACCGCGCCCCTGAAGTGACCCAGAACGAGCTCTTGAGCATCATGAACGGGTACATCCTGCATAAGGGAGCGCCGGTTTACCTGGGAGATGGCTTTTCCGTCGGCATCGGGACCGGCAACCTGGGCAATGGGGGATATGTCGGCACGTTCAGGATTGACGATGCATTGGCTGACCGCCTGCACCTGTTCCTTGATCTGGATTACTGGAAGCCGACTGATGAGGATATGGCACTGATTGACCGCCGCGGAAAGGCAGATCCAAGAGTCAAGAAATCTGAGTCCAGGGATATCTCTGACAAGATTGTCGAAGCGCATAGGATGATTAACGCCAAACCGACACCATTAGAGATGAGCATTGCCGGCCGGTACCTGGAAAGGGCTTTGGACTATTGCAAAAAATTCCCTGCTGCAGAGCACAGCAAAGACAACCTGAAGGAAGCATGGCCCGCCGTTTGCACACAAACGGGCTGTAAGCTGAAAAACACCTATTGCGCCCGGGTGAAATCTGTCGGCCAGCGCACTGTTGAGGCCGCTCAAAGCCTTGCCAAGGGGCTGCAGTATATCGCCGGGCTGAAAAATTCCCAGGCAAAGGATGATCCCCTGGGGGCAATGCTGCTTGCCGTACGGCTGATGCTTCCCTACTCAGGCGTCATCAGCCCTGCCTACCTGCGCGAAGAGGGAAACTTTAATAATCCCAACCTGGCAGCGAGAAACCTTGCAACAGACCTTGAGCAGGAGATCAATGCGCAGTTTTCCTCTGGCAGAAAGCCAGGGCAGCTCACACGTTCACTTGCCTATGCACAGCAGGGGAAACTGGATCAAATGCCATACGAAGCAAAGCCAGAATGGAGATTTGCAGGCCGCCTGCTTGAGAGAATAAACGAGGAGAACAAGAAACCATGACACGCTTCGCCGACTTTGACCTGGAGCAGCTCTACCATGCGGAAGAGCGGCGCAGGGAGAAACAAAAACATGAGGATGCATTAAGAAAAAGAAAGAAGCCTCCAAAGGCTCCTGCTGACGCAGTTGAGCCAGCTCCCGCTTCGCCAGCTCCTGCTTCCATTGCCCCGTATCAGGGCATTGCCTTCGAGCAGCCTGCATACCGGAAGCCGGATGCAGCAGGAAAAGAACTGCTCACCTATGATGCAAGCCTTGCCCGCCTGCAAAAAGCAGGCTTCCAGCGGCATCCCCGGCCGCATGAAGCCTTCGGCCTGCTCATTGATGGGCTAGAAGGCAAGCTCACTGCAGAGCTGGGGGCAGTCAGCAGCGATATGCTCTCCAGCTGGGGCGAATGGCTCAGCATGGCATTCGCAAGAAAAGGAAAGCAGCTCACCTGCTATACCGATCCGGTAGGGCTGGTATGGAACAAAAAGAGCAATACCTACAAAAAGCGGGATTTTAGCCATGCAGGAGAGCAGCAATTTGCCGTCAGCGGAAAAGCATCAGAGACATGGATAGACCTTCATCAGTTTGATGAGCAGCTCGTGCGCCTGCTCTACGGGCGCCTGTTCAGCGCTCTGCCGCAGGAGATGCGGGAAGGTACAAAGCGGGCGCAGATATATCTGCCTCCAGACGGCTCCATCTGGCCTGTTGGTCGTGGCTACTTCGGCAGGTACTACGTCAACGGCGGCAGCAGCAGCAACTGGGCCTCGCGCGGGGTACGTCCGGCGCAAAATTTTTCAGGTGATGGCGGTTAGCATGAAGCAGGACATCGGGAATGCGGTGCAGGAAACCCTTTTTGAGCATGGTATCCTAAGGAATGCCCAGGTTGAACCAGCAGAGAGAAAGCCAAGCTTTAAGGCTTTTACCGACCTGCGGACAAACACAACAACGCTGCAATACAATCCGCGCTTCACAACCGCAAATCAGGGAGCTGTTTTTGCAGGGAAGAAAAATGTTGCAGATCCCCTGGAGACTTGTGTGCGGCACATTGCCAGCCACGAGTGCGGCCATATACCCAACAGAAAGCGCAAGGCATGCCCGGGAACTTTTGATGAGCACGTAGAACATTTTTATGAGCCGATTAGCGCAATCTTGGCAAAAACAGGCAAGCTTGGTGCGGTTGACAGCGTGGCCAATCTTGTTGAAGACCTGATTGACAATACTCTCCTCGCGCAGGGACCGCATGCAGGGCTGTCATTGTTCTATGATGATGTTGCCCGGACAGCCGGCTGGGACCCTGCATACGACGCATACATGCGCATCCAGCTCTACGCATGGGGGGATAGGCAGGATAAAAAACTGCTCACCCGGCACAGCAAGCAAAATGAGCCAGTGCAGAAAGCAGCCCAAACGTTCTTGCGAAGGATTGAGCAGATCAGCGGCAAGGGCAGGAGGCTCGCTCATGCAGAAATTGCAGGATACTTTGCAGGCCAGGAAAACTGGAAAACCATTGCTGAAGAGTTTACCCGGGCCCTGGAGCCGCTGATCCCTCCTCAGCTCAACATTCCGATGTGCGGCTTTGGAAGGCAGATGCAGGAAGAGATGCAGGATCCCACCAACCGGGAAAGGTCCGCCCGCAGGAGATATGAAAAAGGCAAGCCAAAGCCGAGCTGGATGGGGGAGGAAGAGGCATTGGATGCGGTGTACTCCTCGCTTGCCCGTCAGATTGAGATACTGGTGGACGCTCCCCGAAAGGCGACAAGCCTCCCTCTTGTTCCATTCCGGCATGAGCCCTTTGATCCTGAGGAACACGAATTATCGCAGGTAAACTTCAGAAAACCGGTCATTGTCGCACAACAGGATACCCCATTCGGCATCCCGGGGTTCTCTTTCGGAGTGCCGCAGCACTACATAGAACAACCGCTTTTGGTGAAGAAAGGGATTACCAGTTTTCCAGAATTCAAATTCGGCTATGTGGACTGCTCAGAAACTATGCGGATGGGGCTTCCTGACCCGGCTGATGCGGGAAGCAGGGTATATATCCCCTGGGGGGATAAGAGCAGATACCATCACCTCTGCACGTCCTGGTATGGCATCATCGAATACCTGGCGCGCCGGGGAATCCTTCCCAACGTCCAGGTAACACTGGGCAGCTTCAGCTCCACAAGCAGGGTAAAGCATGGCCTGGAGGATGCAAAAAAGCTTTTGTTCAGCCCAGAATGGGGCGAGACCAATATCGATCCTGCTGCCCTAGACAAGCTATTGACCGGAAGCAAAAGCGTCTTTTTCACCGTGAGCGATGGCGGTGTGCAGAACTGGGCAGATGTCAAAGAGGGTTTTATGCAGCGGGCAAGAGAGCATTACTATTTCCACATCCAGCTCGGCCCGCATACGGCAATGAGCCGCGCCTTAAAAAGGGCAGGATTGCCGGTGTATACCGTCAAGAACAGCGCTGATCTTGAGCAGCTGGCCATTACGCTCACCCATAATGCATACCAATCATTCATCGATGAAACACTGGAGCACACTCTATGAGCAGCACACGCTTCGCCGGCTTCGACCTAGAGGAGATCTACCGTCGGGAAGAGCTGCGGAGAGAGAAAGATGTTGCTGACCAGGCACGGAAAGCCCGCGAACAAAAAGGTCATCCGTTGGCAGCCCCTGCGGACGCTGGCGAGCCGGCACATCCCCCAATACTCGCCTACCATGATATTGCCTTCGAGCAGCCTGCATACCGGAAGCCGGATGCAGCAGAAAAAGAACTGCTCACCTATGATGCAAGCCTTGCCCGCCTGCAAAAAGCAGGCTTCCAGCGGCATCCCCGGCCGCATGAAGCCTTCGGCCTGCTCATTGGTGGATTAGAAGGCAAGCTCACTGCAGAGCTGGGGGCAGTCAGCGATGACATGCTCTCCAGCTACGGCGAATGGCTCAGCATGGCATTCGCAAGAAAAGGAAAGCAGTTCACCTGCTATACCGATCCGGTAGGGCTGGTATGGGACAATAAGCGGAGCACATACTCCAAAAAGCGGAATTTCAGCCATGCAGGAGAGCAGCAATTTGACATCAGCGGAAAAGCATCAGGAGAATTTATTGATCTTAAGCAGTTTGATGAGCAGCTCGTGCGCCTGCTCTACGGACGCCTGTTCAGCGCTCTGCCGCAGGAGATCCAGAAAGGCGTAAAGCGGGCGCAGATATACCTGCCTCCAGACGGCTCCATCTGGCCTGTTGGCCGTGGCGACTTCAGCTGGTACAATGTCGTCGGCTACGACTATGGCGGCAGGGCCTCGCGCGGGGTACGTCCGGCGCAAAATTTTTCAGGCGGTGGAAACCTATAAATATGCGTACTCTTCAACATTTTTTGTCCCCAAAACGTGCTCTGCCGCGCAAAGCCTGCGCTCAGGCCAGAGGGACTACACGTCCTGCCATCAGGGCAAGAGCCTGCAGAAGCAGCATTGCTATGAAATGCAGCCATAACAGCAAGTAGCCGGAACAAGGCGAACGTCGTGGAATGGCAGTGGAAAGTGAAGGGTGGCGGGGCTACTGCGTGGCCTGTTGGCCGTGGCAACTTCAACAACAGGTACAATGTCAACGGCTACAACTATGACAACAGGGCCTCGCGCGGAATAGTGCCCTTGGCCGGCACGTTCTGGGGCACATCTTTATGAAAACGTACAAAAATCTGTTCAGCCAGCTCTGCTCATTGGACAATCTCCAAAGCGCCTACGAAAAAGCAAAAAAGCGCAAAGCCAGCAGCCCGAGAGTGCAAAAGTTTGCAGAGCACTGGCAGCTCCACCTGGTGCTGCTCAGAAAAGAATTATTGTCCGGGACATACAAGCCGCAGCCGCTGCGCAGGTTTGTGCTCAGGGATCCAAAAACCAGGGTTATCTGTGTGAGTGATTTCCGCGACAGGGTAGTACACCATGCCTTGGTCAACATCCTCCAGCCCATCTTTCAGCCGCGGTTCATCCATGACAGTTTCGCCAGCCAGAAGGGAAAAGGCGCGCTTCTCGCCATCAGGCGGCTTGAGCGGTTTATGCGGAAGGTCTCCAGAAACGGCAGGATCGTCACTGGAGAAAAGAATGCCAACGCTGTTGAAGGCTTTGTCCTGAAGGCAGACATTTACCATTACTTTGAAACGGTTGACCGCGGAGTCCTGCTCTCGCTCATTAGCGAAAGGGTTAAAGATGAAGGCATCTTATGGTTGGTGAAAGCAATTCTTGACAACTACGATTCTGAAACCCCGGGCAAGGGCATGCCGCTGGGCAACTGGACCAGCCAGTTCTTCGCAAACATCTATCTCCATGAGATGGACCGGTTCGTCAAACACGCGCTCAATGCAAAGTATTATATCCGCTACGTTGACGATTTTGTCATCCTTGACCGCGCAACAACAAGGCTTCAGGAATATGAGTCCAGGATCAATGAGTTTCTCAAAAAGCTCAAGATTGAGCTGCATCCGGCAAAATGCAAGGTCATCCCTTTGGGAAGGGGAATACCATTTTTGGGCTTCCGTGTCTTCTACCACTATAAGCTGGTCAGGGCAAGAAACCTGAGAAAGATCAGGGCCAGGCTGCGGGTATTGCTCCAGGATTATCAGTCATGGCTCATTCATGCATCAGAAGTGCTTGCAGCGCTCAATGGCTGGAACGGCTACGCAATGCACGGCAATACGCATCTGCTGAGGCAGAAAATAGCAAGTGAAACAAAAACAGCGTTGCAGGGCCGGGCGCCATGCCGGATCCCGTAAAAATAAGGCCATGGGCAGCTGATTTTTTGCCCGGAAACAAAGAAAAGCATTTAAACAGCAGAAAATTCCTCCTGCTGAGGTGTTCCCATGCACACAGTACCGAACCTGCCCTACGATTATAATGCGTTAGAGCCGTACATTGACGAGCAGACCATGCGCTTGCACCATGACAAGCACCACCAGGCGTATGTGGACAAGCTGAATGCCGCGATCCAGGGCACTGCGTTTGAGGGCATGGATATCCATGATGTGCTCACGAATCTCAATCAAGTGCCAGAAAATATCCGCGCCGCGGTCCGCAACCACGGCGGCGGGCACGCGAACCATTCCTTTTTCTGGCAGGTCATGGCGCCGAGCGCAGGCGGGATGCCGGCAGGGAAGATTGCTGAGAAGATCACAGAATCCTTCGGCAGTTTCGATAAATTCAGGGAGCAGTTTGCTGCAGCAGCGCTGGGCCAGTTCGGCTCAGGCTGGGCGTGGCTCGCCCTCAACAGCGGCAAGCTGGAGATCATCGCAACCCCGAACCAGGACTCCCCGCTCTCCCAGGGAAAAACTCCGCTGCTCGGCATTGATGTCTGGGAGCATGCGTATTACCTCAAGTACCAGAACAGGCGCCCGGACTATATCACTGCCTGGTGGAACGTGGTGAATTGGAAGGAAGTGGAGAAGCGGTTTGCAGATACCCAATAGCCTAAGAATGGTATTTTAGCCCATCAATGACTGTCCGCTGCTGTCTTCAGCCCGGTCTCCTCGAACAGCTCCCGCACCGCAGCCTCTTCCTCGCTCTCGCCAGCCTCCAGCTTTCCCGCGGGCAGCCCATATACTCCATGCAAATGGCTTGCCTTCGCGCCGTGCTGCACCAGCAGCACCTCGCCGTTGCGGTACACCAGCACGCCGACCGTGGGGATGATGTTTGCCATCGGGGAGGAGATTGCTGATCCTTATTTAAACCTATCACAGCTCCATCATCTTTAATGGCGCAGACAAGGGCTTCGTCCGCGGCAGAATAGAAAGATTTATATATTAACTGATAGTTAACAACTATTAACAACATGGTAACAGAAAGCCCTACGGGGAAAAATGTCCTGCTGCTTTTGCTTAAAGATTTCTCCAGAAGACACACCATCACCTCCATCGCCAAGGAACTGCGCCTCAGCAGGGTTGGGGTCTGGAAGGCGCTGAAAAAACTGGAGAAAAAACAATACACCGCCGCGGAGCCGATAGGATCAGGAAAGACTAGCGCATCGGTCATCACGATGAACTGGGAGAACATTTTGGTGGAGAAATCCCTTTCCCTGTACCTCGCCGAAGAGGCGCTTGCGCAAAGAAGATGGAGGGTGAACTTTGCAGAAGCAGGCGCTGAATCAGGTTTTCTTGTCTTGTACGGAAGCATCCTGTATTCTCCCCAGCAGGCGAATGACATTGATTTGGTCGGGGTCGCAGGCAAGAGCAAATTCATCAGTATCCAGAAAACTTTGGACCGGGCACAGAAAACGTTGCACAAGAAGATCCATGCAATACATTTCACTGAAGCCGAACTTGAGCAAGAGCTGCGAAAGCCCAATGAAGCGTTTGTAGCAGCGGTAAAAAAAGGAGTGGTCTTATTCGGACAGGAAAACTTTGTCCGGTTTATGAAAAAGGTGCATGCACATGGACAATAAAACAAGGGACTGTTTTCTGCATGCGAAGAAGGCTGAGGAAAAAGGAAAAAAGCATAAAGGCTTGCTGGTAGTCAAAAAAGATAATCAGAAGGCGGAAGAATATATCGGGAAGGCAAAAACCAATCTGAGGACCTGCGAATTATTCAAAGAAAGAAGATTGGACTACAAAATCCCGGAAGAATGGTTTTATACGATGTATTATTGCGCCTTGGCAATCCTTGCAAAATTCGGCATCGAAAGCAGAAACCAGAAATGCACCGCTTTATTCTTAAAATATGTGCAGGAAAAAAAGCTCATCAATTATGATGACGATTTCATTGAGAGGATTATGGTCTACAGCGAAAAGAAAGAAAGAAGTGATGTAGACGAGAGGGAGGATGCGAGATATGGTTCATCAGTGAAAAGCGAGGAGATTATGGGAAAATACGATTTGATGATGGACATCTGCAAAAAATGCATCTCTCAGGCTGAAGAGGTGGTATATTCTAGCGGAGAATTTGAGATTCCCAGAGAGTTAACCAATGTATGAACTGGTATGGGGGATACCATCGCTCGCACGCAGATCATCTGCCGGAGCTAGTCATTACAGCTCCAGCATCTTCAGCCCGATCTTCTCATCGAGCATTTTCACCAGCCTCGGCGCGGGGAACAGAAAGATCTCGCAGGCAGCAGCTACTCTTGCTTCCACCAGGTGCCCGGCGACCGGCTGCATCTGCTCATTGCTGAACACCCCGTGGCAGTGCACGACGATCTCATCGCCGGCAACCGCGATATTGCCGCTGAGCGAGGCGATCTCCAGCTTCAGGGCGAATTTCCGGCTGCTGTACTTCTTGGTATCCACGTCATAATGCGCCAGCTCCAGATCATCCACGGCCCCGATTCCCGAGAAATGCCCGCCGAATATCCTGTTGCTGCCGCAGAATGCCCGGATGCTGTCGATGATCTTCTCTCCTCGGGCAACACTCAACACGAAGCCGTCATTGACTCGTTTGGTCCTCATAAGCCTCTGCGGTTAATTACCTTTTGCTGATTTTATTTCAACGAGGAACAGTTTACCATCAGGATTGAGCAGTTTAATATCCACGATATCATTTTTGTGCAATGTTTTCGTCAATTCTTTCGGAAACCGGAAAAAATATGTCCTCCCGTCGTAATTCATATTCCGCTCTATAGATATGCACTTATCTTCAAAAAGCCTTTTGATTAACCAGAACTTTTCGAGCAGCGTTCCCTGTTTTGTATCCAAGTATTCTTTCTTGCAGCTCGTGCAATGCCATACTGAATAGTGGAATTCTATGCCTTTAAACGAGATTCTTTTATTTGCTAATTTTGTTTTTTTACCGTGACAGGTAAACGGGCCAGCGAACGCTTCTTTATCTATCTCGAAATCAGCCTCTCCAACAAGATCTTCTCGCGCATACTCTTCTTTATTTTTTCCTTCCCTTTTCCACTCCAGTTTTTGTTTCATGTTCTGCTGTTCTCCGGCTCGTTATCTCTTATACCATCGTTTTTGCCAATCTGAAGACTCGTACGCCGTCACAATCGCCGCATTTTTCCCTTCATATCCGAATATTATCGTCAAATAACGGTTATAGCTGCTTATCGTCATGTATTTTCCATCTTTTGCCCTGAAAAACCTGGGCTTTCCCTCCAATAACCCATGTTCAATCTCTTCCCTCCGCACGCCGTGTTTGAGGAGTATCTTCTCCTGCACCGTCTTTTCTAACACTATCTTTTTGATGCGCATGCATGAGTACACTATTTTGTACTCAAGAGTGTACACTACTATAAAAAACTTTTGGTTGAGCTGGACTGGAGAATAAAATCAACAGGAATAATCATTGTAGCTTATGATGCCCTGCTGTCCTGCAACAACCCTCTCCACAGGCCCCTTACTTCAAGAACTATTCTCTTTTTTCCCTCTTTTCCCTGCATGGCGTCAAACTCCAGCTTCTTCAGCTCGACCGCCTTGGTGAACGCAATCACCGCATCCTCATCCAGCCTTCCTGCCTCCAGCAGCTCCTCTGCCTGCTCCTCCAGATTATACAGGTAAAAGCGGACAAGGCTGTATCCTTTTTCCTGCAGCCCGCCAAAACACGCATCCTGTTCCGCGCCTGCTAATCCCCTGCACCGCTGCTTCTCGCCAGGGATGTTTTCCGCCTGCAGCTGCCGGGCAGCGCAGGCAAACCGCTGCTTCCCATCCTCATCCCAGCACTGCTGCACCGCCCGGTACTGCGCGATGCACAGCCCCTGGTTCACCTGTGCCCGGCAATATTCAGGGAAGAAATTCTCATGCTCGTCATACTCTGAATCCCGGAGGCTCAGCCGGCATTTGATCCGCTCTTCGATCTCCATGTAGCCGTTGCACTTCAGCTCCTTGCCGTTCACCGATGATGCATCCTGCTCACCGGACATGCAGTCCGCCTTGGCGTAGGTATACTGCCTGCCGACGCATGCGGGATGCTTGATCTGCACCATGGTTGCAGAAAGGGGCGGAGCAGCAAAGACATACTTATCTCCCTGCGCAGCGATCGTGCTCCCCTCCAGCTCCCGGTCAAATGCGCCCTTCCGGTGGCTCAGGACACGGCTGCCGGACTGGAACTTGTACTCCAGGTCATCAGCAGAGGCGTTGGACACGGAGAACACTACCTTCGTCTGCTCGCCTATCCTGCAGGAATCAATCACGATGTCCACCAGCCTGCAGCTGAACGTGAATCCCGGGCAGCTGAATTCCTTGTTGCCGTTCTCCGCATCAACCAGGGCATAGGCCCCCGCATCTATGAACAATGCTTCATCAGAGGTGAACGCGTTACGCTCCCATGCCCCGCTGATCTCATGCGCATTCCCGTCAGGGAACCGCACCGTCACCGCTGCATTGTTCGGAAAGCGGGAGAAGGTGATATGCCCTGCAGCAGAGCAGGATGGCAAAGTGACGAATGGCGAGGTGTTGCTTCCTCCGCCGCCGGAACTGCCGCCACCTCCGCTTCCTCCCCCGCCGCCGCCCGCGGCAAGAGCAAAGGGAATGAGCAGGAAAAAGGCAAGTGTCATCGCTGCTTTGCGCATAGCGGCCCCTGAACATCCTGGTTTTATATAGGTTTCGGAAAGATCCGTGTCCAGTAATGTGTCTTGTTGCTGCCGCCGCACCGCCACTGTCGGTGTACAGGTCTTTCCCACTGAGCTCGAAATAACTAACTAGGCACAACCCATAAATACCCCTGTTCCCTTTCCGGCAGCCATGCTCAACATCATCCAGCAGCAGGAGCTGGAAAAACAGCAGTACCGTTTTGTCGGCAGCCATTCCGCGGTCAAAGTCTGCGGCTGGACCAAGAACATGCTCCGCGGCAAGGGCGGCTGCTACAAGTACGCCTTCTACGGCATCCGCAGCCACCAGTGCCTCCAGATGACCACCGCCATGTTCTGCGCGAACCGCTGCACCTTCTGCTGGCGCGGCACCAAGGCGCCGGTGTCCAAGACATGGTATGGCCCGGTCGATGATCCCCTCTTCATCATCGAGCACGCGTTCCGGGAGCATCTCGATCTCCTGCTCGGCTTCAAGGGGCATCAGAACGCAAACCAGAGGGCGCTGGCAGAGTCCGATGACATCCGGCATGTCGCATTATCCCTGACTGGGGAGCCCATCGCCTATCCCCTGATCAACGCCATCATCGATGAGTTCCATAAGCGGAAAGTCTCCACATTCCTGGTGACCAATGCACAGTATCCGGAAAAGATAAAGGACCTGCATCCT